>JANRLN010000216.1:0-1933 GCA_033762515.1 Planctomycetaceae bacterium
CGCGTCGCTGCTGAAGGAGCATGGTTACCACACGGCGTGCATCGGCAAGTGGCACCTCGGGGTCGACTGGGTGAAGCTGCCGGGGAAATCGGTCACGGAACTCAACATCGAGACGGCAGACCAGGTGCACAATGTCGACTACGCGCAACCCTTCGCGAATGGTCCGACGGCGGCGGGATTCGACGAGTACTTCGGGATCAGTGCCTCGCTCGACATGGTTCCCTATGCGTTCCTGAAGGATGATCGGGTCACCGAGTTGCCGACGGAGGACCGCAACTTTCCATTGATGCTCGGTCGCGAGGGGAGTCCCACCCGGCTGGGGCCCGCCGCTCCGGGATTCCAGGCTGACGACGTCCTGCCGGTTCTGACTTCAGAGGCCGCGGCGTTCCTTCGACGACGGGCGACCGCGAAGGAGCCATTTTTTCTGTATTTGCCCTACGCCTCTCCCCATACGCCGATCGTCCCCAAGCCCGCATGGCAGGGAAAGAGCGGCCTGAACATGTACGCCGACTTCGTGATGCAGCAGGATGCCGCCCTCGGCGAACTCCTGGACACCCTCGACCAGCAGGGCCTTGCGCAGAACACGCTGCTGATCGTGACCAGCGACAACGGCTGCTCGCCGCAGGCCAAGTTTGATGAACTGCTGGCCAAAGGCCACAACCCCAGTCATGTCTTCCGGGGGACCAAGGCCGACATCTACGAAGGGGGGCATCGCGTCCCCTTTCTCGTGCGCTGGCCGGCGGTGGTCAAGTCTGGTCAGACCAGCTCCCGATTGTTGTGTCTGGTGGACCTGATGGCGACCTGCGCCGAGATGTTGCAGACAGATCTGCCGGATGGCGCGGGGGAAGACAGCGTCAGTTTTCTCGCGGCCCTCCAGGGCGCCTCGACCGAACAGCCGCGTTCCGCGGTCGTGCACCACTCGATCAATGGTTCGTTTGCAATTCGCGAAGGGGACTGGAAACTCGCGCTGTGTCCCGGCTCAGGGGGTTGGAGTGCGCCGCGCCCCGGCAAGGATGATGTTTCCGGCTGGCCCGCCGTGCAGCTGTTCCGCTTCGATCAAGACGTGGGCGAGACCAAGAACCTCGCGGAAGCGCATCCGGAGATTGTCGCTCGGCTGACCGAGCGGCTGGAACAATTCGTCGACGACGGCCGCAGCACTCCCGGCACACCGCAATCGAACGCCGTCGAAGTGGACATCTGGAAGGCGGGTCGAGCCGCGCACGCTCCAGTAAGACCGGCGAAAGTGAAGAGGCGTTCGTAGTCGTCTGGTCGCCAGGCAGCGGTCCATTCGGGCGTCGGCAGATTCCATCACCCAGGGGACTTACGTCCCCCGGCTCGCTCGGCGCCCAACCCGGCATTTCCGCAATCGGCGGTTCCGCGTATAGTGAAGCCGACCGATGACGGAACGGGAGGGCGTCGAATGGTACGCACGGTCGGCGGTGATTCGGAATCCCGCGCTCACTGGCGCTCGGTGATCCTGTGGAGCGTTGTCGTCTGGGCTTTCGGCTTGGTTCATGGGCCGGCTGTGGTTCAGGCGGACGACCCGAAAGCAGCGGCGCCATCGGCGTGGTTGCACATTTACGCTCGCGATCGTCGGCAAATCCACGCGCTGGAGACAGCGCAGAAACTGGTGCAGCAGGCACAGTTCGCTGAAGCGGTGCCGCAACTGCGATTCATCTTCAATCAGCCGCGCGACGCCTGGATGTCGTTGCCATCGGGCGGGGTGGCCTCCGTCCATCGACAGACCATGCGGCTGCTGGAAGTCGAACGCACACCGTTGCTCTCTATCTACCAGCAGGCGGTGACCCCCGATGCCCAATTGGAGCTCGCGCGGGCGCGTGAAGCGGATGCCGTTCCTGCCTACCTGGGAGTTGTCCGCCGCTATTTTCCAACCCCTGAGGCGTTCATTGCCGCAGAGTGGTTGATCAAGCAG
>JANRLN010000217.1:0-5384 GCA_033762515.1 Planctomycetaceae bacterium
CGACGGCCGATGTTGCCGCATCACGTCGATGCTGGCATCGGCGATCCAGCGCGAACTGGTGATGTCGGCCCCCGGTCCCCAGAACTTGAACAGGGGAAACACGCCGTACTTGGCCTGCAGTTCGTCCTTGAGACTCGCCGGTTGACTGTACGAGTCCATGATCTTGCGGCCGTCCGCCGGGTAGCTCGGCCGCGGCGTCATGGAGTACTCGACTGCCGCATACATGTTGTACCACCAGAACATCTTGGCGGTGGTGTAGGCGGGATCGCGTTGTTTGCCGACATCATAGATCCGCTCGCCAGCGACAAGCCGATTCGACTGCCGCCAGAGCCAGACCTCGGCCAAGTCTCGAAAGTACCAGCCGTTGGCCACAATCCCATGCTCGCGCGGCAGCGTCCCCGTCAGAATGGTTGACTGCGCCGAGCAAGTGACGGCAGGGAGCACCGTCCCCAACGGCCGCGCAAACCCCTCATTCGCCAGACGCGTCAAGTGGGGCGCATGAGCCCCCAGCATGTCATGCGTCAGCCCGACGACGTTCAACATCAACAGCGGTTTGGTCATACCGCGATGATGCCGCTCAAGTCCGACGCCGACAAGGGTGCAAGACGAGTGAATTGGGCGATGCAGGACTCGAACCTGCGACATCCACTTTGTAAGAGTGGCGCTCTAACCAACTGAGCTAATCGCCCGCACGAAGGGGTCGGGATCGCGGGACTTGCGTCCAGTGGAACAGACGCTGCGTCTGGAGTTCGGATTCGGGGCATCGGCCCGCGAAGCCCCGCTGACGTGTAGAGTTTAACACTGCGGGGCTGCGACAGCTAGGGGACAACGTCATCCCGGCAACCCTGCCCAAGTTATCGGCGGTCGGCGCAATTCTTATGCGGATTCTGGCACTGCAGCGGCAGGGCTCCGCCAACCCGCACAGGTCTGCGGGATTGTGCCTGAAACGAGCCCTTCAAGCACGCCCAGGGAAGCAAACTCCCATTCGTGCAAGCCTCCATGCCCCCATGAGCGGGGCGCAGGATCGTATGTCCGCGGCACGAAGATTGCTTAGGGATGGTGAGCGGTTATTGGGAAGCAACGACGATACGGGGAGTGGGTCTGAATGAGCACCGGTGCCCTGAGACGCGACGGAGTCACGTCGTGAATCTTGGGCGGGAATCGCGTCCCGACGTCTCCGCGATCCAGGTGGAGTTCGCTGCTCATCGAACGCAGATGTCAAGCCGATGGGTGTGGATGCTGTCAATCCCCGTGGGGATCTTGCTGCTCCTCGGTGGAAGCATTCTGCTTAAGCTGAACAGCGTCCCCCCGATGCCCCGGTTGGCAGAGGCCGAATCCTTCGTGCTGCACGGCGATCTGCGGCGTGCTCGCTTGGAATTGGCGAATCTTCTCGACCGCGAGCCGCACAATTCCCGTGGAAGAGCTCTGCTGGGAACCGTTGAAGCGCGAGTGGGCAACCTCGACGCTGCGGCGGAAGCCTTCGAGGGTGTGGCCCTCGACTCGGCGGACGGAGTCCGGGCGCAGATCCAAGCGGCGGAACTCCGATTGCTGAAGCTCTTTCAGCCACTCCGCGCCGAAGCCTGTTTGCAAGAGGTGCTGCAGCAGGACCCGGCCAATGCCGCGGCGCAGGCCCTGCTGGCAGGTCTGTATGGCATGAGCGGCTGCAGCGCAGAAGGTCGCCAGTTACGCTGGGAGCGGATTCGGGAGTCCGCCTTTACCGAGACCGATTTGATACTCCTTGCGCTGGGGGACACAGCCTCGGAAAACGCCGCACTTGTGGAGCAGCTTGCTGAAAAGAATCCGTCCGATCCCTGGACACGCTTAGCCATCGCCCATCAAGCGTTCCAGAAACACGAGCTGGAAGTGTCGTTGGCGAACACGCGGGCCTTTGTTGCGGCCCGTCCCGATGTCCTGAGTGCTCAGGCGCGGCTCGGGCGGCTGTTGCTGCTGACCGGGGATCGCAATGGATTTCTGGAATGGCACACAGCGTTGCCGGTCCAGGCTGATGACTCAGCCGAGATCTGGGCGGTGCGAGCCGAACGGGCGGAACTCGACCACGACCTGAACGGAACCCTTCGCTGCGACTGGGAGGCCGTCCGCCGCGATGCAACGCATCTGCGGGCCCATTACCGGTTGGGCCAACTCCTGCCCAAGAACTTGGCGACCGAATTTGCAGCGGAGTTTCAGGCGCGTCATGCCCACCTTTTGGAGTTGATTCTGGCCGCGAAAGCGCACGCAGCGCAGCCCAGTCTGCAGACGATGCGCCGCCTGATCCGCGCCAATCGGGCCGCCGAACTTCCGTGGGAGACCTGGGCCTGGTCGATGGCTGCCCGGCTCAAGTTCGGTCCCAAGGCGGCGACAGCGATGGATCAGCCGGCGAGCGACACTCCACGCGTCAACTTCGCCGGACAATTGGCCCTCCAATGCAACCTTAGCGGGTTACCGCTGCCGCGCTGGATGTCGGACTCTGGTTCCAGGAAATCGGGGCTCTCCAGCGGCGCAGCGCATCCTGTCGCCACGAATTCCCCCCCGGTGCGATTCGTTGAGGAGGCGGAAGCCGTCGGTCTCTCGTTTCGATACGTCAACGGAGACACCCTCTCCGGACCGGGCATGCAAATCTTCCGCTTTTCCGGAGGTGGACTGGGCGTTCTCGACTATGACGCGGATGGTTGGCCCGATCTGCATTGCGCCCAGGGGGGCACGTGGCCGGCGCCTGCCGAACAGCCGCAGCTCGACCGACTCTTCCGCAATCAACGCGGCCGCAACTTTGTCGATGTCACAGAACGGGCGCGGATTGTCGAAGATCGCTACAGCCAGGGGGTCGCAGTGGGCGACTATGACAGCGATGGGTTCCCAGACCTGTTCGTGGCGAATGTGGCCGGAGATCGGCTCTTCCACAACAGCGGCGATGGAACCTTTGTGGACGTGTCAACGTTAGCCGGGTTGGAGGACGACGGGTGGTCCACCAGCGCCGCGTTCGCCGACTTCAATCGCGACGGTCTCGCCGATCTGTACGTCGTCAATTATCTGACGGGCACTGGGCTCCTCGAAAGAATCTGCCAGCAAGCCGACGGCAGCCCGCGGGCCTGTACACCGCACGAATTTCCGGCCGCCGATGACGTCTTGCGGCGCAACACCGGGGACGGGGTATTCGTCGATGTAACGGACGCTGCTGGAATTCGCGTTCCCGAGGGTAAAGGGCTGGGGGTCGTCGCGGGAGATTTTCTGGGAACAGGAAGCGTGGACCTGTTTGTGGCGAACGACACCACGGCCAATTTCTATTTTCGGGGAACCGGAGAAACGCCAGATCCGTCCCCCTGGTTCCGTGAAGACGGCATCAGCATGGGCGTCGCCTACGACCGCGAAGGCCTCGCACAGGCTTGCATGGGCATCGCCGTGGGCGACGCTGACGGCAATGGACTCGCCGACCTGTTCGTCACGAATTACTACAAGGAATCCAACACGCTCTATTCGCAGCGGGAGGGAGGGCAGTTCTTCGATGACACGGCCCATAGCGGGCTGCGCGAACCTAGCCTGAGACAACTGGGATTCGGGACACAATTCCTGGATGCAGACCTCGACGGCTGGGAAGACCTCATCGTTACGAACGGGCATGTCGACGACGAAACGCGACACGGAGTTCCTCTGCACATGCCCACCCAATATTTCCGCAATGCTGGCGGCGGACAATTCCAGGAAGTCTCAGCCGAGGAACTTGGAGAATGGTTTGCCGGCCGGTACCTCGGTCGCGCGCTGGCCCGCTGGGACTGGAATCGGGATGGTCGCCCCGACATCGCGATCAGTTGTCTGGATTCGCCGCATGCCCTGCTGACGAACGCCACCCTCACCAACCGGCAC
This sequence comes from Planctomycetaceae bacterium, assembly GCA_033762515.1. Classification (GTDB taxonomy): domain Bacteria; phylum Planctomycetota; class Planctomycetia; order Planctomycetales; family Planctomycetaceae; genus DSVQ01. The sequence continues at coordinate 3,859 of JANRLN010000217.1, forward strand.
AGCCTGCGCATGCGACTGGTGGCGACCTCCACGGAACGCACCGCGATCGGAGCACGCATCTCGCTGACAACCCCACAGCGCACTCAGACGAAATGGCTGACCGCCGGCGATGGATATCTCACCAGTCAAGAGCGAATCGTTTCCTTTGGGATTGCAGACGAGGACGTGTTGAGCGCGACGATTCATTGGCCATCCGGTGAGGTCTCGACGTATTTCGATCTGTCTATAGATAGCGAATATGTCGTTGTTGAGGGCCGGATGCCTGTCGCGGTCAGCGATCACAATTGATGGTTTCCAACGCATGGGTGTCGTCCCCGCGGGCAGCCTTCCACTGGGCCCAACCCGCAGTTCGACAGATGCACCTGAACGAATCGCGCCTATCACCTGCTCGATGGCAGTGAACAAATTGGGGATTTGTCTCGCATCCAAGACATTCCATCATAAATGAATGAACGTCATCCTGAATGGAACATCATTTGCGTTCATCGCACTCTCACAGCGGCGAAGTCCTCTTCGCGGCACGTTGACGGCTTTTTCTCATTCATCATCAGGACGCTTCGATGCATCGAACCCGGTCGCGGGCATTTACACTGATCGAACTGCTCGTCGTCATTGCGATCATCGCCGTTCTCATCGCGCTGCTGCTCCCGGCGGTTCAACAGGCGCGTGAGGCGGCTCGACGAACCCAATGCAAGAACAACCTGAAGCAGATCGGTCTGGCGCTGCACAATTACCACGATCAATTCAGCTGCTGGCCCCTCGGTTCCAATGGAGCCTTTACGCTCGTTCCCAACTGGCGCCTGCTGATTTTCCCGCAGCTGGATCAGGGAGCGATGTACAGTTCGCTGGATTTCAACTCAGCAGCACGCAGCTTTGCCGGAAACACTTCCGGCCCCAACCAGGACAAGCTCTCCAAGTACACTGTCGCAGCTTACGTGTGTCCGTCGAGCGTGCTCGACCCGATCGCCGACCTGACCAACAATCCCAAGCTGCACCAGACCCCCATGTATGTGGGCATTTCAGGTTCGTTCCCGGATCCCGCGGGCCGAACGGTCGGATCGGCGAGCAACTACGGCGGGTTCTACACCAACAACGGCATGTTCCAGCACAACAAGCAGACCCGGATTCGTGACGGTATTGACGGCACATCCAACATTTTAATGGTCGCCGAACAGTCGGGCCGCGTCGGCACTGCCGATATTCGCTCGGGTTACTATGGAGGTTGGACGGGTACCACGTTCTCTCAACCAGTCACGGCGAGTTTCCCGAATGGAGCCGACTCCTGGAGCGTGGGACTCACTGGAATTCAATATCAAATCAACCTTAAGACGGCACCTGCCGGCGGAAACAATCCATGGGACGCGAACACGATTATCAACTCGTTCCATGATGGCGGCATTCATGGACTTCTCACCGACGGCTCGGTGCGATTTGTCTCCGATAATGTCGACTTCGGAATCCTGCGTCAGATCGGGTCGCGCGATGACGGTGTGTCCGTCTCCGACTACTAAGGCGGATCTCCGCGA
>JANRLN010000218.1:0-9956 GCA_033762515.1 Planctomycetaceae bacterium
GTTCGAGCAGGCGGAGGCCGCACTGCGGGCCACCGCCCATGCCACGAGCGACGTCAATGATCTGAAGGCGTGGTGGCACTACCGGATGGTCTATTCGGCCAACCCGCTCCGGGAGAAGCTGGCGCTCCACTGGCACAACCATTTCGCGACGTCGTACGCCAAAGTGAAGTCGGTCCCGATGATGGCGGCGCAGAACGACCTGTTCCGCCGCCACGCCGGCGGGTCGTTTCGCGAGCTGCTGCATGCCGAAGCCCGCGATCCCGCGATGCTCGTCTGGCTCGACGGCAACGCCAATCGTAAGCGGCATCCCAACGAGAACTTCGCCCGCGAGGTGATGGAACTCTTCAGCCTGGGCATCGGCAACTACACCGAGTACGACATTCAGGAAGCCGCCCGCGGCTTCTCAGGGTGGCACCTCCGCGACAAGGCCTTCTGGTTCAACGCCGTCCAGCATGACGGCACCGAGAAGACCATTTTCGGCAAGACGGGGCGATATCAGGGGGACGATGTGCTCAACCTGTGCCTGGATCACCCCGCGTGTCCCCGCTTCCTGGCCCTGAAACTGCTGCGCACGTTTGTGACTTCGACGCCGACGCCCGCACAGCGGGATCACGCAGCGGCGCTTTACCAGAAGTTCGACCTGCAGACGGCGCCCGTGTTGCGGGAGATCTGCCGGTCACCGGAATTTTTTGCTCCCGAACTCCGCCGGAACCTGATCAAATCCCCCCTCGACTTTGTGTTGGGGACGCTGCGCTCCCTGGCCGCGCAGATTCATTGGCAACCTGTCCGGGAGTTGCTGGCGCGAATGGGGCAGGACGTCCTGGAACCTCCGTCCGTCAAAGGCTGGGACGGCGGTCGGCAATGGATTCAATCCACCGGTTGGATCCTGCGGTGGAACTTCGTCACCGACCTGGTTTCCAGCGGAAAATTCGCCAGCCTGCGACAGGATCTCTGGTCCGCACCCGAACCCATGCTGGAGCGGCTAGAACTGCTGTTGCTGGGGGGCAACCCCGAACCGGCGGTGCATGCGGCGCTGGTCCGCCAGGGAGAGGAAGCCGGGGGGGACGAAACCAGCCGCCGCCAGGCCACGCTGCAAATGCTGCTGTCGTTGCCGGAGTATCAGTTGATGTGATCACGGGGAAGCGGCGCCCGGCGGGCGCCTCGCGGCGGAATGAACTGTCAAGGGAGCATGGCGATGTTGAAGATTCCAAACTCGCGACGCGAGTTTTTGCAGACGATCGGCGCCGCGGGAGCGGTCTCCCTGAGCGGCGCGCTGCCGGGGCTGTGGTCGCGCTGCCTGGCGGCGGAAACGACCGCCGCGGCGAACGATCGCATCCTGGTCTTGATTCAACTCGCCGGGGGAAATGACGGGCTCAACACCGTCGTTCCCACCGCGGATGACGCGTATTACAAGGCGCGTCCGGGGATCGCCATCGGTCGCGGGGCCGCCCTGGGACTGAACGATCGCGTCGGGCTGCATCCCAGCCTGGCGGGCTTCCGCAAACTCTGGGATGCGGGACGGCTGGCGATCGTCGAAGGGGTCGGCTATCCGCAACCCGATCGCAGCCACTTCCGTTCCATGGACATCTGGCACTCGGCGGCGCCGGAGAACCTCTACCCGGAGACCGGTTGGATTGGACGCAGTCTCGACCAGCTCACGCTGCGTCCCCAGGATTCGCGTGAGGCCGCATGCGTGGGCATGGACAAACAACCCCTGGCCTGCATCGGCGAGAAAGTGACTCCCCCCACCATTCAACGCCTTGATGACTTCCGCCTCGATCGGCTTCCCTCCGCAATTCGCGGCGTCGACAGCCCGCAATGGATTTCGGCATCGACCGGTTCCGCCAGCGGCGAACTGGAATTCCTGCGGCGTTCCGCGGTCGCCACGGTCGCCAGCGCCCGACGATTAGAAAATCTGGCCGATTATCGACCTGCAATCGAGTATCCCGCATCGGGCCTCGGCCGGAAATTGCGACTGGTGGCGCAGATGATCGCGGCGGAACTTCCCACGCGGATCTTCTTTGTCTCGCTGGAAGGCTTCGACACGCACGCCCAGCAGCAGCCGGGACATGCGGCGCTCCTTGCCGAATTGTCGAGCGCGGTGGAGGCGTTCGTGGGAGATCTCGACGAGCACGGCCTCGGCAGACGAGTCCTGGTGACGACGTTCTCGGAGTTCGGTCGCCGGGTCGCCGAAAACGGCAGTTTGGGAACCGATCACGGCGCGGCTTCGGTGTTGTTTGCGGTCACGCCCGAAGGCAAGGGTGGACTCTACGGAACAGCGCCGAGCCTCACCGATCTTGACGACGGCGACCCCAGGTTCACCACCGACTTTCGACGGGTGTATGCCACGATCCTGGATCGCTGGCTGGAAATCCCGTCGGCCCCAGTGCTGGGCGGCGACTTTGCTCCGCTGGCGTTCGCATAACGCAAAGAAGCCCGGGGATCGCGATCCCCGGGCTTCCGTACGTGAACACGGCGCCCCATGACACGGCGCACAACGCGTCGCTGGTTTACAGTTCAACCTCGTGCAGCTGGAGCACGCGGTCGAGCTTGGTGATCTCGAGCACTTCGCGAATTTCTTCGCAGGCGTTGTAGAGGTGGACCTCCACGTTCATCCGATGGATTGAAGCCAGTACGCCGAGCATCCCGCTGGGGATGATCTTCACCCCTGTCAGATCGATGGCCAGTGATCCGCAATGATGCTCGTCGATCAGACTGACAAGCTCATCGCGGTATTCCGCGAGGCTGAAGTGGTCGAGGATCTCCCGACCGCCGAAGCCGACGACCGTCAGCTCCCCGGCTTGGTAGACCTCCAGCAGTCCCAAGGCCTGCATGATGCTTTCCCCCTGAGCAAGGATGTGACACGAGAACGACGCAGTGCGACCGAGAACAGAAACCGGCGATCGCTCCGGTAGAAACGACAACAGAAAAGGCTGGCAGAGTTTGCCCTCACAGAGACGTAGCAAGAGTGGTGCCGAAATCGCACAAATTCACAAAACGAGGAGAATTGCGCTGGTTTTCGCTCCCGCCATCCCGCCGCCGCCCTCCAGCGTACCGAGGAATCACACGACGACTGTCGCAAGACCGTACAGGCTTTACGCCGCACTGCCGCAGATTTCGGGCGCTCCCCGCCTAGTCCTGTGGCATTTTTGAGGAGGCCAGCACGGTTTCCTGGACGCTCAGGTCATGGGCATAGGGAAATCGACTCACGGTAGTTCCCCGGAGGATGCTCACCATGTCGGCAGCGTCGTCGACATATCGGGCGTAAGCCGGGAGTTTGACGTCCTGATATCCCCGCCGATACTCGCCGCGAGGTTGGTCGAGTGCCACGCGAACTTGCGGGTTGTCCAGGGGTTGAATGTGGAAGGTGCCCGATGTGCCGCAGACAGTCAGATGCCGCCGTTCACCCCCGGCGACTTCCATGCCGGTGGTGCGGATCGTGGCGGTGGCGCGGGGATAGGTCAAGACGGCCAACCCGCTGTCCTGCAGACCATCGTCGAGGGCGGACACGTGCTGCTGAAAGGGGATCACTTCCAGCGGCCGACCGAGGATCCCCACGACCAGATCGATCAAGTGGCAGCCGAGTTCAAACATCACCCCTCCGGAGAACTTCGCCAGTTCTCGGCGGTCCTTCGGGGGAATCACCTTGCTCATGACGGCATGAACTTCGAACACCTCTCCCAGCCAACCCTGCGCCAGAAACTCGCGCAACAGGACCACGCCGGGGTTGTAGCGGTACATATACCCCATCTGCACGAGCAATTTCTGACGTTCCGCCTCTGCCAGCACGCGCCGAAACCGGGGCAGCGACGCGCCGGCCGGTTTGTCGAGATGAATGTGTTTGCCCGCCTGAACGCAGGCCAGAGCCACATCCAGCGATTGCGCCACCTCGGTCTCCACCAGCACGGCTTGCAGTCCCGGGGTCACCAGCAACTCGTCCTGAGAGAGCCACTTCAACCCCTGGTAGACCGGCTGCTTCTCGGCGGCGCGACGCCGGCCTGCATCCGCTTCGACAATCCCGACGACCTCGTAGTCGGCTGACTGGCGATAGACCCCGAGCTTGCTGGCATGCGCATGCCCCGTCCCGATCTGGCCGATCTTGATCGGAGCCGCGTCATCGGCGGCGCCGGACCGATGTGCCAGTGCCGCGGCAACTGCCGTTCCGGCGACCGTCTGCAAAAATTCGCGGCGATGGTGCGAGGTCATAGCGACAGGCCTTTCGAGAGCCAAAACGCCCTAGGGTTTCAGCGATTCCAGATACGCCACCAGGTCAGCCGCCTCCTGAGCCGTCAGGTCGCGCAACAAACCTTCGGGCATCAGGGATTTACGACTGGGCGCCAGGGTCTCAATCTCACTGCGGGAGATCGTGGTCTCCCGCGCCGCGGCGTCGCGGAGAACGACTTCGTGTTCATCCTGCCGAACGATTAAGCCGCTGACGACGCGTCCGGAATGGGTTTCGATGATGTGGGTCACAAAGGCGTTTTCGACCTGCTTCGAAGGTTCCAGCAGGCTTTCCAGGAGTTCAACGCGTGTGCGTTTGCGGGCCGATTCCCGCAGATCAGGGCCCACGCCGGCATTCGGAGTCTCCAACTTGTGACACGTCTTGCACTGCACTCCGGCGACGTGATGAAACAGGTGAGCGCCCCGCGAGGCGACGCCTGGAAGTGCCAGGATCGTTTCCGGGCGAATCACAGTTCCCAACGTCTGACGTCGACGCTCAGGGGGTTGGAAACCAGCGAACAAATCCTGCACAAGCGCGGAGGGATGGACCGCCGCCGCGGACAATATGGGCTCCCTGTGCTCGTCCGCCAGTTCCACCCGCCCCAGCATGCGCGCGGTCGCCAGGGCTGCGGGAAGGCTGTCGAGTGAGGGGGTTGCGGGAGCAGCGGCGGGCGGGGGCGACTTTGCCAGACTGGTGATCCAGTCCTCCAGCCAGAAGAGCGCCTGCTCATCCACGAATTCCGAACCGAGGTGGGGCATGCGTCCGCGTCCGAATTTCGCCATCCGCAGATACAACAGGCTGCGCTCTGGCGCCCCGGGGGCGATCAATCGTGCTGCAGGAATCTCGAAGGTCCCCTGTCGCGGCGATTCGTCAATCAACTTCATCTCGGCGTCGGACAGGTGAGACAGTAACTCGAAACTTCCCGCCCCGCCGCCATTAAAGCGGTGACAATGGCTGCAGTTGACGTGCAGATAGCTGCGGACATGCCGGGCCGAAGTCGCACCGATGTCGTCCTGGCGGGCGTGACGCGGGATCTCTTCGAGAGTCGCTGCCGTGAACGGTTCCAGCGCCCTCTGTTCCGCATCGACGCGCTGATAGATGCCGGCCTGCTCCAGCCACTGCAGTTGCTGCACTTCGCGGCCGTCCCGCTCGATGGTGCGATGCAACTGCGCGGGATTGAAGGCCAATGCGTGCTGGGCCCAGGGCGTGTGACACGACAGGCACTGCGATCGGCTGGCGAAGCTCCAGCGCTGGACGCGCTGTCGGCCGGGCCAGTCGCGATCGACCACAGTGAGCGTCGTCTCGGCCCCCTCCGCCGGGACCAGTGCGGCGTCGGTCTGCTCCTCGTTCCAGGCATACGTGTAACCGCGCCACTGGACCCCGTCGAAGTGCAGCAATTGCGTTTCGATTTTCCGCGACGATGCCGGCTCGCCCCGCTCCATCTCCAGCGACAACGTTTTGGCAAGAACCGCCCCCGCAGGAAAATCGTATTGTCGCTGGAACATGCTCCCGGGAATCGGCCGGTCGCCCGGATGCCAGACGATGGGATCCGTCCCCGGCAGGCCGAGCCAACGCTCAGCGCCGGCGTAGTCGGACCACTGCGGCTGGTTGATCTCGAACGGCAGCACCCCTTCGACGGGCGTTTGCCGGGAGACATCGGCGAACAACCCCGTTTCACTCAGTTTTCGCGGGAAGTCCGATGGTTGCCGGGACTGCTCATTGCGGACCAGCGTATGGATCACCCCTTGACCATAGTCGGCGAGGTACAACTCCCCGGCGTGATCCTGTCCAAAGGCGACGACCTGCAGACCGCTGTCGGCGAGATCTCGGAGGATGCCCTTTCCTTCAATGTCGCGCTTCGCGGCCCAGAGGCGTTTGGTCTCCCAATCGCCGAAAACGTACTCGCCCCGCAGCTCCGGGAAGCGAGCGCCGCGGTAGACATAGCCGCCGGTGACGCTCGCCGCGATGGTGTGGGGCAACTCGATGAGGGGCGGCAGCGCCGGGGAGGGTCCCGGCGCGATGTCCGGCAGCACCGGCTGTCGTCCTTCATACGCCCCCCAGCCGAAGTTGGCCCCTCTAGTCACCCAATGGACCATCTCCCACTGATCCCAGCCCACATCAGCGACCCAGAGTTCGCCGGTCTGCCGGTCGAACGTCATCTTCCAGGGATTGCGCAGGCCGAAGGCCCAGATCTCCGGGCGAACGTTCGCCAGCCCCACAAACGGGTTGTCGGCCGGAATTGCGTATCGATGGTCACGACTCTGTGAATGGACGTCAATTCGCAGAATCGAGGAGAGCAGATCGGAGCAATCTTGACCGGTGCGTAGAGCGTCCGGCGGATTCGGCCCCGCGCCGTCGCCGGTGCTGATGTAGAGATACCCATCGGGACCAAATTCCAGACAGCCGCCATTGTGTCCCCCTGCCCGGTAGGTGAGCAGGATCTCTTCGGACAGGGGATCGATCTGCGGCGGATCGCCGGCGCTCATCTGAAAGCGGGAGACCCGCGATCCCTCTGGGAGAACCACATCCTTCTCCCCTTTCAAGACATAGCACAGGTAGACCAGCCGATTCCGTTCAAAGTCGGGATCGAAGGCGAGACCGTAAAACGCATCGAAGGTCGTCTTGTCGGGATACGAAACCGCCGCCTTAAGGTCGATCACCAATTCCTTTGCGGCGACGTCGTCCTGCATGCGGAACGACCACAACTTGCCCGACTGCTCGCCGACAAACATGCGGTCGGACCCGGGAGCGACGCTCAGCAGCGTCGGCTGTTGAAAACTGAGCGACGTCCAGACCCGCTCCGTCCGAAACGGCAGGGGCGGTTCCGGGGTTCCCGTGACCCTGGAAGTCTTCCAGGAAACGCGCTCGGCCGCGTCCAAGAATCCGGTCATGAACGCAAGCAGGACAAGAACCGCCGACGGCTGCAGGCGCATGAGATTGGTTTCCGTGATGATTGCCCCCCGGACGAACGCCGTTCGGGAAATCCTAGCCGGTTCCGCCGGTTCGATGCCAACCGGTAAAAAAACGACTGCGCGCGAGTCCCCTCTTGCCTGTAGAATCGAGTGATCCACGTCAGCGAAACCAGCACGGCTCGGATTGCGAAGCGACCCATGCAAGCCATTACGCTCAAAGACGCCAAACGCAACCTGCCGCAACTGATCGAGCAGATCTTGGCCGACGCGGAACCACGGATCGTGGTGACGGAAGCGGGCGACCAAGTGGTGGTGATGCCGCTCGATGAGTTTAACTCGTGGAAGGAGACGCTTTATCTCTTGGCAAATCCGGCGAACGCCGAGCATTTGCGTCGCGGGATTGCTGAAGCGGAATCGGGCCCATTGCCAAGGTTGCCCGCCCTCCGATCATTCCTGGAATCCTTTGACTCGCTCAATGAAGCCGACAGAATGGAGGCGGCCGCTGAAGTGCTCAGGCGTGTCATCAATCGTGAATCCGAGATCCATTCAGATTCAGACCTTCTAGCGACGGATGACGCGATGTTTGACTGGGAAACCGCCGACTGCAGTGTCGATCGCCACGAACCTTACTGAGACGAAGACTGTCGCCCTGTCATCGGCGACCATTTCTCTCCACCGACTTCCGAGACCCCCATGACTCGCGTTGCCATCCTCGGCGCCACCGGATACACGGCGCTGGAACTGCTTCGGATCCTGCTCGATCATCCGCATGCCTCTGTGACCGTCTTGACGTCGCGCCAGGAAGGCTCGCCGCACATTCATTCGGTCCATCCCAGCCTGTACGGCCGGCTCGACCTGAAGTGTGAAGATCTTCCCGCGTCGGCCATCGCCGAACGTGCGGACGTCGTCTTCGGCTGTCTGCCGCATGGGGCCAGCATGGCCGCTGTTCCTGATCTGCTGGAGCGCGGCTGCAAGGTGGTCGACCTGAGCGCCGACTACCGTCTCAATGATCCCGCGGTCTACGCCGAGTGGTACGGACTGACCCACACCGACCCGGAGCGGACGAAGACGTCGATTTATGGTTTGCCGGAACTCTTCGCCGACAAGATTCGCGGGGCCGACTTCATCGCCAATCCCGGCTGCTACACCAGCACCTCGATCCTGGGTCTCGCCCCGCTCCTGGTGCGGGGACTCGCGGAGCCAACCGGCATCATCATCGACGCCAAGAGCGGCGTCTCTGGAGCAGGACGCTCTCCCAAGCTGACCTCGCATTTCCCGGAAGTGAACGAAAGTTTCGTCGCCTACAGCGTCGGTCGCCACCGCCACACGCCGGAGATTGAACAGGTGTTGTCGCAGGCCTCAGGGAGCCATGTGGAAGTCCTGTTCACACCCCATCTCGTTCCGATGGACCGCGGCATTCTGGCCACGATCTACGCCACGCCCACGCAACCCATGACCGACAACGAACTCCTGGAGGTCTACCGCGACTTCTACGCCGGCAAGCCGTTCGTGCGCATCGTCGACCATATTCCGGCGACAAAGGACAGCGCCGGCACCAACTTCTGCGACATCACGCTGCGCGTGGTCCGTGGAAAGATCGTGATCCTGGCCTGCCTCGACAACCTCATCAAAGGGGCCAGCGGCGTCGCGATCCAGAACTTCAACTTGATGTGCGGCTATCCGGAAACGATGGGGTTGCTGCCGCAAGGGCGGTGAACTCCGGGAAGCGCCTGTTCCGCCCAAAGGGGGCCGAAGCTCACGGGGCATCCGCACCCGTCTGTGTCGTTTCCCCATGGATCGCCCTAACGATGCGCACCATCTTGAGCCAGCCCAGCCTGCGTTCGCGGGGGATTTCACGCCAATTGCCCACATAGGCGTGCGCTTCGCTCCAGTTGATGTCGAATTCCGCCCGGATCTGGCGTGCGGCGGCGGCGCTCTGTCCGGCCTTCACGGCGGCGTCGATCTGTTCCAGCACGGCCAGGAGCTCCCCTTCTGGAGGAAGCTGCACCAACTTGTGCACTTCCGGACCGAGGAACTCCGCCCCGAACCGTTGATCGAGCTTAGTCACGACAGTTTGCAGCACATCCAGCGCGACTTCCAAGGCGCGTTCCAGACGCTGCGTGCGCTGGGAGTATTCCGCCACCATCGCGCCGAATTGATTGATCGCCGGAAACATGGCTGTCGACCTCCATGAAGAAGGAACATCGGCTCGTTTGTTCGTGACGATTGGCCGCAAGTCGAGCTGAAGGTTTTCAGTCCCAGACTCCGGTCACTGACGTTCCCGGCTCGCCAGTCTGGCGAGCAGCCAGGCGTGCATCGTCGCCGCAATCTGCTGGTAGCCCAGGGCGTTGGGATGAACGGCGTTGTCCTCGGGATATCCGGCAACGGGATCAAGGTTGAGTTCGGTTGGGACCACGAAGATCCTTTCCGCTTCACGACCCGAAAACTGTGCGAGCTCGCGCTGCACCAGTCGATGCTGGATGCGCTTCCAGCCCCACTGGGGATAGCGGCCTTTGTAATTGGCCTCGAATCCCGACTCGCGGGAATTGCCCGGCGTCGTGAGGCAGAGTCCCAGATCCGCGTGCGGAGCGGCAGAACGAAACGCGGCCAGCAACACCTCGGCCTGTTGCAGCACGCCGTCAATGTGTGCATCGAGCGCCGCGGGATCATCCGGCCTGGCGGAAAAGCAATCGTTGATGCCCAGCAGAAACAGGACCACGTCCGGCGGTTGGCCGGCGCACTGCTCGCGGATGTAGCGTCCGACGTCCAGCCGGGGTTGGTCTCCGGTAAGGAACACGAAGGGGCTGCTCATCTTCCGCGCC
>JANRLN010000219.1:0-1673 GCA_033762515.1 Planctomycetaceae bacterium
AGCCTGACGTTTCAAGTACGTATACAGACTCCGCCGATACCGTCCGGCGCCGCGATCCATCTCGTAGGTCGATTCGCCATCGTAGGACACCTCTTCCCACAGCCCCGGCGGCTGCTAGGGCTTGACGCTGGGACCTCCCAACTGCCGGTTCAAAAGCCCGGAGATCGCCAGCGCGTGGTCCCGAATGAGTTCCATCGGCAGGCGAAATCGTGGACCACGGGCCAGCAGTCGATTTTCCGGATCAACAACGCTCCCGTCGTGCACCGCCAGGCCCGAGTCCTGCTTGTAGGTGCGCGAGGTGACGATCACACGCAGCAGCGCCTTGGTATCCCAGCCGGAATCGCGAAATGTCGCCGCCAGATAGTCCAGAAGCTCGGGGTGGGTTGGAGCTTCGCCCTGAGTCCCGAAGTCATTGGGAGTGCGGACCAGACCCTCGCCGAAACACTGCCGCCAGAGACGATTCGCGGCGACGCGGGCCACCAGAGGATTGTCGCGCGCGACTAGCCACTGAGCCAGACCGAGACGGTTGCGCGGTGCTTTGGGGGGCCAGGGCGAGAGTGCTGCGGGGGCGCCGGGTTCCACGCGCTCTCCCAACTGATCGTAGACGCCGCGCACGAGGACGTGGGTGGGGCGCACGTCGGCGCGCTCGTCCATCACCAGCACCAGCGGAATCGCATCCCGAACGGCCTTTTCGGCGTCGCTCGCGGCGAGCACGGCGGCGTTGGCGGCGTGGGTCGCCGCGTCGGCCCGACGTTCGATGTGATCCCGAAACAGCCATTCGGCATCCTGAGCTGAGCGCTGTTCGGCCGGGCGATCCAGGATTCCGCGGAGGCGCTCCCCGCGATACCAGTTGCCGATCTGGTCGTCCTCGGCAGCTCGAGAGAGCCAGCGGAACTCATCCAGCGAACCGTAAAATCCCAGGCCTTCATCGCGGCGTCCGATGCGGACGGGTTCCTCAGACGCGATGGTTCCCGTCAGCGAATCCCGCCGAATTTCGGTCCGCGCCCGCCGTCCATTGAAAAACAACTGCACGCCGTCGGCTCGTTTTGAGCCGTCGTAGCGAATCACGACATGTTGCCAGGCCTTCGCCGCCAACCGTTCGTGCGAGACGACCTCGATTGCATTCACCCCCCAATGATGGACGAGGTGCACACCGATCCGTCCCTTTTGCCACAAGACTTCAATTCCCCGCCGATCTCCCGAGGGGCTGATTTTGGAGACCACACAACCGAGTGACTTTTCCGAAGACAGCCACAGCCCCAGCGTCCAGGGACCATCGACGGGGAACTTGTCGGCGTTGAACTCGACGTGTTGAGTGGCGTCGAACTTCAGGCCGTTGGCCCGAATTCCCGCAACGCTCTGCAGTGGGGTCCCGCGAGCTTCCGTCCGGCCGTCCACCGAGCCGTCGAGCGGAATGGAAATCGACGGCTCGTGCAGCAGTGCATCGTCCAGCAGCGGAGGGAGCGTCGCCAGGAGATGCGCTTCCGACGATTTCAGTTCCTGTTCAGCCGCCAGGCGGAGCGGTTCATAGTCGGCGACGGCCTGCCTGGTCGCTGCCTCGAGTTCCGCCAGACGCTCGGACTGCTCCGGCGACGGCGCCGAAATTCGCGGCGGGGCGTCGTGGCCGACCAACAGCCCCGTTTCGGGGACATTATTGAAGAAGGCGAAGAGTT
>JANRLN010000220.1:0-10837 GCA_033762515.1 Planctomycetaceae bacterium
GTGATTGCGATCATCGCCGTATTGATCGCTCTCTTATTGCCTGCGGTTCAGCAGGCCCGCGAATCAGCCCGCCGGACGCAGTGCCGCAACAATCTGAAAAATATCGGCTTGGCGGTGCACAACTTCCACGATGCCAACGCGGCGCTTCCCCCGCTTGTGAGCCACAGCGCCGGTCCGACGTTCTTTTTCCACATTCTCCCCTACATGGACCAATCCAACCTCTTCAAGCTCTACACCGGCGGAGCGACGGGGATTCCGGGGACCTTGGGGATGCAGGCCACGACGAGCATTCGGTTTCCCATGAACTGGAACTGGTCGATCATCGTCGGCGCCGGACTGGATGGTTCGATCAACGGCATTCCCAGCTATCACTGCCCCACCTACCGTACGCCCGCCGTTCGCCGCACCGGCAGCGGCAACGCCATCAACGACAACGGCGCGCGCGGACCCAAGGGAGACTACGCGGTCGTCTTCATGCAAGGGCGGGCCACCGTCGTCAACTTCGATTTCTCCGCGACCGAAGACGGTTGGTGGAGTCATCACAACGGCAACAGCTCCGGGGAACGCAACCGACAGAAAGGGGCGATCATCACGGGCAATGCGGAAGCCATTAACACCAACGACGGCGAAATCGACGGCATCGAAGGTCGCCGTCGGGCACAGGCGAAATTCGAGTTCACGTTTAGCGATCTTCGGGACGGCTCCAGCAATATCGCCATCGTTGGTGAGAAATTCTTCCGGCAGGGAGAATTCCAGGGAGCAAACGACCTCGGAAGCAACAATGCCGATGGTTCCGTGTTCGTGCAGGGCAATAACTGGCGGGAATACAACGTCGCGTAACTTGCGGTATCCGTTGCGAACGCGCGTCGAAACACACGTCGATACCGCCGGGGGATGGGTGGAAGACAACCCCGCCAACAACACATTCGCCCGCGGCTCGGGTTTCGGAAGTCTGCACCCTGGAGTGGTTCACTTTCTCATGGGTGATGGCTCTGTCCGCGGAATCAGCCCCACGATTGACTTGGTGACGCAGTGGAGGTTGGCCGACCGTGACGACGGCCAATCGGTCGGCGAATTCTAACCGCCGGTGATCGTTATGACTCGTGCAGGAGGGACGCCAACGCCGGGTTGTGCGTCCCTTCGCTCTCTGGAACTTTGAACGTCCAGGTCGGCATCGGTTCTATTTTCCCCATCACGATGAGCGAACAACCATGAAGCATTTCGTTTGGGCAGGAGCAGTCTGCCTCTTGGCTGGATGCGGCGGCCCATCCGGAACCAGCGTGACCGGAAAAGTCGCTTTCGGAGATGGATCTCCGTTGACCAAGGGAGTCGTCACCTACACCGGCAAGACGGGGACCTACCAGGGGGCGATCCAGTCCGATGGAACCTACACGCTGCAGGCCGTCCTCGATGGCGACTATGGCGTCGCGATCACCGGCGCGCAGGAAGGAGAGGTTCCCGCGGGCGAAATGAAATATGATGACAAGGGCCACTACATCGCCCCGCCGCCTTCAAAAGTCACTTCACTGATCAAATCGAACTACACAAACCCGGAACAATCCGGCATCACGAAGAAGGTTCCCGGCGACTACAACATCACGGTGGAAAAGCCAGAGTCGTGAGGATTCCGCAGCCTGAGTCCCTGCGAAGCCCACTGGATTCCCAAGGACTGAGTCGGTCGAGTTTTTGAGCGCAGCAACGCGACGGTCATCCTGAACAGCACCCAGTACGGATTGGGCCAGGTTTGTGCATGCGCATGCCCCGGCGCCGGGTCCCCTTGCCGAACAGCCGTCGAAGTTTGACGGCTGTCGTGGTTAGAGTCTTGGTGTTGATCTGCGGCTGCGGTCGGGAGGTCGCGTCCACGCCCGAATCAACGTCGCCGCCCCTCGACAGTCCCGGGAAGTCCCCGGTCTTGGCGGCCATTCCCTCGCGGCAATCCCGCACCTTAACACTTCGACAAACTCGGCCATCGGACTGGTTCGTGGATGCGGCGCCCGAGGCGGGACTCTCCAGCACCTATCACGACGGCAGCCAGTCCGGTTGTTATGAGTTGATCGAGAGCGTGGGGGGAGGCGCTGCCAGCTTCGACTTTGATCGTGATGGTCGGCAAGACCTCTTCTTCACCGGCGGGGGCGATTTGACGCCTCTGTCCGATGGAAAATCGATTCGCATCAGCGGCCGGTCGGGACATCTTCTCCGACACTGCGAAGCCCACCGTTTCGAGGACGTCACCCAAATAGCGGGCGTTGACGATCACAGCCTCTACACTCATGGCTGCACAATCCTGGATTGCGACGCAGACGGCTTCGATGACCTGCTCGTCGCCGGATACGGCGGTCTCCGGCTTTGGCTCAATCGGGGGGACGGCACCCTTCAGGAGCGTGCGGCCGAATTGGGGCTGATCAGCAACATCTGGAATGTCTCGGCTGCGGCGGCGGACTACGATCGAGACGGCTTCGTCGATGTTTACGTGCTCACTTACGCGGAGTGGGCGCCCGACATCCATCGGACGTGTCTCAATGACCAGCAACTGCGCGATATCTGCGGTCCCACATCGTACCCCGGCTCCCGAGACGCTTTGTTTCGCAACACCGGCGCCGGCTTTACAGACGTCCGGGATCAGGTCGGCCTGGCGCCGGGGAATCGGGGACTTGGGCTCGTCGCCGCCGACATCGACAACAACGGTTACATCGACTTCGCCGTTGTGAATGACGTCGAGGAGAATCAACTCTACCTGAATGACGCGGATTCGCACTTCCGAGAGGAGGCGGTTTTATGGGGCATCGCTTATTCCCACACGGGCGAACGAGAAGGCTCCATGGGAATTGATCTGGGCGACTTCGACAATGACGGCTTCCCCGATCTGTGGTACACCAATTACGCTCAGCAAGACAACTCGCTCCTGCGCAACGCCGGCGGCTCCGGCTTCGTCCATTCCGCCAGCCTGGTTGGGCTGGCCGCAGTTTCGCGTCAATGGGTCGGCTTCGGGACACTGCTGACGGATTTCGACGGGGACGGCTGGGACGATCTCTTCGTGGCCAACGGACATGTGGCCTATGAGCGGCGCGATAGCCCCTACTATCAACCCCCGCAGCTCTTTCGTAACAATCAGGGCCGGCGATTTGTCGAAGTGACGCGCGACGGCGGCCCCTATTTTGACGGGACGTGGTCTGGACGCGGGGCACTGAAGACCGACGTCAACGAAGACGGCGCCTGGGATCTGGTCGTCGTGCACCAGAATGAACCGGCCGTCCTGCTGCGCAATCGACTGCCGCCGAAATCCTGGATTCGACTCGACTTGATCGGCACACACTCCGACAGGAACGCCGTGGGAGCCGTTGTCTCAATTCGTCAAGGCGAGCATATCACCAAACGCTGGAAGCCCGGCGGGGGCAGCTACTTGTCCCACAGCGATCCGCGAGTGTTGTTTCCCCTGGTGGACGACACCCCGGTCGACGTCACTGTCCTCTGGCTCGGAAGGCAGGCCGAGGAATTTCGGGAACTGTCGACGCAATGCACGCACGTCTTGGTGGAGGGTCGTCGCAGCCATGCCATCCACTAAAGCCATCATTCAGGGCGCAGCGCTGTCCGCCGGAGGAATGCTGACCCTGACGCTCGTGGTGCTCTGGCAATTGCGGACCGGCGATGCAGCTCAACTGCAGCGAGTCCGCGCTGAAGTCCGCTCGATGTTTTCCGCAAAAGACTCCCTCGTCCGCGTCGCCCACGCGCGCGAGAGCGTCCGTCTGGCCAAGCCGCTGGCGACGAAGGCCGGCCGTACTGGTGCAACGGCGGCGGTCTTCCTCATCGGTTCGTCACCGGTCGCAAAGATGAATCTTTCCGGAGTGCTCTTTCCGACCCGCGAGCAACTGCAGCTCGTCGCCACGGAAGACCTGCTCCTGGGGAGTCGGCTCCTGTTTAACGTGCATCGCCTCGGAATCGCCGACGAATTGGTCGGAATTCTGCTCAGCTGCAACGACGGTGATCGCGAAGAAATTCTCCGTCTGGCGATCACCGTCCGCTATGAACTTGGCCGTGATGACGATGTGCTGGCGCATTGCGACGAAGTTCTGGCGAAGCATGCCGATGACGCCGGAATGTATCATGTCAAAGCGATGATCCACCGCAACCACGGGCGCTGGGATCACTTCGCAGACGCCGCCGAGCGCGGAATTGAACTTCAGCGTCAGTCCGGGGGGGCTCCGGAGATCGATCTGGTCGAACTGCTCGACGCGTATTTGCAGCTCGGGCGAACCTCCGACGCACGTCGGCAGTTTGATGCTTTGTCTCTGCGGAAGTCAGAACTGATCTCGGCTCAGTCGACTCTCCATGCGCGACTGCTGATTCACGAGGGGCACCATGTCGAGGCGGCAGAGGTGTTGCGGTCGGTTCTGACACAGCATCCTGACGACGGCGAAGCGCTCGCGCTGCAGGGCGCCCTGCTGGTCGGGCAGCAGAAGTACGACGAAGCGATTGCCGCGTTGGAAGCCGCCGTGAAGGTCGCACCGACCTGCGAGCAAGCCCACTACCATCTGGGACAGGCCTACGCCCGTCGAGGAGCACCGGACTTGGCGCGGGAATCCCTCGAGAAACACCGCCAACTGCTCGACGCCAAGGTGCAGCTGCATCAGCTCGAACAGCAAGCCTCGCGAGAACCGCGCAATGTACAGATCCGCCGCGAACTGGCGGAGAGATACACCAAGATCGGACTGCCCGCCCTGGCGAATTTCTGGACGCGCGCCGCCCGCGCGAGTGCCGAGTAGCCCGCTCGGCGCACCTTGGAATTTCCCCGAAAACCACGCAAGATTTCGGCGGCGGCGGCAACTATTCTCTCGTCATGAGCCGCGACGCTGACACGGACGAGTCCGAAAATGGCAAGTGCGATGCCGCGGCGCTGCTGCATCGACACGCTCGCTGGCTGCGGACCGTGTTGCTCGCGCGATCCGCCGAGCCGGCGTTCGTGGAGGAGTTGTACCAGGAACTCGCGGTCGCCGTCCTGAAGAAACCTCCCGATCACGTGCATGCTGCACGACGGCCGGCATGGTTGTACGGTGTGGCCGTTCGACTCGCGATTCTGCATCGCCGGCGACAAGGTCGGCGACGAAAGCTCCTGGAGCGGTTCGCCGGGACCGCCTTTCAAGCCGAGTCCCCCGATCCGCTGCAGTGGCTGTTGGCGGACGAACGCCAACGGCTGGTGCGACAAGCCCTCTTGCGGCTACCGCCCAAAGACCGCGAACTATTGTTGCTCAAGTACACGGAAGACTGGAGCTATGTCGAAATTGCCGACCACTTGGGACTGACGCTGAGTGCGGTCGAAGCCCGCCTGCATCGGGCGCGGAGCCGGTTGCGGGTGGAACTGGCCGCTCATGTGGCCGTTGAGGTGACCTCGTGAAAAACGCTGACACATTCGTGACGGACGCCGAACTCGACCGCCTGGTGGACGGCGAACTGCCCCCACCGGAATACCGACAGGTGTTGATCCGACTGGAAGCGGAAAACCACGGCTGGCGACGATTGGCGCTCGCTGTTCTCGAAGCTCAGGCGCTGCGGCAGACTTGCCCACAGTTGCTTCCCGCCCCGTCCGCAGTCGCTTCACCGCAGTCATTGACAGCGACGACCCGTCGCGACCGGCCCAACCTTCGGCAATCCCTGGAACGACTGGTCTCAGTGTCGGCCGTCGCGTGTGCATTTTTCCTTGGCCTGGCGGTCCGTTCGCCGTTTGCAGATGCGCCCCAACCCACCGCACCGCAGTTGGCCGCGGAGTCGGCGGATCCGCGGCCATCGGTAGTCCCGGCAACCGATCGCCTGCAGGTGGTCTTCCCTGAGGACTCGGGGGAATGGTCGGAACCGGTCGAGCTGCCTGTGGTCGACAGCAGCGACGCGCGCGCTCAGGTCTGGATGAGTCAGGAGTCGATGTTGCCGGCGGCGGTGCGAAAGGCATTGCGGGAATCGGGTCGGCAGGTTTCGGAACAACGTCAGTGGTTGCAAGTGGAGTTGGCCGACGGTCGGCAAGGCTATGTGCCGGTCAGCGATCTGGAGGTCTCAAGGGTCGATCCGTCACATTACCCCTAGCAGCCCTTTGATGTGTTGCCAAAGGTGTGCCACGGCTCGGTGAGCCGTGCAGATTTCACAGCGCGCTGAAGCGCTCGTACGGCTCGCGAAGCCGCGGCCCACAATAGGTTGGCGGTCTGCCAGGCACGATTCTGATCCCTCGTGTGATTTCCCCGTGGAATGAACGAAGTCGTCTCGTAGTTGAAGGAGTTGCTCAATGAAGACGTGGTTTTGGACAGTGCTGTTTTCCATGTTGACCGCCTCCTCGGCCTTGGCTCAGGATGCCCCCGCCCCGGAAACGGCACGCCGCGTGATCGGCGCCGGAGTGGTGCAGACGTCCGAAGATGGCCGCGTGCAGACGATCGTCGTGAGCGGCGACAGCTCCGACGGCGAAGGGAATCAGGGGATCTTCGTCGGCGGACCGGTTCCGGCGGACGTGCTCATCGAAGCCTCCCCTTATTGGATCGGCCTGGGCTGCGGCGCCGCCACGGAGGCTCTGCGGGCGCAGCTTGGACTGAAGGACGTCGGCGTCGTCGTCTTTCATGTGGCGGAGAAGAGTCCCGCGCAGGCTGCCGGCTTCCAACAGCACGACGTGGTGATTAAGGCCATCGTCGGAGAACTGGAAATCCCGTTGCTTGATGCTCCGGACCTGGTGCGGGCGGTGAAGGAATCCCGGCAGCAGCCGTTCAAGGTGGATGTGCTTCGCGCGGGCAAGGCTCTTACCTTGAGCGTCACGCCGGATAAGCGGCCGCAAGAGGTCGCTCATGTTGCCGATTCGACGATGATCTCGTTCGTCGCTTCGGGAGTGGTCATTGACCCGGAACACGTGCAGCGATTGCTGGCGGAGCAGAAGTATGACCAGTTGCGGGCCTATATCGAAAAGCAGGCCCAGGCGGCTCCGCACCCGACTCGAATGCGGTTAACCGGCCCTGTTGTCACTCACTATCCCCCGACGTTGACGCGCAGGATCGTCGCCGCCGAGTTGCCGGAGAACATGACGATCACGATCACCAAGCAGGGCAAGCAACCGGCCGAGATCAAGGTCGAGCGCGGAGAGGACTGGTGGAAGGCGAAAGAGAATGAGCTGGCCACTTTTCCGGAAGAGATTCGCGGGTATGTGCACACCCTCTTGCAGCACCTGACGCTGCAGGGAGTGCGGTCCTGGTCGGCGACGCACCATTTCCTCCATCCCCATACCGCGGGCATACCGCCGATGGCGCCCGCAACACCGCTGGAATTGCCTTTCCCCCCGGCGACGTCGGCTCCCCCCGCAGCACCGCGCCGCGTCTCTCCGGCCGCCGACCTGCAGCAGCAACTGGAGCGGCAGCAGAAACAACTGGACGCCGTGCTGGAGCAGATCAAAGCCTTGCAGAAGTCGCTGGAACACGCGCAGCCCAGGTAGCGACATTCTGAGACCCGCAGATGAACCGGCCCCCGAAGTCTTCCCCGACTTCGGGGGCTGTTTTCGTCTGTGCGATTGGCCTTGGGGCTACTGCCTGTCGAGCTTCAACTCCTCAAACACTGCCGTGAAGGGCTTTTTCGAGGTGTTGACGGCGGCAACTCCCACCTGGAGTTTGGCTGGGAGAAACAGGGAGGTCGTCCCTGAGGGGACCCACTCCACGCCGTCATGGCTCAGGAACGCTTGGATCGTGTTGCCGGTGCGGACCATCCGAAACCACGTGGCCGGGGTGCTGAAAAAGTTTGCCGGCACGGGAGCGGGACTGGTCCCGGTGGGAGCGCCGTTGATCATGACTTCAAACAACGGCGGATGGCAGGCGGCGTCGCTCGGACTGTTCATCCAGATGTTGCGTTCGAGGCGCACGAATCGATCTTCATTCTCCCAGAGCAACAGACCAGCCCCGTTGTAAGCCTTGCCCCGCGGCGCCACCGTCGAAATCGGACTCGGGTTGAAGTCTCCAGACACTTTGACCTGAATCGAGAAGTCACCTTCAACTTCCTGCAGCACGCGCGGAGCCGACAAATCGCTGATGACCTTGTTGAGATTCCGGGGCGTCCCGGGCACGGTGATCGTCAATGCGCCGTCGTTGATCGCGGCCTTGGTGTCGCGTGGGACATTGACGGTCGTCCCCCAGCCTTCCAATGTACTGCCAGTCGCTTTTCCCGACTTCTTCTTCTGCGCCTCGGCAGGATGTGCGAGACAGGCGAACGCAGTGACCAGCAGCAACACTCGAAACCGGCTGACAGAGCCTTTCATGGAGAATTCCTTCGGAGGGGAGCGCACCGAACGGCCCGTCCGAACGAACAGGCAGCGGCTGCATTATGGCGCTGGAGTCGATACGCGCACAGCGATCGGATCGGCATTCCCGACGCGCACCGACGCGAACCATCTCTCCCCGAAGGACTCAGACCAGCAACTTCCCGACATGCAGCTCATTACTTCTTTTGCCAGCGATCCTCGGATTCGAGCACTTTGGACGGGCCGTCTCCATCCAGCCATTTTCGTGCGGAGGCGTCCTCTTTGAGATAGGCGTCCCAGAAGGCAGTGCTCAAGGCGAGAATCACCCGATGATGATTCGGGTTTCGCTTCGACTTCGACCCCGGCAGATCGCGATCGCTGAAGGCTTCGTGTTCCCCTTTGTGCAGGACCAATTCATACTTGCTGCCGGGAGGCAACGCGGGATAGACCGCCAGGCGGGACTCCACGTCGGCGTCCCCGACGATGGCCGTGTCGTTGGTCCCCGTCATCAGAAGCCACGGTATCGCCACGCTGCCGAACAGAACCTGAGGATCGCCGCCGCCCTTGGGGCTGTTCGGACTCATGGCGATCGCCGCCTTGATCCGCTTGTCGGTGAAAGCCGACATTCCACGCGGCGTCCGCTGGCCGCTGACCCCTTGCGTCGTCACCGCCCCAAATGAATGCCCCGACATTCCCAGACGCTTCAGGTCCAGCCGCCCCCGGAGCGGGGACTCGGCGGATTCGTTCCACTGTTCGAGTTGGTCGATGACCACCGCCACATCGCGCAGCCGCAGCAGCGTGTTCGGCAGATTCGCCGCCTGCTTGAGTGCGGACAGACGCTGCAACGGCGGAACATCCTTCCAGACGGCGGCGTCGCTCCCGGCATGCTGCAGAAAAACGGCGACGTAGCCGCGCGCCGACCAATGCTCCCCGAGATACGGATTCCCTTCGCGCGACCCTCCCAATCCATGACTGAAGAGGACGACTGGAGCGGCCTTCGTCTCAGCCGGCAGATAAACCCGCAGCGGGATCTGGCGATTCCTCGTCATGTCGTCGACGACGAGATCCAATTTCTCCGCTTTCGACGATCGGGAAATCGCCAGCGGATCATAGGTGTGATCCGCAGCCTGAGACGACGGACCCGCGACCCCAATCATGAAGCCCGCCAGAAACAGGAGAGGCCACGATCTGCGAATTGACGGCATGCTTGCCTCCGAGATGCGGCAGTCGGCCGACGCCCAAACACCAGCCCCGCGGAGCCAGACCGCCTCGGCCACTTCTACCAAGACTTTCTTGGCAAGGTTTCAGACGCAGCGGCGAAATGCGGTAGCTCCGCATCGGCTCACCGCGCCATGACCATGAGATGGAATAACCAGGCCTTGCGATCGGAACCGAGAATCACTCCCCAGGCGCCGACCGCACGCGCAAGCGAGTTGCAATGCGTTTCTCCTTGGCGGATACTGCGGCGATTCGCAAGATCTCCGGGATGCCGCCCCATGCGCCTGGGAGATTTACGCCCCCGTCGTACTGCTTCTATCCCCGATCGACCTCCAGGAATCCTTAAAAATGCACTGCCGATCGTTGCCCGTCGCGTTCGCGTTGGTGGCCGCCCTCATCCTGTCGGCAGACGCGGCCGAAAAGGCCCAATCCGTGCGGATGGGTTGCGGCATCATGACCTTCGACACCGTCCCCGGCTGGGGTCTCGGTGAAGATGGCAAATCCCTGCTCGGCGCCACGCACGGCGGTGTCGTGATCGACAAAGCCGGCAACATCTACACCAGTGCGAATATTGGAATCTTCGTCTTTTCCCCTGACGGCAAGCTGGTGCGCCGTTTTCTGGGCGATGCTTACACCAACATCCATGACCTCGAAATCCGTGAAGAGGCGGACGGCGAGTTCCTCTACGGCGCCCGCAACGCCGCCGGCGAAGGAGTCAAAATTCATGCCGAAACCGGTGATGTGGTCCTCAAGCTCGGTATTCCCGCCGAATCGGGGCTGAACCTAACGAAGTGGAGTCCCACGGCGATCACCGTCGCCCCCAACGGCGACATCATTCTCGCCGACGGCTACGCCAGCAATCACATCTTCAAGTTCGACAAGTCCGGCAAGTACCTCAAGCATTTCGGCACGAAGGGAAATGGCCTCAAGGAGTTCAACACCGCCCACGGGATGACCCTCGACACCCGCTACGACCCGCCGCGGCTCCTCATCTGCGACCGCAACCACCAACCCAAGGGGCGCCTGCTCCACTACGACCTCGACGGCAACTTCATTGAAGAAGTCGTCACCGGCCTGGGCATGCCCACTTCGGCCGCAGTTCAGGGAGACTACGTCTCCGTGCCAGACCTGCACGGCCGCGTCGTGATCCTCGACAAAAGCAACACCATCATGGCGGTCCTCGGCCACAACGCCGACCCATCCAAGCGTGCCAACCACAACGTCCCGCAGGAACAATGGATCGAAGGGGTCTTCAGCGGCACCCACGGCTCCTACTGGGACAAAGACGGCAACCTCTACGTCCAGGACTGGAACGTCTCCGGCCGCCTGATGAAACTCGTCCGCGTGAAGTAGCGACCAGGCAAGCGGGGGGAC
>JANRLN010000221.1:0-5473 GCA_033762515.1 Planctomycetaceae bacterium
GGAAGCCGGAGCCTCCTGTCCCCAGTTCCCTGTCGAGCAGCGCCTCAAGCTGGGGGCAGGGATGCTCAGCTCTACGGGACAACGCGCCCCGCGCCGGCCACCCCGCTGCCCCCGCAATCGCTGTAGGGTGACGCCGAGTCCGCGAGGCTCACCCGCTCCTCGCGCGATGGCATCGCCGCGGCAGCGGCGGTGCGCCTCGAGGACTCGGCGTCACCGTACATTGGAGCAACCTACGTGACAGACGCTTGACAAGCTCGATCAGATGGTGCAGGGCAACATTGACGAACTGATCCAGGCGCTCCTGCAATTCGACCGCGAAGAACGGTTGAAGGGCAACATCACCGACTGAGCCCGGCTGCGACGGTCCGCAGTCGTGTGCCGCGTCGCCGTTTCCTTGACGGGAATTCGACGCACGCTTCTACTGCGGCACGAGTTGGAAGTCGCGCAGCTCCACGGGGTGCGGTCCGAAGCTCCTGGCGAATTCCCGGTCGACCGCGGCCGAGCCGAATTCATACTGCAGCGCGGCCAGCAGACTCGCGACGGCGAAGGGGGACCAGTTCGGTTCCTGCTGCATGAACGCCGCGATGGACGCCGGGTTGAAGGGAATGAATTTCATCCGCTCGTTCTCGTACTCGTTGTCGCGGCAGCCGGCGATCTTCTGCTTCATCTCGTCGCGCGTGAAGGGCAACTGCACCATGCCCACCAGATCGAACTGGGCCAGTTCGCGGCTGTAGATCAGCGCCAGGAACTCCACCTTGTCGCGATCGAAATTCGAGATGCACAGCTCTTCGCTCAAGCCCCGCACCGCGGCGTTGTAGACCAGCAGACCCCGTTCCTGTTCGGCGTCCGTCGGAGCTTTCGTCGTTTCTGCAACCGATACGTGCATGAAGTCGGGGACGACGGCGTTGCGCTTGCTGCGTCGATGCAGAATCACGTGGCCGTCAGCAGTCACGGCGGTCAGTGAGACGCCGAACATATTGGACAGACTCGGATTGGGCTGCCCGTTGAACTCGGCATGGTGCGGTGCGATGTACTTGTCCCACGCGGAGAGTTCACGGCCGTCCGCGGTGCGCACCTGGATCTTGTGGAGACTCAAATGGGTGATCACGAAGTCAAAGTATTTGCCGCTTTCAACCTGCAGCACGAGGGTCATCCGTTCGCCGTCCGGTCCGGGGGTCAAATCCCAGGCCTTCATCCGGAAGATGGGTCCATCCCAACTGTGCGGCTCCTGTGCAACGGCTTTGGCGGCTTGTTCTTGAGCGTAGGATTCGCGGGCGCCCTGCAGGTCTTCGGGCAGTTGATAGGTCGAACTGGAACTAACGACCGACTGGATTGGAATGGGGGCCAGCCGATCGCCGACTTTCGCCGAATAGACCAGTTCCACGGGAATCCGCATTGCGGCGTGTCCTACAGTGAGCTGGGCATTGTGGACGTCTTCGCGCGGCTGTGCGCGCTGCAGCATCGGAACCAGCGCCCCCGCACCGCACAGGAGCGCCATGAAGACTCCGACGGCGCACCTCAGCCAGAACCTGCGCTGTCTCCGCCGCAGTCGTTGAGTTCGCGAATTCTGAATCGCATCGATGTCGATCCGCAGCAGCAGTTCCCGCAGTTGTTCCCGCGAGCGAAAGACGTCGTACTTCCGGCCCCCGCGGGTCACCTCCGCGCGAAATCGCTCCTGCAGGAGCTGCTCGTCCTCGGGTTCCTGGAGAGGATGATCGAACGGACAGCTCTGATCCGCCAGAAAGACCAGCACGGGAATGTCGTGCTCGACCGCATAGTCGTATTCCAACTGCGTCCACGAGCGTCGGTCGGAGACTTCCGGTCCGTCGGGCGAATGTCCAAATTGAAACCCAACCAGCGAGACGACCGCGTCGCACTGGCTGAGGTGATGCGTCAGGTACTCGTTGAGTTCGCGATGCGTGGTGGCGAAGTGCTCTTTGACGACAGGATGCACCTGCCGGTCCAGCAGCGCCCGCGTCACGACTTCCCGGTAGGAGCCGAGGTCTTTCGTCGTGGAACTAATGAAAATCTTCAGCAGTTCCGCCATGGACACCAACCCGCAAGGGCTCCCGAAGCTGCAGGATTCCTTCCCGGAGCCATCGTTCGCAGTATGGCAGTTGGGGATGGGACGAACAAGGTTCGCCCACACGACGGAGCGGGCCGGCAATCTTGAAGCGGTCTTCGCTGGACCGTTCGGGAGTGGCTATTCATCCCAACGACTTCGACAGATCGACGGGCCGGGAACGACAGTGATCCAAGTGTCGGCTCAGAACATCGCAGAATCGGCATATCGAGTTTTGGATTCCCGCGGCCGCCTTGCCTGCTTCGAAAGACAGAGGATCGGCAGCGGCATGAGAGTCGCGATTTCACGATCGTCTCGGCGTTCCAAGGCGAGAAATCGTCGAATCGGATTGGTGAATCTACTTATCCTGGGGTTGAGTTGTTTCGAGTATTGAGACATTCCCGGCGAGACAACGGGAATTTGCTTGTATTGGCACGCGGGATTGCTAGCTTCAG
Source organism: Planctomycetaceae bacterium (assembly GCA_033762515.1). Classification (GTDB taxonomy): domain Bacteria; phylum Planctomycetota; class Planctomycetia; order Planctomycetales; family Planctomycetaceae; genus DSVQ01. Next base: position 2,518 of record JANRLN010000221.1, read on the forward strand.
CGATGCGGAACAGGGCAATTCGGTTGCCGATGTCGACGCCAGCCCTGCAATTCGAATGAGAGGACCGGGCCATGTCTCTCGCGCTCTTGCCTCGCTGGATTCAGAAGACTCGACGCTACGGATCAATTCTGCTCACGCTGCTGATCGTGGCCGCGATGCACACGCCGGCCTACAGCGCGAAGAAGTGGTCGCTCCCGGAATGGATGATTGAAATGGGGTCCGACACCGGCAGTGAGCTGGAAGCGGCCCAATCCTGGCTGGAATACTTCAAGAACAAGCAGTCCCGGCCCGGGAATGTGGACACCGATCAGATCAACAAGATGGTCGAGCGTCTGCAGGAAGTGGTGGGAGATGCGCCTCCGCCCGATCGCCCGCCGCGCTTGCCCTCCGCCGAACGACTGCCCGGGACCGCGGATATTGGCGCTCCGAAAGCCCCCAGCGGCGGCAAGACCGTGCCCAATCGCACCGTCGATCTGGGTACGAAGGGACCCTCCGGCAGCGGCACGCGTGCCACCGAAGCGGTGGCACGCGAGGTCACTGAGGAAGCGGCCGAAGGGACTCTCAAACGCTCGGCGCGCAGTCTCGGCAAGGCCTTTGGCGAAGTGCTGCCGTTCGTCGATCTCGCCATCTGGGCCGTCGATGCCTACGACGGAACCACCTCGTACCTCGCGGCTCAAGAAGCGTTCGCCAATGAGCAGGCCGCCGATGACGTTCACGAACAACTGGTGACCCGAGAGTTGCTCGAACTTCACCGGGCCTATCACAAAGACCCCAGTCAGTTCAATAAGGCCTACACGCTGGAAGAGATGGAGAACCTGGTCCGCATCAACCTGGATCAGGGACAGGATCCTTTCGAGGGAATTCAGAGCGAACCGCCACCCGCGGTCGAGCCGCCGTCGGAACCACCCGTGGTGGCGACGACGTTGCCCGTCGCTCCCCCGGCACCTCCGGCAGCGACGGAACCGCCCGTCTCCGAAGATGAAGAGACCATCCGCCGGTTCCTGGAACTGATGGCGCGCATCGATCCTCAGCCAGAGCCCATGCCCGTTGAACCAGAGATGGTGGAAGCCCCTCCCGTCGTGGTCGAGCCGCCGATTGTGGATCCGCCGCCGGTAGTGACAGAACCGACTCAGCCCGAAATCACCGTGGCCACGACCACCGGGATCACTGACGATCTCGACTTTCTGGTGCCCCCTTCCGGTCCGCAGAACTCGAATCGCCTGGATGTGCTGCAGAGTTTTCTGAATCAGATGGAACATCGCAGCCACGCGGGTCATTCGTCGGGGTCATCCGCCGGCAGTTCCGCGTCGCAGTCGCCCGCCGGGTCTGCGGCAGCGACGGCTGTGCTCCAGCGATTGCAGTCCGACTCCGCCTTGCGGCAGCGGTTGTTGGACGCCGCGCGATCGTCGGCGGGCACGGCCGGGCGCGCAAACAATGCCAACCCCGTGCTGGGAACAGCGCTCCGCAATGCCGCCGCCAACGCGGGTCAGGCGGGCGCCGCACCGCAATTGGGAGACCGACTTCGTGCCGCCGCCGCCAACAATGCCGCGGCGGGCGCGGGCAACGGCGCCGGGATTGGTAACGGGGCCGCCGCCCAGGCGCTCCGCAATCGGATGCAACAGAACAACCCGCCCCCGACGGCTCCGCGGATCAACCCCCCCAACAACAATGGGGGAACCTTGCGCGATCGCATTCAAAACGCGAATCCGCCGGCGCAGAACAACGGCCTGCGACCTGGCGTCGGCGGCGGCCTGCGGGGCCGCCTCGGGAATCGTCGGTAGCGGCTCGGCCCGTCTGTGAGTTCCGGTGGGCGGGTGCCGATCGGGGGGCAGAAACGGGGGGCACCAAGATGGCTGCGGCATCAGCTTTGTCAGCAGACTGACGGATACCGAGCGGGACGAGTTGTCTTCGAAGGCCACACGGCCCATCGCCACTGGCTGTTGAGCAGCCAGTGGCACCCAACGGAGTAGTCGGCCGCCCTGCTCTTTTGCATTGGGATGACAGCTACACACAAGACTCCGGTCGCTCACGCTCGTGATTCGCCTGGGTTACTCCAACGGCCACAACCACTCCTCCAACCCCCGCGTCCGCACCACCTCTGGTTTGCCGTCAACCACCGTCACCAATAACCCCGCCGCGGCCGATTCCTCGATCAGCGTTCTCCCTGCCTCCGGTCCCATCAGCACGGCCGTCGTGTCCAGGCCATCCGCGGTGATGCCGTGCCGGGCGACCACGGTCACGCTGCACCGCGTTGTCAGACCCAGGCCCGTTCGCGGGTCGACGATGTGGCTGTAGCGGACGCCACCGATGTCGACGTACTGAAAGGCGTCTCCCGCCGTCGAGACGGACGCGTTCACCAGCTTCAGCCAGACCGAAGGCGTGCGCTCGCTCGCGTTGAGCGGGGCCACGCCGATGCGCCAGCCGGGCTGGCCGGGTGGCGCGTCGCCGGCGGCGATGTCTCCGTCGATGGCGACCAGGGACCGCGGAACGCCGTGTTCCTTCAGCACCCGCACCGCCGCTTCGGCGGCGTAGCCTTTGACGATCCCCCCAAAGTCAAGCTGCAGATCGCGGCGGTGGAGCGTGAGGCGGGGTTGTTCGGGGTGGATGGTCAGGTGCTTCCAGCCCACGCGCTCTCGTGTCTCGGTGAGACTGTGCGGGTCAGGAAGTTCGTATCGCCGGCGGGCGCGGCGCCAGAGTTTGGTGAGGGGGCCGATCGTCACATCAAACGCCCCGTCGCTCCGCCGCGACAAGTCTTGCGCGGCAAGGAGCACTTTCCACAGGTCGTCGCTGACCGGTTGCGGTTCCCCCGGCGTCGCCGAGCGGCACAGCCGCATGGTCTCGCTGTCGGGATCGTAATCACTGAAAATGCCGTTCAATTCGGCGATGCGGGCGAACGCCTTCGCGGCCGCGTCGTTTGCCACCTCTGGCCGCCCCTCGTATAGTATGAGGTGGACGT
>JANRLN010000222.1:0-5981 GCA_033762515.1 Planctomycetaceae bacterium
CACCGCTTCGGAGACTTGGGATCGTGCCGGATTTAACGCCGCGTGAAGTGTTGGCCCTGTGTCGTGAGCATGAGATTCGCGCGGTCGATCTCCGATTCATGGATTTCCCCGGCACACAAAAGCATTTCACAATTCCCGTAACCGCCTTGACAGAAAGGACTTTTGAAGAAGGACTTGGGTTCGACGGCTCGTCCATCCGCGGTTGGCAGGCGATCAATGAAAGCGACATGCTGGTGGTGCCGGAAGCTGGCACGGCGTTCATTGACCCGTTCATGCAGCGCACCCTGGCGATGACCTGCAATATTCAGGACCCCATCACGCGCGAAGACTATGCCAAGGATCCGCGCAACGTTGCCCGCAAAGCGGAAAACTACATGCGGTCCACCGGGCTGGCCAACGTCGCCCACTTCGGCCCGGAACTCGAATTCTTCGTCTTCGATTCCGTGAATTTCGACCAGAACGAACACGAGAGCTATTACCACATCGAGAGCCGCGAAGGGCAATGGACCCGCGGTCGGTCCAATGGCAATGGGAACTCCGGTCATCAGATCCGGTACAAAGAGGGGTACTTCCCGATCCCGCCGACCGACACGCTGCAGGATCTCCGCACCGAGATCATGCTGGTCCTGCAAGACTGCGGTGTCGAAGTGGAAGCCCAGCACCATGAGGTCGCCACGGCCGGCCAGTCGGAAGTTGATTTGCGGTTCGGCCCGCTGCTGCGCACGGCGGACAATCTGCTGCTTTCGAAATATGTGGTCAAGAACGTCGCAGCCAAGTACGGCAAGACGGCGACCTTCATGCCCAAACCGTTGTGGAACGACAACGGTTCAGGCCTGCATCTCCACTTCTCGCTGTGGAAAGGGGAGCAGAACCTGTTCGCCGGCGAGGGCTACGCCGGTCTGCACGACACGGCGCTTTACGCGATCGGCGGCATCCTCAAGCATGCCCCGGCGATCCTCGCCTTCTGCTGTCCTACGACCAACAGCTACAAACGGCTGATTCCCGGTTTCGAAGCCCCGGTCAATCTGACTTACAGCAGCCGCAACCGTTCGGCGGCAATTCGAATTCCGGTCCACACTCCCTATCCGCAGAACAAACGAATCGAGTTTCGCTGCCCCGACGCCGCGGCGAATGGCTATCTGGCCATGTCGGCGATGTTGATGGCGGCGCTCGACGGCATCCAGCAGCGTCTGGACCCTGGTCGCCCGCTCGACAAGGACATCTACGACCTCGGACCCGACGAACTCGCCGACGTCCCCCGCACGCCGATCACGCTCGAAGAGTCGCTGCAAGCCCTGCGTCGCGATCACGAGTTTCTGCTCCGCGGCGACGTCTTCACGGAGGACGTGATTGACACCTGGATCTGGTACAAGACCGAGAAGGAAGTCGGCGCGCTGCGACAGCGTCCGCATCCGTTCGAGTTCGCGATGTACTACGACGTCTAGACCGCCCGCGGCCTCGAATTTCGGAGAATCGGCTGGAGAACATGGCGGCGGAACTCTATCGTGGGATTGCGTGGCAAGTCGCGACGCGTCGCCTGGCTCGCACGGCGAGCCTCCCTCAGGAGAGATTTCCATGGGTGCTGCGTTCCACGGGTCGCTTCGCGGCCGGTTCAGTCTGTTCTTCGCGGTCGCCGTCCTGGGACTGGCGGGGTCCGAAGCCCGCGCCGACTCGACCCTGCGTTACAAGTTTCAGACTGGCGTCGCGACGCAATACGTCATGACGCAGTCGACCACGATGGAAATGCAGCCGCCGAACGCCCCCAATCCGATCGTCACCAAGATGCAGCAGAAGATGCATCTGGAGATCGTGACGGATGAAGTTCTGGGCGATGGCTCGGCAAAGCAGCGGCAAATCATCCGACGGGTGACGTCCACGATCAATTCCGAAGGGGGGCCGATCGTTCAAAACGGAGAATTCGACAGTGCGTCGGAAGACGAACCCGTCGGCCCAATCGGGCAGATGCTCGCCAAAACGCTGAAGCCGATGGTGGGGGCCGAATGGCAGCAGACGATCAACATCCGGGGAGAGATCAGCGACATCCAGATTCCCGAAAAGATGCTCGAGGGCCTGAAGAATAACCCCGCGGCGGCGGCGATGGGGACCATGGCCACGGCGGATGGCTTGAAACAAATCAGCACTCAGGCGGCGATGTCGTTTCCCGAGCCGGCGATGAAGGTGGGGGAAACGTTCGATTCCAAAATCGACGTCAAGCTCCCCTTCGGCACGATGTCGACCAAGAAGATCACCAAGTACCTGGGACCTGATGAAGCCAGCCTGGAACGCTTCGGCGTCAGCACCGAAGTGGAGTTTCAGCCCGCCCCCAACGCCCTGGCAAAACTGGTGATTCTCGACAATGAATCGGAAGGCGAAATCCTGTTCGATAATCAAGCGGGCCGCCTCATCAAGAGCACCCTGCGACAAGTGACGGGGATGGAAATTACCGTCGGTCCTCAGGTGATCAACCAGACGGTGACGACCAACGTGCTGTTCGAGTTGGACAAAGGGCTCCCCAAGCGCAGCGCCGCCGAATAGTCCGTTGGACGACCGCGGAAGGAGAAGGCGCAAGTCTCGCGTCGCACCCGCGACGCGTCGGCAGGACCGACCGTTGATGCGGCGTCGTCGACATCATCGACCGAGCTGGCTGGGGCCGATGGTCGCCCAGGACGAACTGCTGCTCTTCGTGTTCGTCAATGCCCTGGATGTCTTCATGACATACTGGATGATTCACGCACATGAAGGAGTGTTCGTCGAGTCGAACCCGATCGCCAACCGATTTCTGATGCAGTGGGGTCCGAAAGGGCTGATCTACTTCAAGTTTTCCATGGTGGCGTTCGTTTGCGTAATCGCTCATATCGTCGGGCAATACCGGCCCGAATTGGCGGCTCGACTTCTGAAGCTGGGGAGCGTGATCGTCGCCGCGGTGGTGGTTTACAGCTTCGTTCTGTATCTCCAGCATGCCGGCCCGGTCCTTTCCGAGGGTTGACGCCGATGTCGCAGCGACGCCGGACCAGCCGACTGCCGGACCACCCGGTTCGCGAGCGGCGAGAAATCGGAGTTTGAATTCTCGATGAGTTCCCGAGACGTCCGGCAAGTTCTGCCGGACTGGGGGTTGACCGATTCGCAGGCTCAGGGGTAATGTGACCCTTCGAGGACTATGGACGGTCTGCCGATCGCAGATGACTCCACGGAGGGCTCGATGACCGCAGCGCGGGAACATGGCAACGTGCACGACACCAAATTGTTCGTGCTGGACACAAACGTCATCCTCCACGACGCCGGCTGTCTTCGCAGCTTCGAAGAGCATGATGTCGCCATCCCGATCACGGTCCTCGAAGAGCTCGATCGGTTCAAGAAGGGCAACGAAGACATCAACTTCCAGGCCCGCGCTTTTCTTCGCCGGCTCGATGAACTGACGGGCGACCTTCTCTCGGCAGGGGGCGCCCCGCTGGGGGACGAACTCGGCCGCGTGCGGGTGGTTATCGGCCGCGAGTGCGCCCAGCAACTCCAGCAGACGTTCCTGCAGGACAACCCCGACCATCGCATTCTCGATGCGGCCCTCACGGTCCAGCAGCACGAACCGGGCCGAAAGGTGATCCTGGTCTCCAAGGACACGAACCTCCGCATGAAGGCCAAATCGCTCGGCCTGATTGCACAGGACTACAAGAACGACAAAGTCGAGACTCACGAGAAACTTTACACCGGCAAGCGCTTCATCTCGGGCATGCCCTGCGAGCTGGTGGATGCGCTCTATCGCGACGGTCGTGTGTCCGCCACATCCCTCGCCTTCGTCGACGGACCCCGTCCCAACGAAAATTTCGTGCTCCGCAACGGCTCGAAGTCGGTCCTGGCCACCTATCGCGCCTCAGATCAGTCATACGGCCGCGTCGAAAAGCAATCTGCGTACGGCGTCCTGCCGCGGAATGCCGAGCAGTCGTTTGCCATCCGCGCGCTGCTCGACGACGACATCAAGCTGGTCACCCTCGTCGGCAAGGCGGGTTCCGGCAAGACGCTGCTGGCACTGGCCGCGGCGCTGGAATGCAAGACCCGCTATCGCCAGATTCTGCTGGCCCGGCCGGTTGTCCCGCTCAGCAATCGCGACCTGGGCTTTCTCCCTGGGGACATCGGAGCGAAGCTCGATCCCTACATGCATCCGTTGTACGACAATCTCGGCGTCATCAAGCATCAGCACGGCGACGGCGACAGCGGCAGCAAGGTGCAGGAGTGGCTCGAACAGCACAAGCTGGAAGTGGCCCCGCTGCCGTACATCCGCGGTCGCAGCCTGCAGCGGATGTTCTTCATCATCGACGAGGCGCAGAATCTCACGCCGCATGAGGTGAAGACAATCATCACCCGCGCCGGGGAAGGTACGAAAGTCGTCTTCACCGGCGACATTCATCAGATTGATCACCCATACCTCGATTCGCTGTCGAACGGGTTGAGTTACCTCATCAGCCGCATGGTCGGTCAGTCGATCTACGCGCACGTCACCCTGGAGAAGGGGGAGCGCAGCGCCTTGGCGGAACTCGCGAGCGATCTGCTGTAGCGTACCGCCGCCATCACCGTCGATGTCTGCGACCGGGTGAAGGCCCCTCCGCAGCGGTCTTTCGTGCGGTCGCCGACGCAGCGCGGCATGCGCCCCGCCGGTCGGGTACGCTGGAGGCGACTGTTGCGCCCGCGGCCGAGGTGGGGTCGCACGCGACGGGTCATCCGGAACCCGGCATATGAAAGCCACATTCAGTTTTCGCACCATTCTGTTGCTGACCCTGGTGGGAGTAGCGATCAGCAGTCTGACCCTGCAGCGAGTTCTGACGTCGTCGGTCTATCGCGACAGCCTCGACGAACTCTCCGTCGCATTGACTCAGCAGACGGTGCAGCGGGTCGCCGACCGACTCGACGAACTCGTGGCCACCGCCACCGATCACGAGCAGCTGTATGAAAGGCTGGCGCCGGACGGCCAACTGACTTCGGCACAGTTTCCCGAGATCTTTCAACAGCTGTGGGCCACCGTCGAGCCGCATCGTCAGCTCTCGTACCTCGGCGTCGGGATTGCGGAGACCGGGGAATACGCCATGCTGAGACAGCCGGCCGGGGAGCCGCTCACCGTTCGGATGTACGTCCGCGACCCGCAGTCCGGGCCTGAGATTCGTGACTATCGCCCCACCGTCCGCGGATTGGTGCTGTTCGCCCGAAGCCCCTGGACGAACTCCGGGGATCCCCGAACCACTTATGATTTGAAATTGCGACCGTTCTATCTGCAGGCCGCCAAACACAAGCACGGCACGTGGACCGACAGTTATGAGTTCTGGGCCGGTACGGATGCAGGCGCCACGCCGGGCGTCACCTTTGCGACGCCGATCTACGACGACGCCGGCCAATTGACGCTGGTCTGGGACATTGATCTTGAATTGCAGACGCTCTCGGAGTTTCTGCAACGGGTGCAGCGACAGGTTCCCGGACGCCTGTTGATCGCCGAACATCGAGCCGACAACACCTGGAAACTGATCGCCGAACCGACGACTACGGCTGACGGGGAGGTCACTCAGGAGGCGAAAACGGTTTCCCAGGCCTTCATCGCGCGACTCCCCGCCAATTTCGCCGAGGCGGAGGCGTTTTGTGAGGCGGCGTCGACATTCCAATTCGAAGGGGCCGACTGGCAGGCAACGTGTGCGACGCTGAAGGGGCCGAATCGTCCCGAGTGGCTGATCGCGCAGCTCACTCCCGGCGACGCCGTCCCGCAGCCAACTCCGCTCAGTGATTTGTGGTTCGCGGCCACATTTCTCGCGGCAGGTCTGTTTGCGTCGCTGACCGCGTGGTGGGTTTCTCGGATCATCGCCGCACCGCTGCAGACGCTGGAGCAACAGGCGCGTGCGCTGGCCAGCGGGGAACGCACGGCGATCGCCCTGGTGGGCGGACCCGATGAGATTGCAAAACTTTCGCAGACGCTTAACCACATGGCCCAGACGCTGCAGCAACGCCAG
>JANRLN010000223.1:0-8469 GCA_033762515.1 Planctomycetaceae bacterium
GCCGACCAACAGGGCTCGGAAGCGCGTTCCCGCGACTCCCTCGGACTGCATTACGACCATCTCGTCGACATACTTCCGGTCGTCCGTGCTGAAGGCGATCTTCACCTCCGGCGGTATGACTCCCGCAAGATCGACAGTCACTTCCTGAGTCGCCCCCGCCGTGACCTGAATATCCCCCGGATTGACGGCGCGAATCTCCGTCCGGGTCGGCGGCAGCACCTCGGACATCGGCAGCACCCGCGCCAGGGACGGGCCGATTTTCTTCGGCGTCACGATGGCATAGATGCAGAACAGGACGACCACGGCGAGCAGCGCATAGGCCGAGCGCAGCAGCGGGCGGTGATCGATGGCCTTGGAAACATCCATCTTGGAGAGCTGCACGGCGGCTTGACGCTCGATCGCCCGCAACACGCCGGGATCAACCGTGCGACCGGCCTGCTGCAGATCGACCCAGTTCAGCAGATTGCTGCGCAGTTCCGGCTCCGACCGCTCCACTTCTTTCGCGGCAAACAGCCCCGTCACGGACTGCAGCAGCGGCGCGGCCATGCGCCAACCGATCCAGCCCCCCAACGTCGCCAGCCAACCGACCAGCCCGATCCAGCGGACAACCCTGGGCAGACCTCCCGCGATAAGCCATTGGTCGGCGACGATGAACAGCAGCAGATAGCCGATCACCAGCACCGCCGAAACGGTGCCGGCGGTCAGCAGATCGGTCGAGCGAATCTGCTGGCGGGCCTTGCGAAGCTGAAAGTCGACATATTCTTGAAAGTCGACATATTTGCCGGAAGCCTGCGGATCGACACTAGCGGACATACGGCCTCCTCGCGCGTGCCTGGGCGAGCTTTCCAGGATCAGCAGATCCCCGGGCGCAACCTCCCCAACATCGGTATTCTAACCATGGACGACGTTGGAGAATCACCCATTGTTTCCGATTCTTGACGCGGGGCGCAGATTTTTCCGAGGGTCGCGACGGCGGAATCAGGCCTCGAATTCGCTGCCGACGGCCGATTGGAGCGCTCTCACGAGAGCCTCCCCTCGACGTTCCCGTCCGCAGATTTCGGCTCGCCGCGACGTGGGTCCCACGGCGGTGAGCCGGATTTCCAGACGATCCCGCGGGAGATAGGTCAGAACGCGATCCGCCCATTCGATGAGGGCCACACCGTCTTCCGCGAAGAGTTCATCGAGGCCGAGATCTGGGAACTCTTCCGGTCGCCGCAGTCGATAGGCGTCGCAATGACGGAGCGTGACGTCGCCCGTGTATTCCTGAATCAGCGTAAACGTCGGGCTGTTCACCGCTTCGGGCGGTGTGCCCAGACCGGCGGCGATGGCCTGGACCAGGCGCGTTTTCCCGGCTCCCAGATCCCCGATGAGGGCCACGACATCCCCCGGCGACAGGATGGACGCGAGCAACGTCCCCAATCGTTCGGTGGCCGATTCGTCCGGCAAGAGGAGGTCGAGTCGTGCCGGGCCGGGCTGCATCGCGTGAGTACTTTCCAAGGGGATTCCAGGGGGTGAGCCTGCGTGCCTGACCACAACCTATTGTGGCTCAAGAGAAATTTTCCCCCAAAATCAATGAATCTTTTGACAGGTTGGTCGCGGGATGTCTAGAGTGATGTGCGTGTCGATGGAGATCCGGGATGGATTACGCCGTCGACGTTTGCTGCGATGCGTCGCAGTCCGCCTGAAGGAGTCGGGTGAGTGATGGAACAGGGAAGTCCTCCCGCGCGGCGTTCTCACGTCCGCCAAGGTAGTACACGCCGCGCTGCGACGTCCAGGGGCGTTGGCCTGGTTCCCGCACCCATTCTCCGACTGGAGGCGGCTGCGTCCGGCGAGGAAGTCGTGATTGGCACGCTCCTCAGAAATTCTCGTCGTGTGTTCATCCGCCGGGGGGCAGTCTTCTGTCCGGCGGTCGTGTCGGAAACGCCGTTGGGTTTCGGTTCCCGCTTGCCGGTGGCTCGAAGCGCCTAGCGTCGTTTTCAACGGTCGGCTTGACCGTGTTTTTCGAAGTGCACAGGAAGTGCCCAATCGAGGAAGGGATTTCGGATGCCTCATTCCAAGAAGCCATTGATTGCCATCAACGGAGATTTCCGCGGCAAGAAGAAGGATGGCTGTGCTCTGAGCTGGTTCAACACCGGCTACTACGATTCGATCACCGCCGCCGGGGGGCTGCCGCTGCTGATCCCCCCTTATGCCGATGATGAGGATCTCCAGCAAGTGCTGGAAACGGTGGATGGTCTGGTCCTCGCCGGCTGCATGCAGGATCTCGATCCGGTGCAGATGGGATTGCAGCCTCATCCGCAGACTCGTCCGATGCCCACCCGCCGCGAAGACTTCGACCGCCGCCTGTGCAAGGTCGCCTTCGAGATGCGGATTCCCGTCGTCGCCATCGGTTCGGGGATGCAGACCCTGAACGTCGTCTGCGGCGGCACCCTTTATCAGCAGGTGATGGAGGAAGTTCCCAAGGCGTTGCACCACTTCGATCCGGTGGAAGAGCACAACCGTCACCTCATTGAAATCATCGAAGGGACCCGCTGCTGGGACATCTACGGTCCCGGTGAAATTCGGGTCAACAGCCGGCATCGGATGAGCGTCAACCAGCTCGCAGCCCCCTTCCGCGTCTCGGCCAAGTCCCCGGACGGCGTGATCGAGTGCTACGAATCGATCGATGAAGACTGGTTCTGCCTCGGCGTGCAATGGCATCCGGAAGACGACACCGCCTCCGCGCTCGACATGCAGATCTTCCAGGAATTCATCGCGGCGGCCAAGGGAATCAACACGTCGATTCTCCAGATGCCGCAGCGCATGGCCGCATAGTTTGAGGTCATTTTCCGGCTGATCTCGCAATCGGGGCGAGATCGACCGCAGCGACCGTGGAATGCTGGGATCGTGAGAGTGCCGCCGGATCGAGCGGCGTCCCTCTCGCCCCCGGGGTTCTGCGGTCGCTTGCATTGGATGATTGAATCAGGAAGAGAACCGCGAAGACGCCCAGGGGCACAATGACGACCGGCAGTCCCAAAGGTTCGACGATCGCGATTCCGTCGCGTCCTTCGTGTCTTCGTGGTTTCCTGTCTCTCTCGCGTCACTCAAGTCGCGGCTTCTCCGGTGTTGGTCACGGCTTCAGATCCGCTGCATGAACTCTTGACCGAACTTCGTGGTATGGTGTGAGCTGGCTACGGATGCCCGGCCGAACGGCTCTTCCAGAACCTTGAGATCGATGTGATGGACAACCAGCCTTTGCTGGCGCTGCTGCAGCGTTGGCGCGACGGGGAATGGGAGCTGGAGGAACTGGAGCGCGCGCTTGCGGGTCGATACGGGGCGACGGCTGCCGTCGATGATGTGTTGCTCGATCTCGATCGGGCGCGTCGCTGCGGCTTTCCCGAGGTGGTCTATGGGACGGGGAAGTCGGTCGAACAGTTGTTGGAGATCCTGTCGGCTCAAGCAGCCGCGGGGCAGCCCTCGCTGATCACGCGGTGTCCTCCGGAGCATGTCGGCAGCCTGCAGAACGCGTTTCCGGACGTGGTGCACAATCCGGCGGCGCGGACGATGCGGCGCGGATCGATTCCCAGCCGCGGCGCCCCGCGGGTGTTGGTCGTCACGGCGGGGGCGACCGATCGGCCCGTTGCCGAAGAGGCGGCTGAGACCGCCCGCTGGATGGGATGCGACGTCGAGGTCTTGAAAGACGTGGGGGTCGCCGGTCCGTGGCGGCTGATTGAGCGTCGCGAGAAATTGCAGGGGGCGGATGCGCTGGTCGTGGTGGCCGGGATGGAGGGGGCGCTTCCCTCGGTCGTGGCCGGCTGGGTCCGCTGTCCCGTGATCGCGGTCCCCACGAGCGTAGGTTATGGGTCGAACTTACAGGGACTGGCGCCGCTGTTGAGCATGCTCAACAGTTGTGCCGCCAACGTCGCCGTCGTCAATATCGACGCTGGTTTCAAAGGGGGGTATGTGGCCGCGATGATCGCGCGGCAAACGCACCAGTCCCCCGCGGACGCACCCGCGTGATCCACTCACATCCGTTGCGAGGTGACCGAAGATGGCCGCGTCTCCAGTTCCCGTTCAGCGTGTGGATCTACTTCCGCCTGCGCCTGCGCGCCCGCGCGATGGGCATAAGGGGACTTTCGGCAAGGTGCTGCTACTCGCGGGGAGCCGCGGGATGTCGGGGGCGGCATGCCTCTCGGGAGTCGCCGCGTTACGGGGTGGCGCCGGACTCGTCACCGTTGCCAGTCCCGCCGGCGTGATTCCCCTCATCGCCAGCTTCGAGCCGTCGTATCTCACCGCTCCTCTCGAAGAAGACCGGGACGGCCGCGTGTCGCTGGAAGCGGCTCCGCGCATCATGGAGCTCCTCTCGAAGCAGACGGCGGGAGCCTGCGGGCCGGGACTCGGTCAATCTCCCGACATTGAGGAGTTGGTGCACCTGATCTACCGGACCTGCGCCCTGCCGCTCGTCATCGACGCCGACGGACTCAATGCCCTCGCGGCGCGCAACAGCCCGCTCAGTCGCAGTGATGCCGCGGGGCCGCGCGTTCTGACGCCTCATCCCGGCGAGTTTTCACGGTTGACCAAACAGAGCCTTGAACAGATTGAGGGTCGGCGCGTCGATCTCGCCGTCCAATTCGCCGCCGCACATGACGTGGTGCTGCTCCTCAAGGGGCCGGACACTGTGATCACAGACGGCCGCCGACTGGCGATCAATGCCACGGGCAACAGCGGCATGGCGACGGGAGGTTGCGGCGACGTGCTCACCGGATTGATCGCCGCCCTTCTGGGGCAGGGAATGGAAGCCTTCGCTGCCGCACAACTCGGCGCCCATCTGCATGGATTGGCGGGGGACCTGGCGGCCGCAGACCTTTCGGAACCGGGTCTCATCGCGTCCGACTTGCTCGGTTATCTCGGTCTGGCTTGGAAGCGAATGCTGAAGTCGTCGTGAGGCGCTTCCATCGGATTCCACGCACTGCACCCACCACGCTCCGCGTGATGAGCGGTCGCACAAAACGCTCCCGACTAAGAATTCTTTCTGCGCACTCACCAGCAGGCAGACATTCTCCCGGCGCGGCGTCAGCGAACTTGTTTGAGTTCGATCGTGCTCACTACGGGCCGGCGCAACTCCTCAATTTCGGCGGTCAACTCGCGGAGTTTCGCGGGGATGTCTTCAGCCGGGGATTTCCCACCCAGCGGTTTGTCGGTTCCCGCACGAAACTGCCAATACTCCAACTGACGCCGTTCGCGAATCCGGGCGAGCAGTGCGGGGCGATTGCGCGGGGCCTCCGGATCGGTTGAACTCAGCAGAGACCATTCGCCGCGCAGCTCGGCGCGCGTGAAAGTGCCGGCGCTGCGGCCGTCAATTGTGATCTCCCAGCCCTTCTCCCCGTCGGGGGGAGACGACTTCCCGAAGACGTTCTGCCAGTCGAGGCGTGCGCGCCACGGAAAACTCGCCGATCGGGCCGATTCCCACTGCACGGATTGGGGATCCACCGCGGGGTCGAGCGGCAAGCCCGACACATCCAGTCGGTCACCCGTGAGAGTTTGGTCATTAACCTGTTTCAGCCCGACGAATCCGCGCCGCTCCACGTCCAAGCCGAGCTGCCGGATCAGTTCCAGGGCCATCAGCCAATGCCCCGTCATGTTGGGGTGAATCGAATCGGGAATGACGGTGAAGCTCACCTGTTCCCGCCGGCGTTCGGACATGTGCCGATTCAACGTGCCGTGCAGGTCGATGACGATCTGACCTTCCCCGCGCAGGGACAACAACCATTCGCTGTATTGCCCGAGGGTCTGATCGTAGTCGACGGCGGGAAATTTGTAGCCGAATTCTTTGGCGGCAGGGTCCAGCGGCTTTCGCTGATAGGGATCGAACGGCGGGGGCGTCATCAGGATCAGCGTCCGCACACCAGCCTCTTCCCGGGCGCGTTGCATCAACCTGCGGACGCCGCGCTGATACTGCTCGAACCGCGCCCAGTCGAAGGGATGGTAGTTGCCGTCGTTCATCCCGAAGCAGGCGATGAGCACCTGCGGCTTCAGGGGGGAGATGTCGCGCGAGAAGCGCTCGTGGGCCCACGGGCGACGCGGATCGTGATCGGTCTCGCTCGCCCCGGAGATCGTCTCGCTGCTGATTCCCCGATTGAAGACCTGAAAGCGACTTTCGGGATATCGGCACAGCAGCCAGGCCTCAAAGTGATCGATGTAGTGCCCACCCTGAGTGATGCTGTCTCCGAAAAAGACGATGGTGTCTCCGTCGCGAAAGATCTCCGCGGGTTGCGACGCCGTTTCTGCCCCGAGGCCGGACAGGGGGAGCAGGCACAAGCTGCACAACAGACAGGCTGCGATCCATCCGCAGCTTCGGCGCCAAACGGAGGATCGGCACATTGCGGCGCTCCTTCGAGGTCTCAATCGGGTCGGACGAGCCAATTTGCCGGCAGAATTCGACAGCATGGCATATTTGTCAGGAAGCGTCCACCGAGCACCGCCGCATGGCGATGGCGCGCGTCGCCGGCGAACCGGCATCCTTCGACTCGTTCCTGTGATCCACAACGTCCGATCTTGTGTGAGGGTTCCGCGCGCTCGTACGATGACGTCAGAGCCCCCGCTCTTCCGAGTTGTTTCGTCCCAAAGGCTGCTCCATGACTCGCACGCAAACGGCTGCCGCCTCGCTGGTCGCCGCCATTCCCGCCGGCATTCTCGGTGCGCTCCTGGTGATGGTCTTTCTTAACCACGCCGAGAATCTGAAACTCATGACCCAATTGCTGGTCGGGGGAACGCTGGCTGTGACCGCGGCGATCACCTTCACTCCTTTTGCCGTGCTGATCTTCGGGGGCAAGAAACCGGCGGCGAAATCCCCCGCCAAAGTCGCGTCCGTCAGCGACGACGAGGCGGACCTGGTGGCGGCCAGCGATGAGATCGTGTCGACCGGTGACGACGAGGACACCGAAACCGTGGTGTATCAGACCAGTGAAGAGGACGAAGGCACCGACGACCTGATCGAAGCCGACGCATTCGGCGACGAAACCGACGATGATTTGATCTTGTCGGACGACGATGTCGACACGGTCGCGGAGGAGGACGAGCCTCCCGCGAAGAAGAAGGGCAAGAAGAAATAGGGGATTGGCGGCGGGCCTGCGCCCGCGCAGCCCATCCATACCCCCTATTGTCGCGCGATCCGTCAAAGTTCTCTCAAGCAGTGGTCTCGGTACAGTCGATACGCCTGACGAGTGCGCGCCGGGTGCGGGTTCTGGCACCGTGTTGACGCGTCGATCAGCCGGCCGCGGATCGGCTGGAGGGAGCGGCCATGAGGGATCGATGGCGGGTGATCGTCGCGCTGCTGGCGCTCGGCGTCGGCGGCGTTGCGGAGAGCCATGCGGCGGTCAAGCCCGTGGTCACCAACAAGAGTCGGTTTCGCATTCCGTTCCGCTTCGACGCGGCGATGCTGCAGCGGATGAACGCCCGCGAGCTGCAACTCTTCGTCTCACCCAGTCGCGGTTCGGCCTGGGAACTGGCGCAAACGATCAACCCGCAGTCGGGGAAGTTTGAGTTCCAGGCGCCCGCCGATGGGGAATACTGGTTCGCGGTGCGCACGATCGATGGTTCCGGGGCAGCTCATCCTGCGGGACCCAAGTTTGACGCCGGTCTGATTGTGGTTGTGGACTCCATCGCACCGACGCTGGCCATCAATTTGGAGCAGACGTCCCCCGGCAAGATTCAACTGACGTGGAGCGCCAGCGACTCGAATCTCGATGTCACGACGCTGCGACTCGAATATCTTCAGCCCGGCCAGACCGATTGGCAGCAGGTGAGCGTGGTCCCCACGCAACGGGGCGCCACCGCCTGGTCGGTCGCCTCAGCAGGACGGGTTTCGGTGCGGGGCAGCATTGCCGACCTCGCGGGGAATGTCGGCCAGACGAAGTCGGACATTGAAGCGACCGGGGGTGGACCGAAGGCCCCCTCCAACATTCCGAGCCTGCGGGAACCCATCGCGGAGGGCCAGAACTCTGGTCAACTCAGCGAATCCCCAAATCAGCCGATGGTCATCGAACCGCGAACCGCGCAATTGCCCGTGCCGACGCCCCTGAGCGATGCGGGGCCGTCCCTCAATGTTCCGAAGAACGCCCCCTCCGTCCCCGGTCCGTACCAGGCACAGGTCCCCTTCGTCGCCAGTTCTGCGGACCAGCGCCCGGAGATCACGCAGGATCGCTGGCCGGCGGCGGCCCCCGCGGGCGAGCCCTCCACGTATCGCCTGAATGGACGGCAGCGCGTGGTGAACACGCACCGCTTTCAGCTGGGCTACAAGGTGGATGACGTCGGGCCGTCGGGGGTCGGCGGAGTCGACCTGTTCATCACACCCGACAACGGCCGTCAGTGGTTCCGCTACGGCGAAGACGTCGATCGCACCAGCCCGTTCGAAGTGCAGGTGCCGCGCGACGGGGATTATGGTTTCACCGTGCGCGTCCGCAGCGGCGCCGGGTTGGGGATGGACCCGCC
>JANRLN010000224.1:0-35016 GCA_033762515.1 Planctomycetaceae bacterium
ACTCCGCCTGAAGACCGTCGACGCCATGCTGGTCGGCGGCGCCGACGGGACCAACAACCCCTTCTGCTACATGAGTTTCGCCAAGACGCATGCGCTCTCCCCGCGCGGTCGCTCCCGACCGTTCGATAACTCCGCCGACGGAATCGCCCTGGGCGAAGGGATCGCGGCGATCATGATTCGTCGGCTCGAAGACGCCGAACGCGATGGCGACAAGATTTACGCCGTCATCAAGGGAATTGGCGCCTCCAGCGACGGCCGCAACCGCAGCATGACGGCTCCGCATCCGCCGGGGCAGATCCTGGCAATGCAGCGGGCCTATGCTGACGCCGACATTCCGGCAGCCACAGTCTCCCTGGTGGAAGCCCACGGAACCGGCACGGCAGTGGGGGACAGTACCGAAATCACGTCGCTGCACACGCTGTTCTCGGAAGCCACCAAGGACGAGCAATACGCCGCCGTCGGTTCTGTTAAATCGATGATCGGTCACACGAAAACCTGTGCCGGTATGGCAAGCCTGGTCAAGGCGTCGCTGGCCCTGAAGCAACGGGTCCTGCCGCCGACGATCAACGTCGACACCCCGAATGAAAAGGTGGACTTCCGCCATAGTCCGTTCTTCATCAATACGGAAGCCCGCCCGTGGTTCGAGGAATTGGGTGAACACCCGCGTCGGGCCGGTGTGAGCGCATTCGGCTTCGGCGGAACCAACTTCCATGTGGTGATGGAAGAGTACGCGCGGCCTGGGAAGTCGCAGTTCCATCTCGACTACACGCCGCGGGCCGCGGAAATCTGCGTCTGGAACCGAGCGTCGCGCACCGACATGATGGATGCGATCCGCGACCTTCAGACCCGAATCGAGGGCATTTCGAGCAGTGACATTGCTCAGTTGGCGTTGTCGATTCGTCATGATGAAAGCGAGCGGACCGTTGAGACCGCCAGCCGACTCGCCATCGTCGTTTCGTCCATCGATGATCTTCGCGCCAAACTGAGCAAGGTGTTGGAACAACTGGCTTCGAAGACGACGATTCAGGATCCCTCGGGAATCTATTACTCCGAAGCGGCTCCAGTAGCCCGAGAACAAGTGGCATTTCTGTATCCGGGACAGGGTTCCCAGGCCGTCAACATGCTGCGTGATCTGGCTGTTGTCAGCCAGTGGGCGCACGATTATTTCACGGCCGCCAATCGCGTGCTGCGAGAGTTCTTCCCAGTGGCGGTCACGCGGCTCATTTTCCCGCCGCCGGTCTTCACTCCGGACGAGGAAGCCGAGCGTCGGGAACGGATCAACCAAACCCAGGTCGCACAGCCGGCACTGGGAGTCGTCGAGGCCTTCGGCACGGATCTGCTGGCGCGCTTCGGAGTGACGCCTGGCGGGGTCGCCGGACACAGCTACGGGGAATATACGGCGCTCTACGCTGCCGGCGCGTTGACTCTCGACGACCTGCTCACCCTCTCGGCACATCGGGGACGCGTCGCAGCAGCGGCGAGCGAAACCTGTCCGGGAGCCATGGCCGCCGTTCAAGCGGGCGCCGACCCGACTCGCACATTCATCGAGCAGCATGGCCTCAAGGTTTACCTCGCCAATCTCAACGCGCCCGATCAGACGATCATCGCCGGCGCGGAAGAGGACGTTGTGCAGGCGGTGGCTCAACTGAACGCCCACGATCTGCGGGCGCGCCGAATTCCGGTTTCGGCGGCGTTTCATACTCCAGTGCTGGGAACCGCCGCCCAGCCGCTGAGTGTGGTCTTGAAGGCGACCAAGTTCCAAACCCCCCGGTTGCCTGTCTACAGCAACACCCTGGCGGCGGCCTATCCGAAAAAGCCAGCCGAAATCCGCAAGCTTCTCCAGCGTCACATCGTCGAGCCGGTCCGCTTCGAAGAGCAGATGCGGCAGATGCGCGCCGATGGATATGAGGTCTTCATCGAAGTCGGGCCGGGACGAGTCTTGTGCGGCCTGCTGGGACGGATCTTCGCGGGAAACTCACCGACGACGCTTTCGCTGGACGCCTCAGGTCGCGATGGTGTGACGCAGTTTGCACATGTTTTGGCGCAACTTGCCGCACTTGGGGTCAACGTCGATCTGCACCCCTGGTTCGAAGGTCGCGGTTTGAAGGCAGAATCAGTGCCTGACTTCGCGGCACGGGTTGTGCTGAACAGCCAACCGAAGAAGAACGATTGGGTCCTGTCGGTGCACGGCGCCCGACCAGTGACGCCGCTCCCCCAACGGAAAGGGTTGCCGGGAGACGGACTCCGCGCGAAGTTCGCTGGAAAATCCGGCACAATCGGCGCTACAACCAGCGCGGGAGTCGAAACCGGTCTGCCAGTGATGAACGGACATGCTGGAAACGCCGATACGAAGCCTCGGACATCTCCGGCGCCGCATCCGGTGGTGGCACAAGCGACGGTGACGGAAGAGTCCCGCTCGATGGAGCCTGCCGCGGTTCGGAACGGACGAAATCGATTGACCGAATCGGGAATGCCTGCTCCGGCTCCTTTGCCGACGCAGGCACGCTTCCCGGCGACTCGCGGTGCGGCGCAAGCCGCGGCGGTGGTCGGCGGAGGAGTTCCCTCCAACCACAAGATCAACGGAACGGCTGCGGCTCCGCCCCCTTCGACGAACGGTACGCATGCGAAGAACGGAGTCGCGACGCACCCCCCTGGAACCAATGGAAGCACAAAGGCACTTACGAACGGACACCTGCCTCGGGCAGCCGTTCGGCCCCAAACTACTGCCGCTCCCGCGGCACCCTTGATCCTTCCCGGAAGCTCGGTGCCGATGGCCCCTTGTCTGCCGGTAGTAACAAATTGGAACGGTCACGCTCCGATGGTTGCACCCAACCCCACGACTCAGCCGACATCGCTCAACGGATCGCATCAGCCTACGAGGTTTGCCGTGTCAACTTCTCAAACTCCGAATTCGGACAACGGCCAATCGGTGAATCCGGCGGCCGCCCAACTCATCCTGCAGTCGCAGGCCCTGATGATGCAGATGCTCGATCTGCAGAAGTGGCAGCAGCAGGTGGCCCTGAAGTTTGTGGATGCCCACACCCAGTTGATTCAGGGCTGCACCGGCGGCTCGTTCGACCTCGGGTTGCCGGCGCCGATGATGGCTGTCGGTCTGCCGACGCCGGAAGTGGGCCACCTCATGCCCACCGCCCCCCATCCCGTGACCGCGCCGGTCCCGGCGCCCGTTGCCCCGGCGCCGCAGCCGGTTGCACCCGTTCCTCAACCCGTAGCCCACGCCGCACCTCAGGTCGTTGCAGCCAAACCCGCTCCGGTGGCCGTGGTCGCCGCTCCGGTGGCTCGGCCCGCCGCTCCCGCGCCGGCTCGGGCGCCGGTGGCTGTGAAACCTCCTGCCGCACCTGCTCCAGCGCCAGCAGCTCAAACCGTCGTGGCGACGCCGGCAGCCCCCTCGGCGAAGATGCATGTCCCCGCTGGGTCGAGTGTGCCGACGCCGGAGGATTTCAAACGCGACCTCCTGGACGCCGTCAGCGAACGGACCGGTTACCCGATCGAAATGCTCGATCTGGAGTTGCCGATGGAAGCCGGTCTGGGAATCGATTCGATCAAGACCGTTGAGATCTTCAGCAACCTCAAGATCTATCACTCCTTCTTCCAGCAGGACGAGCAGGACGAAGAGGAGGCTCTCAAGGAATTCACCAAGCTGAAGACCCTGGGGGATATCATCAGCGCCTATGAGTTGCGGTATCAGGCCGTGACTTCGGGTGGCAGCTCCCCCAAGCTCGCCGACAAGTCCGGCGAAGGGGTGGAACGCTTCACGCTGGTGGCTGAGGAGGCCCCGGCGATGAATGGGCAAAAAAAAACTTCCCACGTGAACAGTTAATTCTCCTGCTTGGGGAAGCTGCGGAGCTTACGTCAGCCGTAGCGGCCGGACTCACCCAGGAAGGTTTCCGCGTCCGTCAGATCCTGCCGGGACCGCAAGCCCGGCAGGTTTCCGGCTCGACCTTCCATGTCGACTTCGGCAGTCCTGACTCGCTCAAGGAATTGCGGGGACTTCTGACCGGTTCGGGCGGCGAACCCGTCGGGGCGGTGCTCAATTTCCTGGGCATCAGTCAGCCCTTTCACGGTTCGGGTTGCGACAATGCCGACGCCGCCCTGCAGGTCACTCTCTGGTCGTTCAACTTCCTGAAAGAGTTCGCCAACGACCTGATGACGTCCGCCGGGAAAGGCGGGGGCTGGGTGCTGAATTTGACGGGGCTCGACGGTCAATTCGGACTGTCCCGCTCGGGCGGACGCATGGCCCTCACCTCAGCCGGTTTGTGCGGACTGTTTAAGTCGTTCCGAGTGGAACATCCCGCACTGAGCGTGCGGAATGTCGACCTCGATCTGACGGCTCCTAACCCGCTGATGGCAGGACGTCTGATTGAAGAACTGTCCCTCGACGACGCGCGTTACGAAATCGGCCTGACGGCCGCCGGCCGCTGGACATTGAAGCTGGTCAACACGACTCCCCACAGTTCTCAGTTGGGTGAGTTTCCGCTCAAGTCCGACTCGGTGGTCGTCGTCACCGGAGGTGCGTTCGGCATCACCTGCGACATCGCTCTGCGGATTGCGGAACTCTCCCGAGGAACCTTGGTCCTCGTCGGCCGTTCGCCGCTGCCGGAAGACGAGTCTGACGAGACGGCAGGACTGGATGTCGCGCAGCTGCGTCAGCACCTCATCCGTCAGCGGAAGGAGGCCGGGCAGCCGCTAGTTCCTGCCCAGATTGAGCAGAACCTCAAGCGAATTCTGAAAGATCGTCAAATCTTGGCGAATCTCAGCAGCTTGCAAGCCACCGGCGCGAAGATCGAGTACCATTCGCTCGACGTACGGGATGAAGAAACGTTCGGGGAATTGCTTGACGGCGTCTACCGTCGCTTCGGTCGAATCGACGGCGTCATCCATGGCGCCGGCGTCATCGAAGACAAGCTGATGCGCGACAAGACGCCTCAATCGTACTCCAACGTGTTCTCCACCAAAGTCGCCAGCGCCTTGGTGCTGGCGAAACGGCTGCGTCCGGAGTCGCTGAAGTTTCTGGTCTTCTTCTCTTCAGTTTCCGGCCGCTTCGGTAACAACGGACAAAGCGACTACAGCGCGGCCAACGAGTTCCTGAATAAATTGGCAGACGACCTGGATCGGAAGTGGTCAGCCCGGGTCGTGGCGGTGAACTGGGGGGCTTGGGACGCCGGAATGGTTTCCGATGAACTGCGCAAGATGTATGCGTCGCGGAACATTCACCTGATTCCCGTACCGGATGGCGTCCGTTTTCTGGAACAGGAACTCCGGTTGACTGGGCATCGTGAGCCGGAAGTGACGATCGCATGCAGCGTGCCGCAACTGGCAAAGCTCGTGGCGGGAAATTGACCCAGGAATGATGAGTTGCCGATCGAGACTGGACGAACCGCGCCGTCTGGGTCGACCGGTTCGGAATTTCTCAAGATTCGAAATTTCCTGATGGATCTTTCGTCAGTGCTGCTGTGACACCCCAGACGGAACATTTTGACAGGGATTGTTGACGGATGAACGACCGGGATATCGCCATCGTCGGGATGGGGTGTGCGTTACCTCGCGCGCGAAATCTGCAAGAGTTCTGGCGAAATGTCGTCAATGGCGTCGACTGTGTGGAGTCGCCCCCCGCACATCGCTTTCGTCATGCCGAGAACTGCCGGTTTTCCAACGAGCCGGTCGCCGACCACCGCGGCGGATTCTTGCCGGGTGACCTTGAGATTGACCCCAAGGCATTCGGGCTGCTCCCCAACGCGGTGCGGAACGGCGAAGCCGACCAGTTTCTGATGCTGCTCGTCGTGGATGAAGCCCTGCGCGATGCCGGCCTCGCTGCCGGAGATCCGCTGCGGCAGCGAACCGACGTGCTGATCGGCCGCGGCGCGTATCCCGGCGCCAAACATTGCGAGCTGTGGCTGCGGGGTGAGATTTACGATACCGCACTGGAACTGATTGATCGCAAATTCCCGGACATGTTGGCCGGGAGCCGACGCCGTGACGTCGAGGAATGGCTGCGGGTTTCGCTCCCGCCCAACGAGGTCGATTCGCTCGCGACTGCGATTCCGAACATCGTCGCCAGCCGCGTTGCCAATCGGTTTGATCTGGGGGGCCTCGCCGAGACGGTGGACGGCGCCTGCGCTTCCAGTCTGCTGGCGCTGGAACATGCCGTCGATCGCCTGCGCTCGGGTCGAGCGGACGCTGCGGTGGTGGGGGGCGTCTTTCTTACGCAATCCCGCCCGTTCCTGCTGGTCTTCAATCGTCTGCACGCGATTTCCAAGTCGGGGATGATCCGCCCGATGGATCGCCGGGCGGATGGTCTCTTGATCGGTGAAGGGGGCGGGGCTGTGGTGGTGAAGCGTCTCGAAGACGCCGTCGCCGCAGGGGACCGCATCTATGCGATCATCAAGGGGAGTGGATCCGCCAGCGACGGCCGCATGCTGGATGTGCTCGCACCCGCCTGGCAGGGGCAAGTCCGCGCGCTCGAACGTTCGTACATCGATTCGGGAATGGACCCCGCCCAGATCGGCTATCTGGAACTGCATGGCACAGGGACTCACGCCGGCGATCTGGCGGAGATGACCACCATCCACAAGGTGTTCGGCAGTTCCAAGCACCCCCCGACAAGTCGGGCCATGGGGACGGTGAAGTCCCAAATCGGCCACCTGATGCCGGCGTCGGGGATTGCAGCGCTGATTCGCACCGCCCTGGCCCTGTCCAACAAGATTCTCCCACCGAGCCTCCACTGCGAAGAACCGCGGGAAGAGACGCTCAATTCGCCGTTTTACGTCAACACTCACACCCGGCCGTGGGTGCAGAACGAGTCGCGTGGTCCGCGGATTGCCGCGATCAATTCGTTCGGTTTCGGGGGCGTCAACGTCCATACGATCCTGGAAGAGGTGGTCCCGCCGAAGAAACGCACCAAGTCGAAGGCGCCGGTTCCCCGTCCGCCGATTCCGGGGATTGATCGCCCGTCGGAAGTTTCGCTCTTTGCCGCGAAAACTCCGGCTGCGCTGATCAGCCAGATCGAGACGCTGCAGAAGTTCATCGCGACGGATCAGCAGCCCTTCACCCTTGCCGACATCGCACGGTCGCTGGCCGCGGGTCTCGATTTCCGACTGCCGGTCAAGCTGTCGATCATTTGCACATCGCTTCGAGAATTGCAGCAGAAGCTGGCGACCGTCATCGAACAATTGGCGTCCGCCGAACCGAAATTCGCCGACGAAACGATCTACTACTCTTCGTCGGCGGCCCGTCACGAAGGGAAGATCGCCTTCATTTTTCCGGGAATGGGATTTCCCGGGTTGATCGGCAACTATCCCGATCATCTGTTCGAGCTCTGCCTGCACTATCCCGAATTGCGCGCCGAGTTCGATTTCTTCGAAGAACGGGATCGTCACCCTGAGGACGACATTCCCACCAGTTCGGTGTTCGTCCCACCGGCCTCGCTGCCTGAGGAGTATCGCCAACAACTCAAGGGGCGTCTGGCCCCCCCGAAGGTCGACACGAACTACACCGACGATCCCCGCCCGGAAGAGCGCTATCTGGCGGCGATGGGGGTCACGCTCGCCAACTGGATCAGTTGGACGCTGCTGGAGAAGTTCGACATCCCCGTCGATGTCGCCACGGGTCAGAGCCAGGGTGAAATGGCGGCCGTTTGTGCGTGCGGTCTGGGGGATTTTCACGAGTCTGCCCCCGCGTACTGGAAGGTGCTGAACGTCACCCCGAAATATGCGTCGCTCGGTCGTCTCGCGTTCATCTGGGCCAACGAAGAGACTGCGGCGCCGCTGGTCGCGCAAAATCCCGGGACTTACATCGCCATTCACATGGCGCCGATGGCGCTGATCCTCGGGGGAGACCGCGAAGGCCTGATCCGGATCACCGACGAACTCAAAAAGCAGCAGATCCTGACGCAAGTCCTCCCCTACCCGGCGATCCACACGCCCATGTTGAGCGATCTGCACGGCGCCCTGGAAGATGCGCTCAAGAACGAAAAGTTCGCCGTCAAGAAGCCCAAGATCAAGCTGTATTCGTCGATCACCACCGAACCCTATCCGACCGATCTGGTCGGCGTCCGCCAGACCCTCATGTTGAATCTTGACCATGCCCTGCGGGTCTGGCAGACGATTCGGAGAATGTACGACGACGGCGCGCGCGTGTTCGTGCAGGTGGGCGGCGGACACATGTCCGCCCACATGAAGGAATTCATGCCCATCGGGGGGGAAACCGTCACCGCGGCGCTCGACGTCGACACACGGGATCCATTGACGCAATTGAACCATCTGCTGGCGCGGCTGTTTGTCGCCGGAGTTCCATTCAAGCCGGATGCGCTCTTCGAGCATCGCCTCACGACAGTGCTCGACCTGCAGCAACCCCGCGAACCGCTGCCGCGTCCCAAGATGATGATTCCGCTGCGCATCGAATGGTCACCACTGGACCACCCCAGCGTGCCGCCGAGGACTCGGCCGGATGCCGAATCAGGCTCCGGTTCCGTGATCACCCAACCCGCGAGTGCATCGGAAAGCGCGTCGACCAACGGCGCAGCGACTCCGGCGACCGCGGGCGACCTTATTCCGCCGCGCAAGGACGGAAACTCCATCCACCTGTCCCCCAATCGGGACATTCCGGAATACGGTTTTGTTGACGACGACGACTTCGTGCAGGCGCCCGCCGTCGTGCAATTCGACGTCCCGTTTCCCGTCCTGATCAACGCGAACGTCACGCATTTCATTGAAGGGCAAGAGCTCAAGATCGAGCGGATTCTTGACCTGGATGACGATCTCTACATTTTCGACCACCTGTTCATCAACTGCCCGCCGAAGCATCCGAAGTACTGTCTTCCCATCGTGCCGATGACGATGAGCCTGGAGTTCATCGCCGAGGCGGCGGCCTTGCTGTGCCCAGGATTGGGAGTCATCGGCTATGAGCAGGTGAAGGCGATGCGATGGATTGGTCTCGAGGACCGCCGTCGATTGCTGCTGCAATTCGAGGCTGCGGTCGTCGAAATCAACGCAGAGACCGGTGAGCGACGGGTCGACGTGCTGGTCACGTATCAGGACAAGCGGGCCTTCTGCGGTCGCGTGGTCTTCGGCTCGCAATATCGTCAGGACCTGCAGATGGCGTGGCCGGACATGTCGGGGGAACCGGCCTGGCCCGTGGACGTCAGCGAATGCTATGAGGGCCGGCGGATGTTCCACGGGCCGTCGTTCCATGTGATGACGCGGCTGGATCAGTTTTCAAATCCCGTCGCGACCGGGGCGCTGCGGGTGCTGCGAAAGGATCTTCTCTTCCGCAATCTCCCCGAGCCGGCTCTGCTCGTCGATCCGTGTCTGCTCGACGGAATCGGTCAATTCGTGGGTCTTTGGTGTCAGATGCACGAATGGCACATCCTGCCCATCGGGGTTGAGAAAGTGGAGTTGTACGGACCGACCCCGCCGGTCGGCGCCGACTGTCCGATCAAGATGTCGGTCACCATGTTCGACGTCGAAGTGAAACAGCTCAAAGCCGACTTCGAAATTGAAGACGGCGCGGGCAATGTCTGGATGAGGTTTTCCGGTTGGGGGGACTGGATCTTCAAGTGGACGCCGGAATTCCTCGACTTCAATCGCTTCCCGCGGGCCTTCCCCATCGCCACAGAAATTGAGATCCCCGGGCTTCCTGAACGCGCGATGGCTTTTCAGTTTGAGGAACGACACCTCGTCGGCGTCGACCCGACCTGGGTGGCCCGCACCGCGCTGACCAACTCCGAAATGGTCGAGTTCCGCACTCTCACCGGCAATAAGCCGATGCGGAAGTTCCTGATGTCCCGCATGGCGGCTAAGGACGCCGTCCGCATGTGGCGGCAGCGGTACGAAAACATCGAACTGACTCACCCGGCAGAGTATGAAATCTGCCACGACGAACTCGGTCGGCCGTATGTCGGCGGAAATCCGGAAGGAATTGTCCCCGAACTGACGCTGGCGCACAAAGACAATATCGTGCTGGCGATCGCTTCGTCGCAACCGCTGGGAATCGATCTGGAACCGGCCGACCGCGAGACTCGGTCGCTGCTGGATTCCTTTGCAACGCCGGAAGAAATCGAGTTGATCAACCAGATGGTCGCCGCATTCCCCGACGACCACTGGGAAACACGATTGTGGTGTGCCAAGGAAGCAGCCGGAAAGGCACGCGGGACCGGACTCAATGGCTATCCCAAGCGACTGCAGATGATTGAAGCGAGCGGCGACGGCCGCATGGTGATCAGCGATACTGAATCCTCAGCTCTGTACGATGTTCAGACAACGCCATTTAATAAGTACGTGGTCGCGACGGCGATGCTGGCAGCGACGGCCGATGGAAGCGTTGCCCGCTAGCGGCGCGTGGAATGCAAAGGGAATGTCGCTGGCGGATGCTTGCGACTTAGGGAACTGATTCGCTGATGCGGCGAACGCCGCACCAGCGACGTGGCCTGGGAACAGGCGCCGCGTCAGAGCGTGCACGGAGACTTAGGCGGATGACGGTGACCTCGAATACCCCCAACAGCGGCCCCATGATTTCGGCCATCAAGCTGCCCGAAAGCGAACGCATCACCAGCGGAGGAACTTCGCGACTGACGCGATTCGCAACCTGGATCGTCTTGCTGCTGATCATCGTGGGCGGATTTGTCGCCTACCGTCGGAACCCGCCTTGGATGCAGTCCTTGCGCGCCGGCATCGAAGAACTGCGTGGAACCGAGTTCGACACGGTTTCGGTGCTGGTCAAAGGCCCCAATGACAAGGCGCTGGAAGCTTCCGGGTACGTTGTTCCGTGCCGGATGCTGAACGTCTCACCGCGCGTGCCCGGCGCGGTGACGCTGCTCAATTTCGAAGTCGGGCAGAAAGTGAAGAAGGGGGAACTCCTCGCGCAGCTCGATGACGCGACTGTGCAGGCCGACCTGCAGCAGGCCGAAGCGGCGTTGCAGGCGGCGCAGAGCCGGTTGGATGAAGCCCGAAACGGCGCCCTGCCCGAAGAAAAGAGTCAGGCGAGCATCGCGATTGACGTCGCCAAATCAAAACTGGAATTGGTGTCGAGCGAACTCGATCGGGCGATGCAGTTGGGCGATTCGACGACGCAGGCCGAACTCGATCAACTTATTTCCGCCAAGAAGGACGCTGAATCCCAGGTGCGGTCGCTGGAGGACAAACTCCGGCTTATCGAACAGGGATTGCGTCCGGAGCGGATGAAAGCCATTGAGTCGGAGGTCAAGCAGGCGGAAGCCCTCGTCTTCCGCGCCAAGTACTTCCTGGCGAATACGAAGATCTTGTCGCCGCTGGACGGGACCGTGCTGGAGAAAAGTGCCGAGGTTGGAGAAATCCTCCGGCCGGAAGTGCTGTCCGTCAGCCTCTGTCGTTTGGCCGACATGAGCGTGATGGAAGTGGAAATCGACATCCAGGAGCGGGACCTGCAGAAGGTGGAGGTCGGCCGACCCTGCACCATCATCCCCGACGCCTATCCGGAAAGGCAGTACAGCGCCAAGATTGACCGGATTCAGCCGATGGTCATCCGGGCGCGCGGCGTCGTGCGGGTGACGCTGAGGATTGATACACCGGATGAATACCTGCTCCCGGAAATGAACGTGCGGGCGATTATCGACAACCCCCCGGCCGAAGACTCGGAAACGGAGTCGATGTGGGTTCCGGAACTTGCCATCCTTAAGGAAGGTGAGCAGTCGTATGTGTTCGTGGTCGAGAACGACGTCGCCACCCGCCGTGAGGTGGAAGTCGGAGGCAAAGAGGGGCGGAGAATGGAGATCAAGCAGGGCGTCAATCCGGGGGACGTCGTCGTACTCCCCGGAGGAAAACGCTTGACCGACGGACAGAAGATTCGGCGGAAGTCCGGGAAGTAGTTCCCATCCGATGAGCCGGGGGCAAGCCTTCCCCGTTAATTTCGTCAGCGCCGCACGGGATTCGGAAGCAGCATGGCCGACGCGATCGTGACCGTCGATAACGCATTCAAAGAGTACGCCCGCGGCAATGAGCGCGTCGAAGTTCTCAAGGGGGTCTCGCTCCAGATCCTGCGCGGGGAGTTCGTCGCCCTGATCGGACCCTCCGGCTCCGGCAAGACCACGCTGCTGAACCTGATTGCCGGTCTCGATCAACCGACGCGCGGGCGGGTGATCATCGCCAAACGCGACATCAGCCGCATGAGCGAATCGGAACTCGCCCGCTGGCGTACGACCGCGATCGGCTTCGTATTCCAGTTCTATCACCTGATTCCGGTGCTCACCGCGTACGAGAACGTCGAACTGCCGCTGCTGCTGCTCAACCTGTCGGGGCGGCGGCGGCGCGAACAGGTCATGAACGTTCTCACGCTGGTGGGCCTGCAACATCGCCTGACGCACCGTCCCGGACAACTCTCGGGAGGAGAACAACAGCGCGTGGGCATCGCCCGCGCCCTGGTGACCGACCCGGAACTTGTCGTCGCTGACGAACCCACAGGCGATCTCGACGGCAAGAAAAAAGAGGAAATCCTCGACCTGCTGCAGAGCCTGCAGGAAGGCCTCAACAAGACCATCTTAATGGTGACGCACGACCATACCGCTGCCGCCCGCGCTCACCGACTGCTCCGGATCAGCGATGGGCGACTCCTGGAAGAACACGCCGAAACCCGCGACGAAGCCTTGGCCCTGGCGTTTCCGGAAGCAAAAACCCGGGGAGGGTTGGTCGGTAGTTGACGCTGGAACCGGGAATTCCGGTGAGCTCATCGCCGCCTGGATCCCTGTTGCCCGAGCGAACTGCGCCCCCATTGATCCCAACCACAAACGATGCTGTTTAAATTTACTATCCTCGTCGTCAAAAGCCTGGGCCGCAACAAGGTTCGGACTGCGCTCACGGGGATGGGAATCATGGTGCTCGTGGCAATCTTTGCGATCGTGACCAACGTCACGGCCACCGTGAAAAACAAGGTCAACGCCCAGGGAGACCAGACGCGGCTGATCGTCTCCGAGCGCTGGACGATGCCCAGCCGCGTCCCGTTGCGCTATATCCCCGAGATCAGCCAGATCGACGGGGTTCGCGAATGGACGACGGTCAATTTCCTGCTGGGATTCCTCGATGAATCTCGCCGCCCCGATCGACAGGCGATGGGGATGGCGGTCCGTCCCGACAACATCCGCGTGATGCAGGAGCCGGCTTCTACGATCAGCGACGACGATTTTGACGCATTCATGGGCCGCAAGGACGCCGTGATCGTGGGTCCGGGTCTGATGAAGACCATGGACTGGCGCGTGGGACAGAATTTCACGTTGCTGGCGGCGCGGTTTCCCCCGGTGGATATCCAGTTCACCATCGTCGCCGTGCTTCCGCCGGGAGAAATGTCGAACGGCTTTTACTGTCGGCACGACTATTACATGGAAGCCACCGAAGACCGCGAGGCGGTGAACTTCATCATGCTGGAGATCGACGGCGCCGACCGGGCCAAGGAATTGGCGGCGACGTTGAGCGACGATTATGAGAACCGGCAGCCGTCCCTGAAAGTTGAAACGGAATCGGCGGGGGTCGCGCGGTTTGCCGCCCGGAGCCAGGCGGTGCTGCAGATCATTGACGGCGTCGTGGCGATCCTGGTGATCGACATGGTCATCATTCTCTCGAACAGCATCAGCATTTCGGTTCGCGAGCGGCGCGTCGAAATGGCGGTGCTGAAGGTGCTGGGCTTTCAACCGCTGCACATTACGATGATGATCATCGCGGAAGCGATGCTTGTGGGAGCTCTTGCCGGTTTCTTCGGCACAGGAATTGTTTGTGCGGCGTCGCAACTGACGGTCGGCGGGCAGATTCCCATCATGAACTGGAACAAGTTCCTCCTGCAGTTCCCCGTCCCTTGGTCGGCTGCAATCTGGGGTCTTATCATGGGGGCCGGAGTCGGGCTCACCGGCAGCGCCATTCCCGCCTCTTCGGCGCGCAGCGTGAAGGTATCAGATGTGTTCGCGCGAATTGCGTAATCGTCCGTCGACCGTTGATCGTGGTCCGTTGCAATTCATCGTGCCAAGGACGGTCTCCTAACGAGTTTGATCAATCGACCGCGGACAACCGAGCACGGACCCCACCTCATGATCCCCATCAAGTACAACGCCCGCAACTTAATCGTCCGGTGGAAAACCACCCTGATGACGGCGTCGGGGTTCACGTTGGTCGTCGCTGCGCTGGTGGTGATGCTCGCCTTTGTGGAAGGGGTCCAGCAGGTCTGCACCGTCAGCGGCGAACCCGAAAACGTGATTGTGCTGGCCAAGGGGAACACCGACGAAGTCTTCAGCCAGATGAACAGCCGGCTGACCAGCGATGTCGCCAATTTTCGGGGTGTCGCCCGAAACTCGCGCGGCGAACCCCTGGCGAGCCGCGAGATTTTCCTGGTGATTCACCGCAAACTCGAGCAGGAAGGGGTCTTCAAATTCCTGCAGGTTCGCGGCGTGCAGCCTGTGGCGTTTGAAGTCCATACGCAGATTCGGATCATTGAGGGAAGTGCGCTGCGCGGGAGCCAGAGCGAAGTCATCATTGGCAAGGGCGTGCAGCGCGAGCATCAACTCCGGGTCGGCGACGAAATTCAGATGGGGCGAAAGTCCTGGACGGTCGCCGGGGTGTTCGAAGCAGGAGGCTCAGCATTCGAGTCGGAAATGTGGGCCGATCTCAACGAGCTCTCCAGTCAGTTTCGCCGGGAAGGCATCTACAGCACGGTTGTCTTGCGGACAGAGGGTGCTGAAGCCGCGCAGGATTTGAGTGCGCGTCTGGCGGACAGCCGCACGATCTCGTGCAACCCCAAAACCGAGCCCGAGTACTACGCCAAACAGGCCGAGCAAACGCAGATGATCACCCAGGCAGCCTGGATCATCGCCTGGTTCATGGGGATCGGAGCGATTTTCGGCGTCATGAACACCATGTTCGCCGCCATCGGACAGCGTCGCAAGGACATTGCCGTGCTGCGCATCATGGGATTCAAACCTCATGAAATCCTGATCTCCTTCCTGCTCGAAGCGATCCTGATTTCGATCATCGGCGGCGGACTGGGCATTGCGCTGGGAACCGGCGTGAATGGTTTCAGCCGCAGCACTGCCGTGGGAGGGGCTCGCGAAATGGAGTTCGCGTTCCGCGTTACGGAAGGAACCGTGGCATTCGCCGCCTGTTTCTCGATAGCGATGGGCGTCGCGGGCGGATTGCTGCCGGCGCTGTCCGTGGTGCGCGTTCAACCGCTCGAAGCGCTGCGTTAACGCACGTCGCCGCAGTCCAGAGGACGTGGAATCAGCACGTCACTCGTCGTCGTCGTCATCTTCATCGTCGTCGAGTTCATCGTCGTCATCCGCATCGGGATGAAGCGGATCGCGCGGATCGAAGAAAAAATCGCCCAGTCCCATGGGCGTCGACTGCCCACCCAGAGTCCGCTGGCGGCGTTCCGCAAGTTGCTCCAGATCGGCCGCTTCATCCCCGAGGCAGGCAAGCAGGGCTTCGGACCAGACGCGATCTTTTCCGACCGGATGATTGGGGTTCTGCGCCAGTCGTTTCATCGCATAACGCAGCACGTGGATGCCGTCGCGCGTCGAGTAGTCGAGATTCAGTTCGTGCGCCTGCTGCAGGAAGTTGACCGTCAGGTTCAGCATCTCCTCTTCGGCGAACGGAAGGTGATATCGCAGAATTCGCAGTTCATCTTCCCGTTCGGGATGCGAAAGCGTGAGCGTCGGCTGCAGCCGACTCAAGATGTAATCGGGAATCTCAAACGTCGACTCGTCGTCGTTCATGGTCACCGCGCAGCGAAACTCGCGGTGTGCGTGAATCGTGATGCCTGCAACGATCGACTCCACGTACCGGCGATGATCGAGCAGCGGAGCCAGACTGGCCCACGACTTCTCATTCATCCGGTTCCCTTCGTCGAGAATGCACACTCCCCCTTGAATCATCGCCGTCACGAGAGGCGACGCGTGATACTTGATCTTGCCCGACTCAGCCAGCACCGGCGTCACCAGCAAGTCCTCCGGCCGCGTGTCGGCCGTGCATTGATAGATGTAAACATGCTGTTGACGTTGCCGACCTGCGGAGACCGCGAGGGTTGTCTTGCCGATCCCCGGGGCCCCCACAAGGCGGGGAGAAAGGGGGAAGTCCTTGTCATCCACCGTCAGCCAGCAGGCGAGCAATTGCTGCAGAACTTCGTGCTGGCCAATCCAGTCGCCGGAAGAGTCATCCGGCGTACTGAGGTGCAGGCGGACGCCGCCGATCTCCACGTGCTCGATCATCTGGTGTCTCAAACCACCGCCGGGGGCGGGTTTCATCTACACTGGGGAGCAAACCATCCGCTTCGACGAGCGCTTGATCTGCGCCGCGGATCAGTATTTTTAACGCGGCACTAGGGTATCATTTCCCCGACGAACTCGACATCCCCGACCGTACCGCCCGCCGAGGCATTTTGTCGAGGAGAATCTCCATGTCCCTGAAGTTCGCCTTGATGGCCACCGCCGTCTGGACGGTCGCCACCGCCGGGCTTGGCGCCATTGCGATCTGGTCTCTCCTGACGGATCCCGCAGCTGCTGTTACCGCCGAAGTTCGTGCGGCTCAACTCGGGAGCGGAATGGGAACCTTGGCGGGGATCGGTTACGCCGTCATCTGGATTCCATTCGCCGCTCTGCGCGGCCGACAACGCCGCGCAGCCCTCCATGCAAATGGCAAACGGCCGGAGGACCAGTGATCACTCCGTCGTCATTCAACTCCATGCAACCGACGCAACAACGAAACAGCCCGGCTGCAGTGCAGCACGGGCTGTCAATTTCGGCGTCGATCCGGTCGCGGGAAACTCACGGCGTTCACGCGGGGGCTGATTCCGCTGCCGCCGGGGCTTCGACGATTTCGAGATTCGGGACAGAGATGCCCGTGATCTTCACCTGTGTGTGCTTCTGGCGGTGCCCGGTGTGCCGCTTCGACGCATGGCGCCGACGCAGCTTCTGAATCTCCAGCTTCGGGCCTTTGAACAGGTCGTTCGTCACTTCGGCGGTGACTGCGGCCCCTTCAATGACCGGCCGACCGATCACGCTGGCGCCGCCGCCGTTGGCCAAAAGCACCTGGTCGAACGTGAGCGTCGCTCCCGCTTCGAGATCCTTACGATAGTCAACGACCAGGACGTCGCCGGCCTGCACGCGATACTGACGATTGCCATCTTCGAAGACTGCGAACATCGACGCAAATCCCACGGTCAAAGGACGATTGTTTCTGCGCACACGCGGAATTCCGCCGGACGCATGCAGGCGCTCACGAGGCGATCCGAGCCGACTCGTGGCTGCGAAGAATCACCGAGTGTAACGAATCAGTTCCGCGTTTTCGAGTCATCTCGGCCGACAACCCGAACTTCTGTCCCCAACTCATTGGTGCAATAGAACTTAAGGTGTTCCGGCGACGCTTGGCCGAGTCCATTGATGTTGATCACCACATCGTACGATTCTTCCATCTGCATGATGTCGCGGCGTTTCCGGTTGTTCAGAAATGCGGCGACGCGCTCATGAACTTCCACCGTCACTTTGCACACATCCGGATGGTTGGCCTGGGTCATCAGCATGCGCATCACGTCGATCGCCATGCTCTCCGCCGTTTTCACCTGACCGGTTCCGCGGCAGCAGGGGCAGTCTTCGTAGACACTGCGGCGGAGCGACGGTCGAATCCGCTGGCGGGTCATCTCGATGAGCCCGAACGGGCTGATCCGGAGAACCTTCGTCCGCGCCCGATCGCGTTCGACCGCCGTATGAAGCGCGCGCTCGACTCCGCGACGATGCCGCTCCTCGCGCATGTCGATGAAATCGCAGACGATCACGCCCCCCATGTCGCGCAGCCGCAATTGACGACTGATCTCTTCCGCGGCCCGCAGGTTGACGCGGTATGCATTTTCTTCGGCGTCGTCATCCGCACGATAGTTCCCGCTGTTGACGTCGATGGCGACCAGCGCTTCCGTCTGGTCAATCACGATCGACCCGCCGCCGGGCATCGGGACGTGCCGGCTGTGGATCTTGTTGATCTCCTGCTCAATGTTGTACATGTTGAAGAGAGGTTCCTTCCCCTCGAACAACACGACGCGGTCTTCATGCTTCGGGAGTACGTTCTTGATGAACTCGCGCGCCCGTTCGTACGCCCGCGGCTCATCGATCAGAATGCGGTCGATCTCACCGTTGTAAATGTCCCGGATCGTCCGGGTGATCATGTCGCTTTCTTCGTAGATGTCGACCGGCGCCGGATGCTTTTTCACGCGGCGAACGATCACCTGCCACAGCCGGAGAAGGTAGTTGAGATCGCGCTGCAGATCCTCCTGGGAGCGGTCGATTCCCGCCGTGCGAATGATGAATCCCAGGCCTTCAGGGGGATTGAGGTCGAGCAGCGCCCGCTTCAGCTTCCGACGGACGTCGTCGTCCATGATCTTGCGGCTGACTCCCACACGCTGCAGCGCCGGCATCAACACGAGGTAACGTCCGGGGATGCTGATGTAGGTCGAGAGGGTCGGCCCTTTGGCCCCGATCCCTTCCTTGATCACCTGGACCAGCACTTCGCTGCCGCGCTTGAAGATTTCCTGGATCGGCGGCTTGCTGCGGGCGTTGCGCTCGTTGTGGCGACGGGGCTTTCCACCCGAAGAGCGCCGCGGAGCCGGCTCTTCATCATCCTCGTCATCATCTTCATCCGGACGGCCGTCGACCAGATGCTTATAGTACTGGTACTCCACGTCGCTGACGTGCAGGAAGCCGTTGCGGCCGACGCCGAAATCAACGAAGGCCGCCTGAATGCTCGGCTCGACGTTGACAACCCGCCCTTTGTAGATGTTTCCGACGTAGTTTTCGAGACTATTGCGTTCGACGTAAAGCTCTTCCAGAACGCCGTCTTCAACGATGGCGATCCGGCTCTCCTCCGGTTGGAGGACGTTCATCAGCATTTCTTTTCGCATGGTGCGCCTTTCGGGCGGCGATGCGTGCTGCGCTGCGAGGAAGACCCGAAGGGAGTTCTGAGGGTCGCCTACCGATCAGCGGCCGTGGATCAGCCCGATTCGCGGAGCCGGAAGCACTCAAATGCGAAGACGCTCCACACTGGGAAATCTGCAGCGCAGCGGTCTGAGCGAAGACATCCCGCAACACGGTGTGTCGCGTCTCCATTGAACCCCGAATTGAAAGGTCGGATAAGCCGGACCGATCTGGGGAGGATGTCTGGGCTCGACGCTGTCCGCTGCCGCCAATGGGGGCGAAATCGCGGCGAGGCGAGGATTCGAGAATTTCGGCAGTTCCACGGTCGATACCAATCGGGCCCGCTCCGACGATGGACCGTCGACGACTCCGCACCGTGCGCATTCCCGGAGACTTAATGTCCCGCGGAACGGCGCCTCGGGGAACGACGATCTGGAGGGGAGAGACGGCGACGGCGGATGCGCTCACACAATCGGCCGCCTGACGACAGGCAGGCCCATGCTCAAGCGTCCGCAGTGACGGAAGCAGCTTCCGTTCGCCAGTCTCCTCTAGCACAGATTCACGCACTCGACCGCTACTAGTTAGAGAGTTTGAGGTAAGGGAAGGTATTTTGTGGAAGAGCGGACGACCACGCGTCGGCCTCTCAGGATCACCAGGGTTTGTGGACGGTTGGGATGCGGCTGACGTTTGGCGGGGCCCGGTTGCTGCGCCGCGTCATTGCGCCGAATCAGGACAAATTTTCTTCAATTCTCCTCGCAAATAGGCTTCCACATCGCGGGCGATGTCGAGCGTCTCCGCTCGATTGGCGATGCGTTCCGCCTTGGAGACGGTCAAGTTGCGAATGACTTCCTTCAGTTCCGGAATTGCATGGGGCGTCACGCTGAGTTGCCTCAGACCGATGCCCACCAACAGGGGAATGAACATCGGATCGGAACTCATCTGACCACACACCGAGACCGAGATGTTGTGCTTGCGAGCCGCATTCACCACCATCCGCAGGAGCCGCAGAATCGACGGATCTCCTGCCCGGTAGAGGGACGCGACCGCAGGGTCTCCCCGGTCCACCGCCAAAGTGTACTGGATCAGATCGTTTGTCCCAATCGAGAAAAAGTCGACCTCTCGGGCAAACTCCTCCGCGAGAATCGCGGCCGCCGGGACTTCGACCATCATCCCGACCGGCACTCCCTTGCGAAACGGGATGCCCTGCTCCTCCAGATCCTCGATGACGTCTCCCAGGATCATCCGCGCCTGACGGAACTCCATCAGGGTCGAAACCAGCGGGAACATGATCCGCAGGTCGCCGTAAACTGCCGCTCGCAAAATCGCCCGTAACTGCGTCTTGAAAAGTTCCAAGTGCTGCAGGCTCAGACGGATGCTGCGAACGCTCAAGGCCGGATTGACTTCGGCAGGATACTCCGCCCGCAGTTTCCCGGGCATCTTGTCGGCCCCGAGATCCAGCGTGCGAATGATGACGGGTTGGTGCGGGAATGCGTCGAGCACCTCACGATAAGCCCGAAAATGATCTTCCTCCGTCGGCTCCTTCTGCGATTCCAGATACAGGAATTCCGTTCGGTAGAGCCCGATGCCTTCAGCGCCCCGCTGGGAAGCTGTGACCGCCTCTTCGGGAAATTCAATGTTCCCGTACAGCGTGATCGCCACGCCGTCCTGTGTTTCCGAGGGGAGTTGCCGCAGCGACTCCAATCGCTTGGAAAAACTGCGAAATCGCTCTTCCGACGCATGATATTTGGCGAGGGTGTCTTCATCGGGATCGATGATCACCGTTCCGTGGCTGCCATCAATGATGATGGTTTCGCCGCCGGAGACGTCTGCCAGGAACTTGCCAATGCCCACGACGGCCGGGAGTTCGAGAGCCCCCGCGAGAATCGCGGTATGACTGGTGTGCCCGCCCACTTCCGTGGCGAACCCCATCACATATTGTTTGTCGAGACCCGCGGTTTCGCTGGGGGTGAGATTGTGCGCCAGCAGCAGCACCGGCATCGTCAGATGACTGAGTTCTTCGCGGCGTTCGCCGAGCAAGTGCTTCAGCAACCGTTTCTCCAGGTCGTACATATCGACGGCCCGGTCGGCGAAGTACTGGTCACCCAGATTTTGAAATCGTTTGGCGTACTGACGCAAGACGCGGCTGACAGCGAATTCGGGAGAGAACGACTTCTCGCGAATCAGAGACTCAATTTCCTGGACCAGTTTCTCATCGCGGGCCAGCATCATGTGGGCTGCGAAGATGGCGGCGTATTGAGCGCCGAGACGCTCGGTGGCGAGTCGCTCGTTGACGCCGATCTCCTGGCACGTCGCTTCCATCGCCGCCTGAAAGCGGGCGATTTCCGCATCGACGGCGTCAATGCTGACGAAGCGTTGAGGAATGCGGAAGGATTCTGCGCCCAGCACCAAAGCCGGGCCGATCGCCACTCCGGGCGAGACCGCAATCCCCCGCTTGATCAGCATCCGTTGGCAGACCTTTGGCGGCCGGAACTCGCAGGAAGCGACCCGGACAGGGGACGTCCACGTGCAGTGACAGGCCGGCGGCAACCCCAGCGGACAACAAGGTTTACGGCCAAATCGACGGAGCGGGAAGCAAACTCAAACCCGCAGACAGCGGGACAACCGGATCACAACCATCGCTGGTGCGACACCTACATGGCGGCGGCAGGCTGGGGGGCCGCTGCCGGCACGGGTGCAAAGCTCGTTTCAAACAGGGCGGCGATATGCTCCAGCGCCACCGCGGCATCAATCCCTTCGACTTCCAATTCCAACACCGTTCCCGCCGTGGCGCCGAGAGTCATCAACTCCAGAATGCTCTTGGCGTCCACGCTGGTCGCTCCCTTGGACAGGCGGACGCGGCTCTGGAATTTCATGGCCAGCTGCGCAAGCATCGTGCACGGACGGATGTGAAGTCCATGTTCGGAGTGCACGGTCACACTTCGACGGTAAACTTGCGTTTCAGCCATGATTGCTACGTCGCTTCCCCTCGGAGACCTGCCAGACACCTCTCCCGCGGCGGCAACCGCCGGCAGGGTCTGGACACAAACCAGCCGTTTAGAGTTCGTTGTTGTCGGCTTCACTGAGCAGGTCGAGAATCTGCTCGCGCGATTGCGACTGCTTCAAGAACTTGCAGAAATTCTGGTTCCGCAAGTGTCGCGAAATGTTTTCCAGCCCCCGCAGGTGGTCTCCCGGCCGATCTGGGGGCGACACGAGCAGGAATAGAATGAAGACGGGTTCCCCATCCAGGCTGGCAAAGTCGACGCCGTTCCGCGCCACTGCCACTGTCGCCACGAGCTTCTCAACCGAGGGATGCTTCGTGTGAGGCACGGCGACGCCGTTGCCGATCCCGGTGGAACCCAGTTCTTCCCGCTTCAGAATTGCCGCCACGATCCCGTCCTCGTCGGCAGCTTTGACGCTGCCCGCAGCGCGGAGACTGGCAACCATGGCACGGATCGCTGCTTCCTTGTTACCGGCATCCAAGTCCGGAACAACGGCTTCCGCGACCACAAAGTCGCAAAGTTTCATGTATCTTCCTTCCGCGGACGAATCTGCACCGTCCGACGCTACGAACCTTCGCCAGTTCCCGTTGAGCACGACGCTCGCTTGAGGCCCAGCCTTGCTGGTTAACTCGCTTCACCAGACTCCAACACCGGATCCCCGGCAACTTCGCTTGCCGTGGGAGCGCCTCGGTGATTCTGAATCCGCTCCTTATATTTTCGGAGCTGCTGCTCCATCTTGGCCAATGCCGCATCGAAGGCCACCGCCGCCTCGGCCGCCCGCTCCGACGCGACGAAATTGTGCTTGTGTTCGGCGTCGACGAGGATTTCCGCCTCTGCCTCGCCATTCGAGAAATCGAACGTCACTTGAATCGCGGTGATTCGGTCGAAGAAGGTCAGCAGTTTCTCTGCCTTGTGGGAGACATGCTCGCGCGTTTCCGCATGCAGACTCCCGTGACGACACGTGATGGCAACTTGCACCGATGAGGACTCCGCAGACCGTGTGGCCAATTTAATCCGTGCGAGCGGCACAGTCGGACCGTTCACATTCTCGCAACGGGCGATTGTAGCCCGTTGCCGGAGACCGTCAATTCACAGCGACCCCGAGCGGGACCCGATCAGCAGAAAAGATGAATCGTTCCAGGGACTTCAGCGGACTTTTCCATCGTGTCGATATTTCAGGGAGCGCCGTTCCATGAGCAACCGGCGCGCCCGTTTCCCACCGGAAGACGCGGATGCGTCACTTCGTACCGATTTTCAGCCCCCGCGGGGCCACAGCAGGACATGGAGGACACGGGCGTAGTCGGCCCTTGCGGCAACCCTTTACCCGAACACCGGTCGCCCGCGACCGCACTCGGAAATTCCTGAATCTCGACCGACACTAACTGTTTTCCTGCTTCGAGTTGCGTGTTGCAGCGGCCGTGGCCGGTGGTATTTCGCTGGGGGAGGGGATACGATGCGGGGGTCAAATTCCTTCCGGAATTGGTGGCGAGACACTGGGCTCTCGCTCTCTCAACCCGGGCATTGCGAGATTACCGAAGAGTCATGGCCAAAAAGACGATCGCGGATGTGAATGTGTTGGGGCAGGCCGTGCTGATGCGGGTCGATTTCAATGTCCCCCTGGACGACCAACTCCATATCACGGACGACCGCCGGATCACTGAAGCGTTGCCGTCGATCAAGTCGGTTCTGGACCGCGGCGGACGCGTAATCCTCATGAGCCACCTGGGCCGCCCGGAAGGAAAAGACCCTGCGGAAGACGCCAAGTACAGCCTCAAGCCCGTCGTGGCTCGATTGCAGGAACTCGTCAGCGGCAAGGTCCATTTCGCCGCCGACACGATCGGCGACGACGCCAAGGCGAAAGTCGCGGCACTGCAGAATGGGGAAGTGTTGATCGTCGAGAACGTGCGATTCAACAAGGGGGAGAAGAAGGGAGACGCGGAATACGCCGGCGTCCTCGCCAGCTTCGGCGACATCTATTGCAACGATGCATTCGGCACCTGCCACCGGACGGAGGCGTCGATGGTCGCCGTTCCGAATGCGATGCCCGGCAAACCCAAGGTGTGCGGTTTCCTGGTGGAAAAGGAAATCCGCTTTCTCGCCGATGCGATTTCCAATCCGGGTCACCCGTTCGTGGCGATCGTGGGCGGAGCCAAGGTTTCCGACAAGATCAACGTCATCCAGAACCTGCTGAAGATCTGTGACAAGGTGTTGATCGGCGGGGCCATGGCCTACACGTTCGCCTTGGCACAGGGGGGCAAAGTGGGCAAGAGTCGCGTTGAGCGCGACAAGATCGACTTGGCCCGAGAGCTTCTCGCGGCTGGGGGAGGCAAACTCCATCTGCCGCTCGACACCCACTGCGGCGACGACTTCAAGCCCACCTGCAACAAGGTCACGGTCAAGGCGGGAACCATTCCCGACGATTACGAGGGTTTCGACATCGGACCCGAGACCATCCAAGCTTACGCTGACATCATCAAGTCGTCGAAGACCGTCGTCTGGAACGGCCCGATGGGGGTCTTTGAAATGCCGCCGTTCGACGCCGGGACGCGAGCCGTGGCGGAAGCCATCGTCGCCAGCGGTGCCGTAAGCATCATCGGTGGCGGGGACAGTGCAGCGGCGATTCAGGAATTCGGACTCGCCGACAAGGTGACGCATGTCAGCACCGGCGGCGGCGCGAGCCTGGAAATGCTCGAAGGGAAGAAATTCGCCGCCGTTGAGCTGTTGGACGACAAATAGCTGAGCCGGAAGTTCCCGGGTCGCGGATCACGACGCAGAAGCCGCAAGCTCATCAGGGCTTGCGGCTTCTGTATTTTCCAGCAAGATCAGCAAGAGACGCCAACCGATCAGCGATTGAACAAGCGGCCCCGCCCCGGCCCACCTTGGCTCTCCATGAAGAACTTTGGTCCCTGGAGTTCGCCCCACCGCTGTTGTTGTTCAGGCGTTAGCAGAGCCAAAGCCTGAGCATCGGCCTGCTGTTTGACCGTCTGGCCCTCGCGAACGGCATCCAGGATTGCTTTTCCACGGCCGAGACCACTGGGGGGCTGCGCCAATCGCGAGAAGGTTTGAATTGTCGACTCTTGTAAGCTTTGCAACTTCATTCGCTGCTCAGAGGACAAATTGACCGCTGCAGCCACGTCGGGATTCGTCAGCCCGATCAGCGGACCGGACTGCTGCAGGCCGATTTCCTGCAGGCGTGCACGCTGTTGAGACGTCAAAATCCGATTCAAACCGGAGTCGCATGCATCCCGCGCTTCAGCGAGCCGAGAGGCGGCATCCGCCTGGGGAAGTTGCGCCAGACCCTGCAAGCGCATCCGCTGCTCCTGGGCGAGTTTGCGCGCCTGTTCCACTTGCTCGGGGGTGGCCCGAATCTCCCGCTGCACCGAGGGTTGATCAAGCATCACCAGATGAAGCAGTACGCCCCCGCTGCGGAGACGATCCAGAATCTCTCCCGATGAGGGAAACTGGGCACATGCCGTCAGGGGAACACACCAGCAGAGGCAGGCAAACAACCAACGCGACATGATCGACTCCTTCTGTCTTCGGATTTCCGCTCGCAGAGACTCAGGTCCTCTCTTACGCAAGCAGCATGCCAGAGATTGTTGGAGCCGATGCTCATCGGGACAGCCGATTCCCGAGCACCCCGACAATTTCTAATTCGACGTTGGAGCAGTGGTTGTCGACGTGGCCGTCGGAAGTTCGAGATCGGGATCGGGCCCCTGCTTCAGCAGGAATCGAGCCTTTTTCAAGTCGTATTCGAGTTGGGCCTCCAGCGGGCTCGGCTTGTCGCGGCCGGCCTCCCAGATCTTGGGAAGCAAGGAAGCGGCCCAAACGATGTGGCGACGATAAGGATGGCCGTCGTTGGATTTTCCATCCAGCTCTTTCTTGATGGTCGCCAGACTCTCCCGTGATTTGACAACAAATTGCTCCCACTGCGGAGCCGGCGCCTTGTTCTCCCGGTTGGATTTGTATTCATCGAAAATCGTCTGCAGCGTCTCCAACCGGGCTCGATCGGGAGCGGAACTCTCCGGCGAGAACAGCCACAGCGCAATCAGCCCCAAGACCAGGAGTGCGACCAGCGCCGGAACGTTGACGGAATCGCTGAACGCGCTCCCGAACTTTGTGAAGAGTCCCGCACCGGATGACGCCCGCTTCCTGGCGGATTTCGCAGGGACCGCCCCTTTGCTGCTGGAGAGATCCGGGGATGTCGAGGAGGTCCCCATCGGCGCTGCCCCACCCGTCCCTGACGCTGAAGGGCGCATCGCCGCCGCCGGCGATGGCGCCGGCCGAGTCATCGGAGCAGCCCTGTGATTCGCCGGCGCCGGGGGAGTGACTGCAGCGGGCGCAGCCGGAGGATGTGATGGACTCACAGTCCTTTCCACAACAGTCCTTTCCACGGCCGGAGCGGAAGGGACGGGGGGAACCGGCGGCGTCTCGTCAGCCGCAAG
Organism: Planctomycetaceae bacterium; assembly: GCA_033762515.1. Taxonomy (GTDB): domain Bacteria; phylum Planctomycetota; class Planctomycetia; order Planctomycetales; family Planctomycetaceae; genus DSVQ01. Next base: position 26,364 of record JANRLN010000224.1, read on the forward strand.
CGATGGGAGTGTTGGTCGCTTTGAAGGAGTACGGGCCGGAGGGGGACTTGTGACCGTCAGGCCATCGAAATCTGCGTCGCCGAATTCTGTCAACTCATCGAAGGATGCCTCGACCGCAGCCTTGCCGGCTGCTGCTGCCATCGGGGTTGACGCCGTTTTCGGAGTCGGCGGCGCAATGTCGGTATTGGCGTCCTGATACGGCAAGATCGCCACCAGGCGACCGATGGAACCGACGCGGCGATACTTGCCTTCGACCCCGAACTTGACTTCGGCATCGGTGGACAGGCTTCCGTTCCTCGCAAGATCCGCCAACTCGGCGAAAGTCAGCGGCCCCATCTCCTGGCCGAGCATGACACAAAACCAATTGGCCTCGTCCACTGCGGCGTCGGCAGCTGCGGATTCGTGCGACGATCCGGCGGTCGTGGAAGCGCCCGATAATGCTGCGGCCAGACTTTGAAACTGAGATTGCCCCTCCTGCCGGACTTCGTCCGTCGGGCCGATCGTTCCGCTGTCGCGAAGTTCGATCAACTGCGTCTCATCCACCGGACCGAATTCTTCCCCAAACAGGCGGTAGTACCATTGCGAAGCCATCAGCACCGTCCGGCGGTTGTGAGAAGGGGGTCGATCCAAATTGACAGCGCGAGAGGAGTGCACCAGAGGCGTGGATTGTGACACGTCTTTTGACGTGACTGCAACCGTTGGCGGGACCGTGACCATCGCTGGACGAGGTCTACGATTTCGGCATCCCGTCGCCGCGATTCTGTGAGTGCCACGAAAAACGCCGCTCCGGGGAAACCGGAACGGCGTGGTATCGTTCAAGACGGACAGCTCAGAAGGGCAATTCTCGAGCTAGACGGCTGCCGGTTCTCCCGCGATGGCGAGCTTCGGACGCGGCAGGCGCGCCGAGGATTTGGCAGGAAAAATGCCACGTCGCAGTTCTTTCACGTCGCACCGCGTCGACCCGAAGGCTTGGCGAAGGACGTCTGCGGCGGCTCGCGGTTCGGTGGTGTCGCCGCACGTAAACACGTCGGCGGCCACATAACCGTACTCGGGCCAACTATGCACCGAGAGATGGGACTCAGAAAGCACGGCCACACCCGTGACCCCGTGCGGACTGAATGTGTGGACGTTCAGGCTCAGCAGCGTCGCATTCGCTGCATTGACGGCGTCGATCATTGCCGTCCGGACCTGATCAGCATCGTTGATGCTGTTGTTACACCCCCACAATTCGATGATGACATGCCGACCCAATTGCTCCATCAAAGCTCTCCTTAAAGTAGCTAGCTAGGTGCCGAATACTGCTGTGCAAGCAACGCGTGCAATCGCCAGGACATACAATCCTGTTCCTCGTCCGCCGGAGACCGCCAGCGGAACCGATCCGTTCGTTTCGGGACATTGACCTGCAGAACGAAATTTCCTGCAGGGCTGCCGTGGTCCCACAAACACGTGACAGCTAGCAGCGGTCGGTCTCAACCGCGTACACCGCATCCCTCTCGGATGCTGCTTGCCCCCTCACCGGAGCGCGGGGGAACCCAGGATTATCGAGCAACACAGCGGGGGTGTCAATTCCTTCGGCAACGATCGACGGGTCAATTTCGGGCAAACCTGGCGGGAAGCAGCGATCCGCCGGGGAAACCCTGCTATTGCTGCCGTTACTGGCAGCGCGTGCGGACCTGACGCGGGGGGCTCTGACTTTTCGCGAAGACACACAGAGTCTTCGGAATCCCCCCGCTGCAATCTGTCGGCAGAGTCGACGCCTCATTCTGCTCTGAAAAGGTGACGGAGAATCGTGCGCACTTCCGGCCGCATGATAAGTTTCTGAGGCTGGATCTGCGGTTCGCACATCGCCTGAATTCGATGGCCGGCGCCGTTTCCGAGCTGCCAACTCCTTCCCGAAATCCTGGACGAGAATCGCCATGCTGGTTTCCTTCCCCCCATTCTTCCGGCGAACGTGCGCAGGCCTTGCGGTCGGTGCGGCTGCGGTCGGTCTCCCAATTGATGGGCGAGCGGATTGCCCATGCCGATCACAAGGCTCGGTCGTCGCAGCAGAACCCGTTTCCGGTCAGGTGCTCTCGTCCGATCTCCAGATGTCGGAGCCGCCCCAAGTGTTGTCGCCCCAACCGGGGGCGCTGAACCAGAATTTCCTGGGTTCTCCAGTCGTGGGCGGCGCGACGGGGCCGCTCGTGAATCGCTTTGCCGTTTCTCCCCCGCCAGGAACGTTGGGGCAAACCTACCAGCGCCGTTCGCGGCTGATGCCGGACGAAGCGCGCCCCAAGGCTTCCAGCATCGAAAAGCATCCCCGCGGTGCCGCCGTCGATGTCTATCTGCCGGAGGAAGTCGATGTCACGGCCCGCGGACTGAAGCCCCACTGGACGGGCAAAGTCTGGCGGTTGGAAACAGCCGATCCGCTGCTTCCCGGTGTGCCGCACATCTATGCCATCAAAGCCGAGCGACGCAACAAAGCGGGCGAGGTGACCTCAACCGACGTCCGTTGGGTCCGACTGATCATGGGCCGCGTCGTCGACCTGGAGTTCTAGGACGCGAACCCAGCGTCTCGGGACACCGCTGGGGCTGACAGTGCCAGCGGAATTCAATTGCGGTCGGCGCCCGAACCCGCATTTTGCCCCAAGCGATAAAGGTGCAACTCCGACCGCAGGATGAGCGCCCCGTCAATCGCGGCGGGGGAAGCCATGAGCTGGCCGTCAAGCTGGTTCACCGCCAGCAGCTCGAATCGGCGGCCGGGCTTGATGACCGACGTCTGACCTTCACGATTGCTGAAATAAAGTTTGCCATCCGCCGCCAGCGGTGATCCCGAGTAGTTCCCTTCGACACGCTCCTGCCAGAGTTGTTCTCCCGTCAAGGCATCCAGGCAGGTTGCGATCCCCTGATCGGAGACCACGTAAATCTCCTTCCCAACGAGGACCGGGGACGGTTGTGCCGGCATCTGCCGCTTGACGCGGAAAAGGACGTCTGACTCGCCGATCTCGCCTCGCGCGGTCTCCCGGATCGCGACCAGCTCCGGACGCATGAACCCCGTGCAGATGTAGATGCAGCCGTTGCCGACCACAGGGCGCGGGACGTTGGAAAATCCCGCGCCGTGATTCAGCCGCCAGATTTCCTTGCCCGTCCGCGGCTCATACGCCACGACCCACTGCGCACCGACGATGATCGCTTGCGGTTGGCCGTTGATCTCCGCCACATAGGGCGTGCTGAAGGCCTTGTGAAGATCTCCCTTGTCGCCGGTCATCGGGGGGCGCGGCGTCTTCCATCCCGGCTTGCCGGTCAGCAAGTCCAGCGCGGCAACGTATTGCGTATCGGCGCCGTCGCAAGGAATGATCACCAAGTCTTCAAAGACGATCGGCGAACTGCCGGGACCGACGGAGTGATCATTCGGCAAGTCAGCTTTCCACAGGATCTCGCCATCGGCAACGTTGACGCAGGCGGTCCCATAGGCTCCGAAGTGGCACACCAGACGATCGTCCGCCAGGACTGGGCTGGGGGAGGCGTAGCTGTTCAGCGAATGGACGGGCTGCGGGTCTTTGACGTCAAACAACCTGATGTCGCGCACCAATTTACCCGTCTGGGCATCCACGGCGACCGCCCGCAACGTGATCGACCCGACCAGGGTCATTTGACTGGCCATCGGATTGCCGCTGAGCCTGGACTTCTGGGCCTGCAACTCCGCAGGGGTGGCCTGGTGCTCCACCGCGGTCGTCACCCAGATTAATCCCCCGCCGATGACGGGCGACGACCAGCCTCGGCCGGGAATCGCGGTCTTCCAGACCAGATTCTGCTGTTCACTCCACTCCGAGGGGAGATTCACTGCGGCCGCGTGTCCGTCGCCATTCGGTCCGCGAAACTGAGGCCATTCGACCCCCGCTGCCAACACCGAGGCCAAGGAGACTGCCCAACCGATCGCGGCGCCTGCCATGTTCCCACTCCGCTGACTCTGAGAATCCAGGGAATTCGCGGAGAGCGCGGCTTCCCCCTAACCACCGAGCAGCGTAAACAGCGCGATCGCCGCTTCGCAAGTCGGGGCAACTCAATCCGCGGCCGCCTCTCCTGCTGGAGTAGCAGCCTATCGATGGACGGAGGTGAGTCCCGGCACGAAGTTCGTCGGCGAGACCGTTCTGAATGGAACAATCGCTCCACGTGCGCCAATCGCCAAATCCCCGCCCCGACTACTCCGCAAAGTTCATCGAACCGACGATCGCTCTCGGCGAAAAATCCGCGTGTCGACGGTTGCGCGCCGTTCATTGAGACCTAAGGTTTCCCGAGGGGATCGGCGCGCACTCCCTCTCCAGCGCGCGGTGCGCCCCTGGCGGTGATCGCCAACGCAATTCATGGCGCAGTGTCTGGCACAGTTCGGAGCGGAGCCCCCAACATGACGGAGCAAGCCACCGCGTCGCGAACGACGTCCCCCGTCGTTCAAGCCGCATCTTCGATGACGCTGGTCGATCAAGCGGAGCTCCAGGTTCGCTGGCTGGCCGATTGGACGGGACTGCCCTGGTTTGCCGCATGCGCCGAGAGCGGACGTTGGCTGGCCGCATCCAACGCCGAACTCCCGCCTTTGGCGCACACGCTCAAGTCCGACGCGCCCTACTCGACGGAGTTGCTGGACTCCGCACTCATTACTTACGGCTTCTCCCCGGCGGCGACGTCCACGCCGCTCCTGCGAATCAGCGGTTATGTTCGCAGCGGCGACGCGATGACCCGAGACGCATGGCTCGACGCGGCTTGCGGAACGGGCTGGGACAAAGATCGGCTGACACAGGCGCAGGCGCATCTTCCCATTTGTTCCGCAGAGGTCCTGGATCGTGTGCTCCGCAGCGCCCTTGCGCAATGGCAGAGCCGCGAGCAGGCGGCCAGCGGAGAGAAACGGATGCAGCGTCTGGCGAGCACCACGGAGTTCCTCGAACGGGAGCTCGGTCTGCTCCGAGAATTGACCGCTCAGTTGGGACCCAGTTCGACCGTCGCAGACGTCGCCGCAACGTGTCTGCGACGGTTGCACGACCTGCTGCCCGCCGATGCCCATTTCCTGTGGATTCGCGGCGTCCGTGGTACGGGGACGGTTCATCGCTATGGCGAGATTAAGTTTGCGGAATCCAGGCTCGTGGCCTTCCTGGAACAGAAGTCGCCCATGCAGCCGTTATTCTCCAGAACACCCCCGGCCGCCTGGGGGATCGACGCCCGACAATTGAAACACTTTGCCGGCGTCCCCATCGGCAACCGTCTGGGTTGGTTGATCTCCTGCAACTTCCATGCATCGGCCCTGTTGCCGGCCCATGCGGAGTTGTTGAAATCCCTGGCAGCGGTGCTCGCGGTGCCGCTGCAGCGAGGCCAACTGCAGCATGAAAACGAAGAACTGGCTCTGAGCATCGTGCAGTCGCTGGTGAATACGCTCGACGCCAAGGACCGTTGCACGGCCGGCCACAGTGAGCGTGTGGCGCGCATTGCACGCCGCCTCGGGAAACAACTGAAGCTCTCCACCGCAGAACTCGATGACCTGTTTCTCTCCGGAATGCTTCACGACATCGGCAAGATCGGAATCAACGACAAGATCCTGCAGAAAACGGAGCCGCTGACGGTGGAAGAGTTCCGCGAAGTCCAGCGTCATCCGGTGATCGGCTACCAATTGTTGGCGCCGATTCGGCGGTTGAAGCCCATTCTGCCCGGCGTGCGGCATCACCATGAGGCTTACAACGGGCGGGGTTATCCGGACCGTTTGTGTGGAGAATCGATTCCGCTCATGGCGCGGATCATCGCCGTCGCCGATGCCTTCGACGCGATGATCAGCGACCGCCCCTATCGACCAGGGATGCCGCGCGATCGCGTGGACGACATCTTTCGGCGCGGGGCCGGGGAACAATGGGACGCGAAGGTGGTCCACGCCTATTTTCAGGCCCGGAACGACATATTCTCGGTCGTCGGCAGCAATCCATTGTCGGGAGAGATCCGGGTCCCTGAATGGGTCCTGGAAGCCGATCCCATGGAAGACACCATGCTGCTGGCCGGACTGCGCAGTTAGAACGGCTCGGTTTCCGGCAGGGACTCCAGCGTCGCCCGGCCTGCAGGCTCTTCGAGAACGGGTTGCTCGAATTCGGCGTCCCCGAACGGACTCACGTCCTCGGCCGTCTCCAGGGTGTCGGTCGCCGTTGGGGGCAGAAATGCCGGATCGAGCTCTTCCGATGTCGTTGCAATCACGTTCATCCGGGGACGACGCGGCGGAGCATCATCGGGAGGACTCGCCGGCGGGCTGATCGGACGCTGACGCGCCGCATATTGAGAACCACCGAGTCGGGGGTCTCCGAGATTGACCAGCGGCGTATCGGGAATTTGCGGCATTTGCCAGACGCCCGCCGGAATTGCCGTCGGATTGACTTCGACGTGGCCCAGGTCCATCGCCAGCGACATCTCGGCTTGAGGCCAGTCGAGTTTGACGTAATGCGGCAGGATCGCCCCCGAGGCATGGTCGCGACGGTAATCCTGCAACAAGGCGCGCACCAGCGGACGTCCATTGGGGTCGTAAGTGCTGTGCTCCATCACGAATCCGTGACAGGCGTTGACGACCACGACCTTCTTCACGTTCACGCCATCCGGCATAACGTGCGTCGAGACCAGTCGAATGGCGGCAACTCCCGGTTCGCCCTCCAACTGCACATTCTCGGAAGACAGGGGCGTCACTCCCAGAGCTTCCATCAACCACGAGGGATCAAACGGAATCGGAAGATGTTGCCGCGCCACGTCCATGTTTTCGTGCTTGGCGTAGAAAATGGCCGGGGGCTGCGGTCCGCGGGGTTTCATCCACAGCCAGAACAAGTCGTCGTTGGACCCCAGATCGAGTTCCTTGGTGAGCGCGGAAACCTCCAGGCGGACGCGGCGATCCCGTTCCACATACAGCATGCCGTTGAGGGGAATCGGCACCGACTGCGCACGGATTTTCACGCTGCTGGCGCGCCACCCCTGGATCTTGTCCACGTTGCGATTGACATGTTGCACAACCTCCGCCGCCGTCGGCGTCTTCGACAGCGCACAAGGGGTTCGCGGACCGAATGGCCCTTGATCTCTCCGAAAGGCCAGACCGTTCAGTCCGGCACAACCAGGCGCCGCGGCCGACAGCAAAAGCAGCATCACACCCCAATGGCGCGTCGCCGCGACGGCGGTTGGAGGGAAACGGCGGCACCTTGTTCGGATCGGCATCAGGTCCACTCCGCCGCGAGTTGCGTCTTCAAGTGTTGCTGGACTTCCGCGGCATCGGCGTCAGGAAGCTCGAGATTGCGGACCTCGAACAATCCCTCGCCGTGTAGACCCTCCAGCAACAGCACCGAACCTTCGTCTTCCGTTCGCACATCGTTGAGCCGCAGCCGTTTCAACTTCAGCAGCAGCAGCGCTGAGACATAGCGTTGCGGCTCCTGGCTGGGACTGGCGTCTTCGCTCAACTGCTCAAAAAAACGCATCAAGGCATCCGGATCGACGCGCGCCGCCAAGGGGTTCTTACCGACCGGCACCCGCGCCCGCCAGTGCCCGATCGCGTCGGACGGCGGCCCCTGCCAGGCATCGGCGGCATAATCGAGACGCAATTGTTGCCCCTGACGCTCGACGACGACGCTGTGGCACCAGCTTCCCGGCACCAATGGTCTCCCGGTCGCCGCGCACGTTTTGCCCAGCGGTTTGAAGTGAAAATCCATCCCCACCGCCCGCCCCTGACTCGCCAGCTCAGGGAACCCCGAGCCTTCGCGCGGGGTTGTAGTTCACAATTCGCTGTGAGGACAAGCCGAATCGTGAAGCGGACTTGCGATGCGTGCAGTCTTGTTCACCAATAGAGTCGCAACCAATCCTCGGGAATTGAATCTGCTCTGCTCGCCGTGGAGAGAGCCCGCAGGAGCTCAGGGGAGGCGTCTTCAGAGATGAAACGGACCGAGCCGTCGGCCATTAAGACGTGTGCGCCGTCCCGGTGGTAACTCGACAGCAGGCCGTGCGATCGCCCCGGTTGCTCGCCCGGGAGGTTGACGCCGAATTGCTGCCGGCTGACGTCGATGTCCCGCGGCTCCGTCCAGACGATTTGGCGTCCGCAGGCTTCGACGATCATGAAGGTGTTGGTCGAACCGTCGGCGATGTCGCCAATCATGAGTCCGCGTCCCTCGGGGAACATGCTGTTCGGGCCGCGGACGCCGGCATAGGCGGTGAACCAGCGTTGCCGCGAGTCCCGCGGCTCTGGAGTCGAAGGACGGACATACGCTCCCACCCTGTGCTTCGCGGCGGGCAGATTCACCTCGTGATTCCACGCCGCAGTGTCAACGTACGGATCGGGGAGATCCTGTTCACCGACGTAGGGGAGCAGATCCACTCGCCAGGATCGGCACTGTTGACCGGTCGTCACAACGAGGTCGGAAAAGCGTTGATCTTCGTCGTAATGCGTATTGAACCCGAGACCGATCTGCTTGAGATTTTCTTTACATAGGTTCCGATGTTCGAGATGCTGCGGATAAGAACAGCTTCCTAATTCGTTAAACATCCAAGCAGATCCCATTCCCAAAGCGCCGCCGTAGGTGGCGACGATGACCTGCAGTGCACTCCATCGAGTCGCTGTGCCTTCACTGGTTACAAATGCCCAGACGGCATTCGCGAAAACTGCCATCGACGCAGCCATCAG
>JANRLN010000225.1:0-3559 GCA_033762515.1 Planctomycetaceae bacterium
GGAGGGGATGCTGCAGAATCTGTCGGTGGAAGAGGTCCGGGCGTTGGTCGCGGACTTGATGGGACCGGGGCCGGCGCCGCTGCCGACCGATGAAGCCGCCGCGCCGGCGAAATCCGGTCAATGATGTTTTTGGGCAGGGTCCCCCTGCCGATCGCGGGTATGAAGAAACGGCTCGTCTACGGCATGCGGCAGACCGCATCAAAAAACAAAAACCCAGGGATCTGCATCCCTGGGTCTCTGTCTCTGCGGTTACAGTTCGTCGAGTTCGACGTTCCAGTAGGCCTCGCTGAGAAATCGCGACCAGCTTTCGATCCGCATCGAATGCCAGGCGTACATCGGCTTCCACTTCGGGCGGAACGGGGCCTTCCGCAACGGCATGCGGGCTTCGTCGGGGAGCTTGTCCGCCTTGCGCTTGTTGCAGTTCAGGCAGGCCAGAACGCAGTTCTCCCAGGTCGAGGTCCCGCCGCGCGAACGGGGCAGAACGTGGTCGATGGTCAGTTCTTCGCTCCCCGGCTGCAGCCCGCAATACTGGCAGGTGTATCGGTCTCGCTTGTAGATGTTCCGGCGGCTGAACGTGACCACGTTCGTGGGAACGCGGTCGTAATTCGTCAGCGTGATCACCTCCGGAATCCGCATGCGGAAGGTGACCGACTGAATGAACGGCTCGTCATCGCGCGGCAGCAACGCCGACCAGTCGTCCCAGGTGTACTGCTGGAAGTCTTGCGGGTCGACAATGCGGGCGCGGTCGCTGCAAACCAGCGTCAACGACCGGGTGACTGGAACCACGCCGACAGGCTGCCAGTTGCGGTTCAGCACCAGCGTTGGTCGCTGCAACACGGCAATCATAATCGTCTCTCTCCTGTCTTCCTTGACCTTGGTCCTCCAAGGACAGTCGAGCACAAAAAGGATGCCAGAATTGAGGTCCAGAATACAACTCAGCAGGACGTCAAAACTGACTGAACCCCCCATTTTCGCAGATTCTTCACGGCGGGCGGTTGCCCGTTCGCGGGGATCAGTTTCCGCGAGTTGCTCCGGGGATTTGCCGTCCGCCTTCCGTGCCGTTTCTGAGAATTCCGGCGGACCCGAATCACCAGGGCCGCACGATTCCCCAACCGGAATCCGCGGCGCGACGAGGGGAATCCGACGCTTTCATCGGAGTTTCCCGCGAAGTCGGCACGCCCGCGCGGTCGCTGTCTGAGTGACTGGAGACGTCCATCCTCGATTGGGTTCGGCGGGATTCGCGCCGGCTGCACCACTTCGGAACGTCTCCCCGCAGATGAAGCCGCCCGGGGGACGGCAGAAATCCGCGGCACAGGTTCATCGCGGCGTTCCCGGTTGTGGTTTAGAATCGAACGGTAATGTCACCGCGATGGCGCTGCGGTCTTCGACAACGACTGCCGAAATGGAACGCATGTGACGCCGGACAGCATGAGTGCGGGCGATTGAATTGAATGGACATTGACCGCTACCAGCAAGCCAAGTCGCTGTTCATCGCCGCTGCGGAGATGCCGGTCTCAGAGCGGGACGCCTTCGTTGCGAAGGCCTGCTTCGGGCAGCCGGAACTGCTGCAGGAAGTTCGCTCCCTGCTGGCGCATCACGATTCTCGAACGCTGCTGCCGGTCGAGAAGCCGACGCGAACACGCCACGAACCGACGGCATTCGGCCGCTGGACGGTGCGCCTGCTGCAGCCCTGGTCGCGCTCGCTGCGCTCGTGGACGGGGATGCATTGGCTGACCGCCTTCGGCGTGACGGGCCTGCTCGTCGGCATCGGCGGCGCCAGTTGGATCTACTGGACCCTGCGTGAAGCCGAGCGGTTCCGGCAGTTGGTCCAACTGCAGTCCCAGTGCCGCGAAGCCACGTCGGCGATTGTGCAGGTGATCGAGCGCGACCTGTGGATCGCACAGGCGTGCGGGACTCATCCCGAGATCGGTCGGGCTGTTGAACTCTGCGACGAGCTGCGAGACCAGGGCGACGGTCTGTCGCCGTTGCTCCAACTCACGGAGCAACGGCGGGTGTTGCAGCAGATCCTGGAAGCGTTCTGGGGTTCGGGCGTGCAATTTCAGGTTTGGAACCGCTCCCACCAGCGGGTCGCGGCATCGATCGACGCCGCCGGGCCGATTGCCGAGTTGACGGCCGATCGCTGGAATCCCCTGCGGGCGGCGGTGATCGACGGGGGATCGATCGTGAGGTTGCCCGCATCATCGCACGTCGAGCCGCGGTCGTCGTCCGCCGACGCACCGCTGCCCGGGACGGAATTCCTGGTGCCTGTTCGCGGGCGTCAACGGGAGATCATCGGCGTACTGCTGTTGCGCGGGACGGGAAGCGACCGGCGACTGCAGCGCGCACTGGAACAGCAGCGGTTCGGCGTCTCCGGGGCCGCTTACCTTTTCGATCGAACCGGCCGGGTGCTGACCCGGCCGCAACGAAGGGATGGCGACGTTTCCGGTTTGCAGGCCCCGCCCAGCGACGCGCCCGACAGGCTGGAAGCCTTATGGCGTCCGACGGCCGACAGCGTCGATTCGGCGGTCGTTGCATGGCGGGCGGGGGCGCTCTCGCCGCAGCAGCTCTTGCTGCAACGGGCGGCGACGGGGCCGCCGGGCGCCAGCCTCGATGGGTACACGACGAACGCCGAGGTCCGCCAGGCGGTGGCCTGGCAGTGGCTGGACGCCTACGATTTCGGCGCCGCCGTCGAGATCGACCGGTCCGAGCTTCTGCGGTCCTTGAGGTCGCTCGATGTGGGATTCGCCGCCGGATTGGGGCTGATGCTCATCGGGTTCGTCGGCTTTCAGGTTCTGGTGATGTGGATTCAGCGTCGTCTGCAGGCGCGCGAACGCCAGCGGCTGGGACCCTACGTGCTGGACGAGTTGCTGGGCGAAGGAGGGATGGGGCAGGTCTACAAGGCTCACCACGACCTCCTGAAGCGGCCGACCGCGGTGAAGGTGCTTAAGCCGGAAGTGGTGTCCGAGGCTTCTCTGCGGCGATTCACGCGCGAGGTGCAGTTCGCCAGTCGTCTGCAGCATCCCAACACGGTGGACATTTACGACTACGGTCAAACGCACGACGGACGGTTCTACTACGCGATGGAATGCCTGGTGGGCGTCAGTCTGGCGGAGCTGGTGAAACGTTTTGGTCCCCTGCCGCCCGCTCGGGCGACCTATCTGCTGCAGCAGATTTGCGGATCGCTGCGCGAGGCCCACCAGATGGGCCTCGTCCATCGCGACGTCAAACCGCAGAACATCATGGTCTGCGTCTGCGGAGGCGAGGCCGACGTCGTCAAGGTGCTCGATTTCGGACTGGTCAAGGAGATCGACTCCGCGGGGGTCGAGGGGGAAACCACGGTCGCGGAATGGGTCGGCACGCCGCGGTATATGGCCCCTGAACGTGTGCTGCAGCCGTCAGGCGCCGATCCGCGCAGCGACATTTACAGTTGCGGGGCCGTGGCGTATTGGCTGCTGACCGGTCGCGAAGTCTTCGACAATTCCAATCTCGACACCCTCTTGAACGACATCGTCCTGCGCGCCCCCGAGACCATGGCGTGCCTCGCCGATTTGCCCGAGCG
>JANRLN010000226.1:0-10033 GCA_033762515.1 Planctomycetaceae bacterium
CCGCCATGCTTACGAAAAGCAGATGACGTTTCTGGTGCTGTTCGACGCCGCCAGTCCCAACGAGTGCTACCGACGAACCGACAGCATCATCCCGCAGCAGGCGTTGGCGTTGGCGAATAGTCCGCTGGTGCGGACGCAGGCCGAGAAGTTGGCCGTGAAGTTGCGTGCGGAATCGATGACAGCGGCAGACTTCGTTCAGCGGGCCTTTGATACGTTGTTGTCACGGTCGCCGACGGATGCTGAAGCGGCCCTCTGCCGGCAATATCTGCAGGCTTCTGCGGCGAACGCCGACGCCAACATGATTCATGCACTGTTCAATCACAACGATTTCGTCACGCTCAGGTGAACGCGATCTGTGTCCGGGGGAATCTTTCAGAAAGTATCGTGCTGCAAAGGGACTCGAATTGCGTGTTTCGTCCCGGAGGGACTTCAGCCATTAGCCGGTGGTCGCCGCAGGCGCACCACCGGTGAGTGGAGATGTTGAACTCGCATCCTGGAGGGATGCTGGCGCGATGGAGAGTCGCCAGCATCCCTCCGGGATGCCCGTATGAGATGATCGAACTTCCGGTGGTGCGCCAGCGGCGACCACCGGCTAATGGCCGGCATCCCGCTGGGATGAAAAGCCACAACGAATCGGAATTGGTACTGCGGGTCCATTAGCCTGCACAGGAATCCCTGACATGCAGCACTTCCCTCCGACCACCCGCCGCACGTTCCTCCACGACGCCGGACTCGGTTTCGGCGGACTGGCGCTGTCGGCGCTCCTGGCGCGCGACGGCGCAGCTTCGGAACTGGATCCCGCAGCGCCCGGTTCCGCGCCGCATGTCGCTCCCAGGGCCAAAAACGTCATTTGGCTGTTCATGATCGGCGGCGCCAGCCATATGGAGACGTTCGATCCCAAGCCGGCCCTGAATCAGTACGCGGGCAAGACCATCGAAGAGACCCCGCACGCCGCCGTCTTGAAGTCGCCGTTTCTGGCGAATGAACGGGTCGTCGCAGTGGATGCCAACGGACAGATCCGCACCACGATCTATCCCCTGCAGGTGGGCTGGAAGCACTGGGGGCGGAGCGGTCTGGAAATCAGCGACTGGTGGCCGCACCTGGGGGAATGCGCGGATGACTTGTGCGTCGTCCGCTCAATGTGGACGGAAGACAGCAATCACGGTGCGCAATTGCAGTTCCACTCGGGCAAGCATCGACTCGATGGGTTTCACCCGACGATTGGTTCCTGGGCCTCGTACGGATTGGGCTCGCTGAATCAGAATCTGCCGCAGTTTGTCGTCCTGGGAACTCCCCTGGCCGATTGCTGCGGCGGGCAGGAAGCCCATCGTGCGAGCTATCTGGGTCCGCAGTACGACGGCGTGAGGCTGAACGTCGATCCGGCGAACCCGCTGCCCTATGCGACGCGACCGGCGAAGATCTCCCGCGACGATCAAGTCCGGCAGTTTGAGCTGTTGCAGGGACTCAACCGCATCACCGCCGATCACTACCACGACGATCCGGCCGTCCAGGCGCGAATTCAATCCTACGAACTCGCGTTTCGCATGCAGACGGCTGTGCCGGAAGTTGTGCAATACAGCGACGAAACCGCGGCAACGCAGCAGGCTTACGGACTCGACAAACCTGAAACGAAAGTCTTTGGCGAACAGATGCTGGTGGCCCGCCGCCTCGTCGAACGGGGCGTGCGGTTTGTGCAGGTTTACCACGGCTCCAATGGAGGCGCGGGGGGCTGGGACGCCCACGGCGGTCTTAAGAACAACCACGCCAAGAACTGCCAGCAGGTGGATCAGCCGATTTCGGCGTTATTGAAAGACCTGAAGCTCCGCGGCCTGCTCGACGAGACCATCGTCGTCTGGGCGACGGAATTCGGTCGTACGCCGGGCTCACAAGGCTCCGACGGCCGCGATCACCACCCCTACGGCTTCTCGATCTGGCTGGCGGGCGGGGGGATCAAAGGGGGCGTGGCCCACGGAAGCACCGATGAACTTGGCTTCCACGCGGCAGAGCACCGGCACTACGTCACCGATCTCCACGCCACGGTGTTGCATCAGCTCGGGGTGCGTCACCGGCAACTCTTTGTCCCCGGCCGGGTGCGCCTGGAACGGGACTTCGGGACGCCGATGAGGGAGATTCTTGCGTAGCAGGCGGTCGAATTCCGGTGAACGTCGTGCCAAGGCTCTACGAGCCGTGGCACACAATCAACCTGCCGACTGTTATGTCTTACGTGGCTTGAGCTTCGCCCCGGCGGCTTTGCCGACTTCCAGGGTCAATGGCGCTCCGCCGGCAGTGACTTCCGCGGTCAGCGGCGAATCGGGGCCAAGAAAGATCGGACCGAAGCCCACGGCCGGCCCTTCGCTGTGTCCGGCGTCGGCGGTCATCCCGGCGCTGACGATGACGAAATTTGCGCCCGCAACGGCGTCGCCTTGAAACGTGCCGTCGGAGCTGACGGGGAGCGTGACCGGGGTCGAGCCATCGATCGGTTGCAGGACCACTGCGATGCCCGCAGCCGAGATCGGCTTGCCGTCGACGGTGAGCGTGCCTGAGACCGTCGTCTTCGTTCGCGCATCGACCGCGTCGCCGCCGCCGGAGCAACCACCGACCATCAACACGGATATTGCCGCAAAATTGACCCACAGATTCCGGTGGAACACAGCGTTAAGGGAGAACATGGCCATCGCCTGGGGTGGAGCAAACCGTCACCAGAATTTTCGGAGGGCAACCATCCGATTATACGCGCGATTCGAAGTTTTAGACAATCGCCGGAGGATTGGACACATTTCACCAATTCGTCCGTGAAAACTGCCGCATGAGGGTCATTTTGAGGACACTTTGGACAAATGCGCAGGGGTGCGCACTCGGACATGGTTCTCATGGGATGCAAATCCCCACCGGCCCAGCCTCGCTTCTTCGTCAGACGTGGAGGTGGGAAACCGAAAACCGTTGCATCAGATCCGCTGCGGCGATTGACAACACATGGACTTTGACTATTCTTTAGAGAGAACTCTGCCGCAACCAATAAGTCGACACTGATATTCAAAGGTCTATTATTCGGTTGCATATTAATCCGCCGATATGTGCGGATCTCGATTTGTTGGATCCGTCGCCATCGAATCTCGACGCGATCCGTCATCTGATCGTCGGCCACACTTCGTGGCGGCAAATTTCTCAGGAAGGGACTGCTGAATGCTTCGTCGTCGTTCTGGATTTACCCTCATTGAATTGCTCGTAGTGATTGCAATTATTGCGGTCTTAATCGCGCTGCTGCTCCCGGCGGTCCAGCAGGCCCGCGAGGCGGCCCGACGGACGCAATGCCGCAACAACCTGAAGCAGCTCGGGCTGGCACTGCACAACTACCACGACGTGAACCTCGTATTCCCGCCGCGGCGGATTGACAACGCCACGCGCGCCAGCGCCGGCAACATCGACCGCTGGAGCGGGTTCATCTGCATTCTGCCGTACCTGGATCAGGCGGCCCTCTTCGCCGCCTGGCAGTCCAACGCCATCCCCCCGCTGGCCGGCGGAACCAATGCTCCCTGGAGCAATGCCTGGAGCATCAATGGCGTGGTCCCGATCAACGTGAAGATCGCGGCCCTGCAGTGCCCCTCGGATCAACTTGGGCCCGGCGCCAGCGGCGGCAACGGACAAAACAACTATGTTTTCTGCTCGGGTTCCGACTACAACCAGGTCGACAGCCGGACTCCCGACGGTGCGTTCGGGCTGGGAAGCCGCTGGGGCATGCAGGATTTCAACGACGGCACCAGCAACACGATCCTGTTGTCGGAAATCGCGCACAGCCAATCTCCGCGTGATCGCTTCGACACCGCGAACAATTTGCCGTTGACGAGCGCCAACAGTTGCCTCGCCCCCGCGGTCTACGACTCGAACAATCGCGTCTTTCTCGTGAACACCGCACGAAATTCCAGCGGCAGCTGGTTTCGCGGCGGTCGCTACGGCGACGGCGGCGCTCTCTACACCAGCTTCCAAACGATCCTGCCGCCGAACAGCATCAGTTGCTCGACCGCCGGAGAAAACGGCAACGGGATTCACTCGGCCACCAGCCGACACAGCGGCGGTGTGCAAGTGTTGATGGCGGACGGCGCGGTGAAATTCATCACAGAAAACATCGACTCCGGTTCGCCGAGCCTCGCTCCCGGCGTCACCAACGGCCGCCACAACTACGGCCTCTGGGGAGGTCTGGGTACCCGGTCCACCGGCGATCAATTGGGCGAATTCTAAGCCGAGTTCGAGTGTTTGACATCAACAGACAACGGAAAGGGCCGGCATTGCCGGCCCTTTCTATTTGGTTCCCGCGGCCATCGTCGTGCCACCCGCGTGCGGAGATCCTCTTGCCGTCGATCCACTCTTGACATAGCATCGCGTCGCTCGCGTCTGGGCGTCACTGAGACTCCCATCACCCAGGGAAGGGGTCTCGCCGTGCCGTCGCCTGCGTCCACTGTTCCTGAAGCAGCATTGCCTGAGGAACTGTTGCTGGGGCAGTTCATTCCCCTGCATTACCACTTCAATATGCTGCAGGATCAGTCGCGGATGGTCCCCTTTCGGGAGGCGATCGAACGCGTGGTCCCCATCGGCGGAACCGTTCTGGAACTTGGCGGCGGGACCGGCGTGCTCTCGTGGTTTGCCGCGCAACGCGCCCGCAAAGTCTGGTGCGTGGAGCGTAACCCCGCCCTGGTGCGCGCCGCCCGTGCGTTCCTCGCCGAAAACCTTCAGGGTGAACGGGTGCAGGTGGTCCATGCCGACGGCATGGTGTGGCTGCCCCCGGAACCCGTCGACGTCGTCATTTGCGAAATGCTGCATGTGGCGATGATTCGCGAGAAGCAACTGGAGATGCTGCAGAGTTTTAAGGAACGCTATCGAGCCGCGTTTGGACCGCGGTTGCCGAAGTTCATCCCCGAAACCACGCTGCTGGGGTTGCAGCCCATCGAACAGGACTTCAACTTCTCCGGCTATACGGCGCGGGTGCCGTTGTTTGAACCACCGGGACCGCAGATGGCTGAGCGGGTCCTGGCTGAGGCGGAGATCTACAGCACGATCGAGTACACGGGTGAGATCCCCCAGGAGTTTGTCGCGGAACTCAGCGTGCGGATTCAGCGGGCCGGAGTCTTCAACGCAGTGAGTTTTCTCACCAACAACTTCCTGGCGTTCCTGCTGACGGAAGGCCGCGCAGTGCAATGGTTCATGAACCAGCTCATTCTGCCGGTTCCGCAACCGCTGGACGTCATGCCGGGCGACACCGTGGCGATCCGCTTCGCCTATCGCGCAGGTGGCTCGCTGGAGTCATTGCAGGAATCGCTGATGGTCGAGCCGATGACTCATGTCATGTTGCAGCCAACCGGGAATGGCACTCGCCGAGTCGCGTAAGGGGCATCGCGTCTCGATCCATTGTGCAGTTCTTGATGCATGAAGCTCGAAATCTCAAACCCGAAATCCCAAACAAGCTCCAACTTCTAAATTCCAAACCAGACTTCATCGCGGGCACGTTTGAGATTTGTCTGTTGGAACTTGTTTGGGATTTGATGCTTGGAATTTGGTGGTTTCTCTGGAAATGCGAAGAGTCACCAACGCTACCGTCATAATCAACGAAAAAGCATCGTACGAGGCGCTGCCCCGAACGAGTTCAGCGGGGGCAGCGCCCCCCGCTATCGACTTGTATTTCAGTCTCTAATCCATTTCTTGTGACGCGGCTATAAAGTCGCAATCGAATCCGCCCCGAATTGCCGCACGGCTTCATACACGGCCGTGTTGACCGTGCTCGCCAAATTGAGACTTCTCACGACCGGCCGCATGGGGAGTTGTAGGGTCATGGCACGGTGCTCGTCGATGAGTGCCGCCGGTAGTCCGCGGGTTTCGCTGCCGAAGACCAGGATGTCTCCGCGGCGGAACTCGGCCTCCCAGAGGAGTCGTCCGGCAGGATTCTCGATGAGCCACACGGGGCGATCGGGAAGTTTGGCGCGGAGTTCACGCCAGGAGTCGACCACTTCGTAGTCGAGGTGCTCCCAATAATCCATCCCCGCGCGCAGCAGATGCCGCTCGTCGAGCTGGAATCCGAGAGGGCGAATCAGCCACAACTTGGCCCCCACCGCCACGCAAGTCCGCCCGATATTTCCCGTGTTTTGAGGGATATCGGGCTGATGCAGGACGATGTGCAGCAGCGGTTCCGTTTCCGGCATCGGTCTGATCCGTTACACGGCGCCGGCGAGCGTGTTGAATCGTACGGGGACGCCGTGGTCGGCCAGGTATTGCTTCGTGGCACCGATGGGATGCGTCCCATAGTGGAAAATGCTGGCGGCGAGCGCCGCGTGCGCGTGCCCCTCGGTGAGCACTTTCCAGAGGTGTTCCGGATGTCCGGCCCCGCCGCTGGCCACCACGGGGATTGAGACCGCGTCGGCCACGGCGCGCGTCATCTCCAGGTCATAGCCGTTCTGGGTCCCGTCGGCGTCCATGCAGGTCAGCACGATTTCTCCAGCCCCGAGTCGTTCGACTTCCCTGGCCCACGCGACCGCCTCCAGCCCCGTGGGGATCCTTCCCCCGTTGATGTGGACGTCCCAAAATTCTTGGCCGTCGCGGAGCACGCGTTTGGGATCGATGTTGACGGTGATGCACTGGCTGCCGAACTTCAGAGCCGCTTCCCGCACGAGATCGGGAGTTTTCACGGCGGCCGAGTTGATCGACACTTTGTCGCAGCCGGCGGAGAGCAGGCGGCGGATGTCGTCGAGGGTGCGGATCCCGCCCCCGACGGTCAGCGGCATAAAGCAGACTTCCGACGTTCGCCGCACGACGTCGAGAATGATGTCCCGTTCTTCATGGCTGGCGGTGATATCGAGGAAGACGAGTTCGTCGGCCCCCTCCTCTTCGTACCGAGCCGCAATCTGCACGGGGTCGCCCGCGTCGCGGAGATTGACGAAGTTGACCCCTTTGACGACGCGCCCGGCATGGACATCCAGGCACGGAATGATTCGTTTCGACAGCATGACGCTCTTCTAAAAAGCTTCCCCGGGATCTCCACCAACGTAATCGTCGCGCGTCGACGGCGTCAAATGGGTCTGCGCCGCCGCGCAGGGTCCGCAGTGGCCATTTCGTGACGGCTGCGGCCGGGCGGCTGGTTCCGGCCGGAATTCCTCTGGCATTTCGTGCGGCGGCACGGCAGGATGATGCGGCTAGCGGAAAAGGAGGACGTATGCGGGGGGTACCATGGCGTTCGCTGACACTGGCCCTCATTGGCGGAATTCTGGTGGCGGTCGCGGTGGTGCCCGATCCCAGCCTGCAGAACCTGTCCAACTGGTCGACGCCGCAGCTGATCGCGGCCTTAGACAGTGATCGCCCCGCGGTTCGCCGTGCCGTGGTGCGGCAGTTGGTGGCGCGGTCCAAGACCGTTGTTCCCGCATTGGAGTCGGCGGCGGACTTCGCTGGCGAAGATCGGCTGTCCGGTCTTTGCGAGGTTCTGGAGGAGTTGCTGCTGTCTTCGAATTCCGAAGCCGCCGAGAACGCCGAGGCGGCATTGGAACGCATGAGCCGCAGCCGTTTCCAGCCGCAGGTTTCGGATGCCGCATCCCAAGTTCTCAACAGCAACGTCACCCTGCGTCACGCGCGGGCGTTGTCGAAGTATCTGGAGGCAGGCGGGCAATTCCCGCGCGGAAGGTCGACTCGGTGGCCGGCGGGGTTGGATCGCGCCCTGCAACCGACTCAATTGCTGCAGTCCCGTATTTTGATTCTGAACGAGCAGTGGACCGGCGGGGATGCCGGCCTGCAATACGTCGCCCGCGTCTTTCCGGGAGAGACGATCGCCCTGCACGTGGGTTCGGGGGTCCCGGTCTCAAAAGCCGCCTTGGACCAACTGCTGGAGGTGCGTCGCAACACCATTATTCGCCGCGAGCACGAGTCGTGCCTGGGGATCATGGTCGATCCCCGGAACGATTTTGGGGCGGTGCGGATCTCGGACGTCGTCCCCTTTTCGCCCGCGGCGC
This sequence comes from Planctomycetaceae bacterium, assembly GCA_033762515.1. GTDB lineage: Bacteria > Planctomycetota > Planctomycetia > Planctomycetales > Planctomycetaceae > DSVQ01. Next base: position 7,983 of record JANRLN010000226.1, read on the forward strand.
AAGCCGGGTTGCGTCGCAATGACTACCTCTTTCAACTCGGCGAATCGCCGATCCGCAGCTTTGCCGACTTGCGGGAGCAGGCCGCATTGCACCCTCCGGGCGAGCGCGTCGTCATTCTCGTGCGCCGCGGCAACCGGGAGATTCGCTTCAAGATGCCCCTTGGTTCCGACTTCGGCACCGGCGAATGTCGCTGTCCCACAGCCGAGACCCAGGCTGCGTCGACGGACGAGCCGGACGCGGTCAACTGACGCAATCCGCGGAGGGTGGACGTCGCCTCTTGCGGCTCACCCGGCGACTCTGGTTAGAATAGGGGCTCGCGGCGGCGCCTGACGCGTGCTGGTTTTCCGTCTTTCAGTGTTCGGAGTGATTTATGGGCGGTGCAGCCCCCGCAGCAGCCAAGTACAACTCGATTCGTCTGGGTTCCGCCATTCAGAAGGATCTGGCGGTCAACAAGCTGTTCAAGGCGATCATCGAGCTGAACGGCTCCGACTTGCACCTCCAGGTGGGCAAGCCCGCGATCATTCGTGTCCGCGGCACGCTGAAGCCGCTGGACATGCCCCCCATCGGCGAGGAGCAGATGAAAGAGCTCCTCTTCCCGATGATGGACGAGCGCAACAAAGACATCTTCCTGAACACGGGCGGCGCCGACTACGCCCACGTGATGGAGCATAAAGGGGAAATCTGGCGTTTCCGCGTGAACCTGTTCATTCAGACCGGCAAGATGGGGATGGTGAGCCGTAAAGTCGAGCGCTCGATCCCCAACTTCGAGGGGTTGTTTCTCCCACCGATCATGAAGGAACTGTGCGTTTACGACCAGGGAATGGTGCTGCTCGCCGGGGTGACCGGATCGGGGAAATCGACGACGATTGCCTCGATGCTCGACTACATCAACCACACCTACATCAAGCACATCCTGACGATCGAGGACCCCGTCGAATTCGTCTACACCGCCGACAAATGCCTGGTGAATCAGCGTGAAATTGGTTGCGACGTGTCGGACTTCCATACCGCCATGAAGCACGCCGTGCGTCAAGACCCCGACATCATGCTGGTGGGGGAAATGCGCGACCGGGAAACATTCGAAACCGCCATGCACGCCGCCGAAACGGGGCACTTGGTGTACGGAACGATTCACGCCTCGTCCGCGCCGTCGACGATCGGCCGTATTCTCGACCTCTTCCCGCAGAGCATGCACAATGCGCTCCGCAGCTCGATGGGCTTCAACATGAAGGCGATCGTCGCGCAAAAGCTGCTGGCGACCATCGTCGAAAAACCCAAACGCGTCCCGATCTGCGAAATCATGATTTTCAACGGCACCGTGCGCAAATTGATTCTGGAGAGCGAAGACGAAAAGCTCCCCGCAGCGATCCGCATCGGCAAGGCGGAAGGAATGCAGCAGTTCAACGACTCGCTCTACCACTTCCTCAAGAAAGAATTCATCAACCGCCCCGACGCCTTCGAAATCTCCCCGAACGCCGAAGAACTGAAGATGATGCTCAAGGGCATCGACGTGAAAGGCCCGGGGATTCTGTAGCCTCAGGAGTCGCACGAAGCCCGCGTTCAAGGCGGACTGGTCTTTTGGTGCTGAAACTCACTGGATGCCCGTTGCTGTTGAGTTGAGCACGCGGATGAACCGCACCGACCTACAGACCTTGGCCGCCGAGCGGATACGCGATGCCCAGCAATTGTTATTGTCGGGAAACTGGTCGGGGGCGTACTACTTGGGTGGCCATGCCGTCGAATGTGGCTTGAAGGCCTTGATTGCGAAGCTGACAAATCAATACGATTTCCCTGACAAAGATCGCAACAAAGATAGTTATGCTCACGACATAGTTACACTCACGACTTGGAACGGCTGACCAAGACTGCGGAACTGGCCGCGGTGCGTCAGCGAGAATCTCTCGGAAATCCCCCCTTTGCCGCCAATTGGCAGATCGTCAAGGATTGGGATGAGAGTCTATCCGAAAAGTGATATTGCGGTAAGTTCAGTGATTGAGCGACATTGGGTGTTCCGCGAACCTGGAAGGAACGACGCATGGACGCGACGACTC
>JANRLN010000227.1:0-7331 GCA_033762515.1 Planctomycetaceae bacterium
CAACGCGCCCTGACGCGAGGAGTCGACAGCTTGACCTGGGGTAATGTCTGTCGTCCAATGAGGTGGCGTGCGCCTGGTCGTCGGCACACGGTTGGGCGGACTGCTGAGGCGGCCCCACCGCGCCTCTTCTTCACCAGGGCACTTGCATTGGTCGCCTCCGAGGATCGCGATTTTGTCCAACGACAGCGACCGATACAGAACTCGAGCGGATGCGGCCGGCGACCCATCGCCATCCATCGGCCGGACGGACGCTTTTGAGCAAACGCAGGTTCCTGGAAGCTCGCCCCCGGCAGCCGCTGGCGAATCTCCTCTGCCGCAGATCACCTGTCGACAACTGTTGGAACGTTTGCGGGCGGCGAAGCTCTTGACCCCCACACGCCTGGAACGTCTGGAGACTTCGCTGAGCGATCGACTTTCGGCTCCGGCGGCAACGACTTTGGAGCAGCTGGTCGAGCGGGACTGGATCACCCGCTATCAGGCCGTGCAACTGCAGCGCGGGGAGCCTTCGAGCTTGCGGTTGGGCCGTTACGTGCTGCTGGATGAACTGGGGCGCGGCGGAATGGGAGTGGTGTATCGGGCCCGCCACACGATCATGGAGCGCGTCGTGGCGCTCAAGGTGCTGCCGAAGTCAGTGGCGGATGATCCGCAAGCGGTGATGCGGTTTCAGCGCGAAGTCGTCGCCGCCGCGAAACTCGTGCATCCGAACATCGTGACGGCCTACGACGCCGAACGGACCGACGAGGCGTTTTTCCTCGTGATGGAGTGCGTCCAAGGGGACGATCTGGGGGACATCATCCGTGCGCAGGGGACCTTGAGCGTTGAGCGGGCCATCGCCTATACGCTTGCAGCGGCAACAGGCCTCGCCTTCGCACACTCGCGAGGTGTCGTTCATCGCGATGTGAAGCCGGGAAATCTGCTGCTCAGTTCCGAGGGGCAGGTGAAGATTCTCGACATGGGGCTCGCTCGCCTGGACGAGACCGACGCCGCCGTCGAGACCCGCTCGCGGTTGACAGGAGATGATTCCATTTTGGGTACGGTCGACTTCATGTCGCCGGAACAGGCGCTGCAGTCGAAAGTCGCCGATGCGCGGAGCGACGTCTACAGTCTCGGGATGACGCTGCATTGGTTCCTGATCGGTCAACCGGCGTACGGAGGCTCAAGCGTCATGGCCCGGCTCCTCGCCCATCGAGAGCAACCGGTGCCGTCGCTGCGCGCGCGCCGCCCCGAAGTTCCCGATGAGTTGGACGCCATCTTCCAGAAGATGTGCGCAAAACGCCCCGAAGATCGCTTCCAAACGATGCCTGAGGTGATGGAGGCACTCAGCCGCCTAAAACCGAGCGACGGCGGCAAGCTGTCCGCAAACGTTCCCAGTTCAACCCAGCCACCTGGAGGTCTGACCAAGAGAAATCCAGACAAACCCGCACCTGGCCGGGATTCACCTATTGTCGTACCGGAACCGCCCGCCACGAATCAGTCCAGGTCCAAGACTCATCGACAGAAGCTTGCCAGCCAGAGCACGCAAGGTCGCCCACTGCAGCGCCGGCCCCGAGTTTGGGGATCTGCGACAGTCGTCGCTGGACTGCTGCTGGCCGTCGGGAGTTGGGGACTGTGGACCTGGTATGCTCAAAGCAAAAAGTTAGATGCCATCGAGAAACAGGCCCGTGAAGAGACGGTCCGCGTCAATGAACGACAGGGCGGTCTCTCCGTCAACCGGGCGAGAGTCGTTGAAAGAGACCGGGGTGCATCGGCCGCCGTTGCGGGTTCGCTCGATGCGAAATCGGTTACGAACCCCGGCCCAGCCGCGACTGCTGCGCCGATCTCCGAAACTCCGCCAAACTTGAGCCTGCTGTTCAACGGTGCGGGCGACCACGTCCGCCTGCCATTCGGCGCCGATGGGACGAATCCACTGACCATCGAAGCCTGGGTGATTCCATTGGTCCGTCGCGAGTACGGGACCACGATCCTCTCCAATACAGAAGACGCCGGCTTCAAGCTGGAATGGGTGCGCCCCAACGACAAGAAAGCCGTGGCCGAGCGCGATCGCTACTGCTTTACCACCTACGACCGCGATGTCGTGGAAAAGGTTTACGTACCGGCGGATCGCACGGTTGAACCTGGTCAGCGGGTCCACATTGCGGGAGTCTGGCAGCAGCAGATGGCGCGGCTCTACATCGACGGTCACGTGCAGCAGGGGTCGAAACTCGTTCGTAACCACGTCTCATCACTCAAAAAATTCCTCATTTCCGGGAATCCCACATTCTTCGAAGGTGAGCCGCGTGCGGCCTCAGATTTTGGGTTTCCCGGAATCATCGACGAAATTCGCATTTCTGAAGCGGCCTTGTACGACGACGACTTCACACCGTCCGAGCGGCTTTCTGCGGGAAAGAACACGCTGGGACTCTATCATTGCGACGAACCGGACTCGGACCGCCTGATTGACGCGTCTTCGAATCAGAATCACGGAGAAATCGTCGGCGCCCACTATGTCAGCGACGCGCAGGTTGCCGACCTCACGACGCGCGCACGCCGCGGTCCTGTTCCGCTCCGCGAGCGTCTCGAATCCGATCCGGGTTATCTGGAGTTTTCGGGCACAACGAGTGTCGCCGCGAAATGGACGGCAAACCCGACCAGGCCCCTGACGATCGAAGCTTGGGTGCAACCTCTTGGTGACGCCGCCGAACACGTCGGAACCCCCTTGGTGATCGTCAACGGATTCGCCAGGTTCTCCACCCGCTTGGAAGCGCCGTTGCGATGGAACCTCGTCTGTGAAACCGATCGCAGTTCGAATCGCTACTTCACGGCTGACGGCGGCGGCGAAGTCCGCATCGGTCATATCGTCCACCTCGCCGGCGTGTATGACGGCGAGTGGCTGGGAGTCTACGAAGATGGCTGGCGCGTTGCGTCGCGCCGGACCGGCCCCAATTGGAATCCGCGAGCGGAAATCGTGACTGACGACTTGATCATCGGCGGCTGGGGTCCGACCAGCGGCAAGTTTCGCGGCCGACTCTATTCCCTGCGGATCTCCGACAGCGCCCGCTATCGCGACCTGTTCGTCGCGCCGCCGGAACAGCTCGTCCGCGACGAGCACACCCTCTTGCTTTACCAGTGCAACGAGCGCTCCGGCGTCCGCCTGGAAGATACCTCGGGCCACGGCCGCCACGCCGACATCAGCATGCCGGTTTGGCCGCCGCAATGACCTGGAACGCGGTGACGTGTGCCACGACGACGGGACTCACCGCCGCATCCCGCCCCTCGTATTCCCGCGGCTTTCGAGACGGCATGCTCGTGTTGACCCACGCCCCGGATCCCTTGCCGCTGTGTTTCCTCCTGACACCACGCGTCCCCGTCGATGACGGTGTGGTCTGGAACGAACCGGGACTGCTCGCCGACCGACCCATCGTGGCGGGCGGGTGGTCGGTTTCTCATCCCATGCTCACCGAACTCTCAGACGGCGCGCTGTTTGCCGTCTGGACCCGGGTGAGATCCTTCCCCCAGGTAGCGGTGTGCAGGCATTTGCGCGGCGCGTGTTGGGTTGAGGCTGGCGGTAAGTCCGACCCGGCGAATGCGGGTCGGCGATGCACCGAAAGGCCGCAGAAACCCACCTTGGTACGAGACCAAACGGCGTCAAGCCACTTGCCGATTCAGCCCAGTGTCTTCTGACGGGCGACGCCCCAGGCACGCCCCACCGCGGACCTGGTTTCGCAGGGGAGACCAGGTTTCGGGTACCCGGATTTTCGACTGGCGACTGCACCAACCTACGCACACGGACAATCAGGAAGACCACTGTGAGCACACCCGTCCTGCAGGCGCTGTTGCTGGCCGATCACGTCTATCAGGACCGCTCCACCGGCAAGCACGTCATCTGCGGCGTCTTTTCCGAGTTGCGGTTCATCCCACCCTCCGCGGGGGGCGGCCTGCCGCACACACCGGGGACTCCGATCCCGGTCCACAAAACTATCCGTGCCGGGTCTCCTTATTTGTACATGAGCTTCACCGACGTCCACGGGCAGAAAGCGTTCGAACTCCGCTACGTTGACCTGCGCGACAACACCACGCTCTTCTCGACCAAATTCCAGATCGACTGCCCCGACCCGCTGGCGACGGTCGAAGTCTCCCTACCCCTTCCGGCGCTGCCGGCGCCGCACGCGGGCGTCTACGCCCTGGAATTGCTCTACGACGACGTGCTGCTGGGGTCTCACCGGGTGCGCATCGTGCCGGATACGAGTTTCGGCGGAGAGCAACCAGCGCGCCGCGAACATGAGTGAGGGGGATTTGTCCTGATCGCCGAATGCCACCGTCCCGTCACGCGGGTTTGCCGCGCGCGACGCCCGCAGGTGCAAAGCGAAATGTGGAGTACTCCCGAAGGCTTCGGGATGTTCAACGATTCCATCACCTCATTCATTTCGTGAGGTGTCGCGGCTGGAAGGTCGACTCGCGCGTCTTCCGCAGGAAATTCAATCCCTGCCGGAAGCAGGGGCGGAGGTTGAAGGAGAGGAATTTCGCCCACTCTACGTTCGGTTCGCCGCGCACCCAGGCGGCGTGGGCCAGCGCGTAGCCGAACATGGGTGGTGTCATATATTCCGGGCAACGGAGTTTGGAGTCAGGCCAGAGGCCGTATTGACCGTCCCAGTTACGCGGTGAATTGCCCAGGAAGATTCCAAATCCATGATACACGGCAGTCAGGTCGGTCAGCAGTTCGTTGTCGTAGTCGTCACCAGTGACTCGATGTTCTCCCATCAGCCGCAAATGGGCGAGTTCATGGGCCATTGTGGCGACCAGCCCTGCAAGATCGAGCATCTCGGACGTCTCGATGTGGATCACCGTACGATCGGAGCGTTCGTCATACAATCCCGCAAAACGAGTGGGCAGGGCCTTGCCGGAATCGTTGACCAGCCACAAGTTGGTGTTGCAGGTGACGAGATTTAATTCAACGCGCGACGGCTTCACATCCATGTATCCGCAGACTTGGTCGAGGAGATGGCGGATACTCTGTTCGCTGCCGTCGATGGGATCGGGAAAGAAATCGCTCGTCGGCAATATGACCGCTCGTCGTTCAAAGACGTCTCGGCCGAATTGAGCGGCGAGCCAGTTCAACCGCTTCTCGATCCAGGCTTTGGCCGCTGGATCAACCGGACACGTGGGAGCAAACCAGCCGAACATGTCTTGTTCCCGCTGAGGACGCTTGCCGTCAAGAGTACCCATCGTTCGATTGAGTGACTGTGACCCAGCGAGCTGGGATCTTGAGTGACTGGAGTCGTGGCCTCGCACCGTCGATGGGATTTCGTCGGACTCCCGCCCGTCACGTTCTCCGCTCGCCGCCGTTTTGGCAATTCCGCCGGCCGATGGTTAACATTACAGATCCCGCGGCCGGTCTTCTACGGCTGCACTCCCTCGCGCTCGGAGTGGTCAGTATGTCTCTGCGAATCGCCGTCATGTTGGGCTGGGTTTCAGCCTGCGTCACTGGGGTAGGGCTGGCTCAGGAGGAGACGCGGGCGCTGCGAACGTTCGCCACGACCAAGCTGATCGACAAGTTCTTCACCGAGGGGGCCGCGGTGGGGGACATCAACAGGGATGGAAAACCCGACCTCGTCGCCGGGCCGTTCTGGTTCGCCGGGCCGACATTTGAGGCCCGGCACGAATATTCGCCGCCGAAGCCGTTTGATCCGCATGGGTATTCCGACAACTTCTTCGCCTACACGCACGATCTCAACGGCGACGGCTGGACCGACATCCTCATCTACGGCTTCCCCGGACAGGATGCGTCGTGGTTCGAGAATCCGCAGGGGAAGGACGGTTTCTGGACCCGGCACAAGGTTCTGGACGTCGTCGACAATGAGTCGCCGACGTGGGGCGACCTCACTGGCGACGGCAAACCGGAGATCATCTGCTCCACCGGCGGTTTCTTCGGATACGCATCGCCGAACTGGGAGCATCCGGAACAGCCCTGGACGTTTCACCAGATCTCGGATCAGTCGGCCGGCGGGCGCTTTACACACGGCCTGGGGTTCGGCGACGTCAACAGCGACGGCCGGATGGATCTCCTGGAGAAGAGCGGCTGGTGGGAGCAGCCGGCGTCGCTGGCAGGGGACCCAGTCTGGAAGAAGCATGCGGCCCCGTTCACCGGCGCGGGGGGAGCGCAAATGTACGCCTACGACGTCGATGGCGACGGCCTCAACGACGTCATCACCAGTCTACAGGCCCATGGCTTCGGGCTGGTGTGGCATCGACAGTTGAAGAGCGACGATGGTGAACCAAAATTTCAGTCGCAGACGATCACCACCGACAAGGTGCAGGACAATCCGTATGGAGTAAAATTCTCGCAGATTCACGCCATCGATCTGGTCGACATGGACGGCGACGGTTTAAAGGACATCGTCACCGGGAAGCGTTATTGGGCGCACGGCCCGAAGGGAGACCCGGAACCGGAAGCCCCGGCGGTCCTCTACTGGTTCCAACTGCAGCGCGGAAAGGACGGCGCCGTCGACTGGGTGCCCCATCTCATCGACGACAACTCCGGAGTCGGCGTGCAGGTGACCGCGGCAGATGTCTCGGGAGATGGCATTCCCGATGTGGTTGTCGGCAACAAGCAGGGGATTTTCGCCCACGTCCAGCAGGTGAAGCAGGTTCCCAAAGCCGAATGGGAGCAGCAGCAACCCAAACGCCATCCGCCAATGGCGGCGGGACGTTCTCCCGAGGCTGCCGCCCAGGCGATGACGCTGCCGCCCGGGTTCCATGCGCGTTTGTGCGCCGGCGAACCCGATGTGACGCAACCGATTGCGATGGCATTCGACGACCGCGGCCGGCTGTGGGTCGCCGAGGCCTATTCGTATCCGGTGCGCGTCCCGGACTACGAAGCTCGCGACCGCATTCTGATTTTCGAAGATCTCGACGGCGACGCGAAGTTCGACAAGCGGACCGTCTTCCAGGAGGGACTCAATCTCGTCAGCGGGTTGGAGGTCGGCTTCGGCGGCGTGTGGGTCGGTGCGGCGCCGTATCTGCTTTTCATCCCCGATCGCAATGGCGACGACAAACCCGACGCCGAGCCGCAGATTCTCCTCGACGGCTGGGGCTTTCAAGACACGCACGAAACGCTGAATTCGTTCCTTTGGGGTCCTGACGGCTGGCTGTACGGCTGCCACGGAGTCTTCACGCATTCCAACGTCGGCAAACCCAAGGCGCCGGACGACCAGCGGGCGAAGATCAACGCCGGCATCTGGCGGTATCATCCCACGCGTCACGAATTCGAAGTCTTCGCCGAGGGGACGAGCAATCCCTGGGGGGTCGACTTTAACGACCGCGGCGACGCCTTCTGCACCGCCTGCGTGATCCCG
>JANRLN010000228.1:0-2802 GCA_033762515.1 Planctomycetaceae bacterium
TCCGCCTGCGTGACCTCATTCACGCCCAGATAAATCGGTTGCGTCAAATTCACCTTGTGCTGCGGGGCTTCGCTCTGGATGCACTCCTGCCAGTGCTTGTCGAGATGGACATCCTTGAGGGCCTCTGCGATCTCCTCCGCCGTGCTCCCCATCATGAATTCCCCCGGCGGGATGAGGCGGAATTTCATGCCGAGGGTGTTCGTATACTCAACGGGAATCTTCAGATACGCGGCCCACTCTTCCTGATGCTTCGTCGCCTGCGCGGCGTCGAACGGAGCAATCGCGGGTTTCGGGGCATCCGCGGGCCAGCCATGCCAGCCGGGTTGAGGCTCGGGAGTGGAAGATGGAGTGCCGGAAGCTGCATCCGTTTGGGTGATGAAGACTTTGGATCCGGGAGCGGCCTCCAAGTCGGTCTCAACACCCTCGAGAACCTTGATCGTCGTCTTCGTGCCGTCCTTATTCGTGATCGTGATGATGATCACCCCCGCCAGCAGGAGCGCCGCCCCGGCGCCCGCCGCCAGGGCGATTCCCTTGGCACTCCAGCGGCGACCATTGCCACTGCTGTGCACGGGGTGAGCGACCGTACCAGTACTGGAAGTCGCGGTTGGAGCAAGGTCGGCGGTTTCTTTCAGGACCAGCGTGGCGTCGGTCCGGTCGCGCGGTTGACGGAGATCGTGTTCCAGTTCGGTCAACGTCGCGTAGACCTCCGCCGCCCCTTGCGGACGCTGCCGGGGGTCCTTCTCCAGCAGTTTCCGTATCAGTGTTTCCAGTTCCGGTGAAACGTCGGCACCCACCCCGGTCAGAGGCTGCGGAGCCTGGTGCACCACGGCCATCAACGTGGACGTCAAATTGCTCCCTGCGAACGGAGGGGTCCCGGCGGCCAGGTGATAGAGCACGCTCCCGAGGCTGAAAAGGTCGCAGCGGTGATCAACCTCGTGTCCCTGGGCCTGTTCGGGAGCCATGTACCGCGGCGTCCCCATGACCATGCCGGACTGCGTCAGCCCGGCGTCGTCCCCGGTGGCCCGTACGAGACCAAAGTCGAGAATCTTGACCCGATCGGACTTTTCTTCCAGCCAGATGTTGTCGGGCTTGATGTCGCGATGAATCAATCCCCGCTCGTGCGCCGTGGCCAGCCCGGCGGCAATCTCCTTCCCAATGCGGACGACATCCCGCTCGGGCAACCGCCCGACGCGTTCCAGCCGTGTTTTCAACGACTCACCGCGCAGGAACTGCATGGCGATAAAGGGCACCCCCCGGTCTTCATCGACCTGGTAGATGTGGACGATGTTGTCGTGTTCCAGCGCCGCAGTGAATTGGGCTTCGCGGAGAAAGCGTTCCTTGGCCGATGCGCTGGCAGCAACGGCAGGCTTCATCGCTTTTAGGGCCACTTGCCGCTTGAGGCGGGGATCTTCCGCCCGGAAGACGACGCCCATGCCACCCGCACCGAGGACCTGCAGGATGCGGTACTGGCCGAGGCGGCCGATTTCGTCGGGGAGGAGGGGAGGAGCGAGAAAGCGGATTTCTTCCGGGTTAATTTTGAGGCCGGTCGGGGGACGTGTCAGCGCGGCGAGTTGTGCGATCGACCCCACCTGAGTGGCCAGACTCGCGTCGGGCGGAACCGTGTCCAATTCGCCGCACAGCGCCTTGGCGCGCTCAATGGCCTGGGCCAGGATCTGCGGGTGTTCTTCGGGGGTGGGAGGACTCCGCAGGGCGTTGGTCCAGTCATCGTGCAGCGAAAGAGTGTCGGCGGAGGCGGCGCAGGCAGCGCAATGCAGCAGATGTTCGCCCAGTGTTTCGCGCTGCGGCGCCGGGAGTTTGCCGAGCAGGAGCAGTTCCAGCGTCTCGCGATCGGGACAGTTCGTGTTGGTCATGGGTGATGTCGCAATCCAAGTTCAGAACTGGCGCGGAAAGGAGATCTCGTTCTCAATAGGGTCTACGAATGGTCGCTTGAAACCTGTCTCAAAATTGTCCCGTGCCGGAGCACATCATTCCATCAAGCCCGCCAATTCCTCGCGTAACCGGCTGAGCAGTCTGGACTTAGCGAGATAAGCTGCATTGAGAGATAACCCCAGCTGCTGGGCCGCATCGCCGGCGCGGACACCCTCGAGCAGTTGCCTTCGCCCGGCCTCCCAGGTGGCGCTGCTGAATTCCGACCGCAGCAGTTCCAAGGCCCGATGCACCAGCAGACGGCAGTATTCCGCATCGAGAAAGAGATCGACGTCTTCGACGACGGTGAGTTGCGCCAACACCTCGTCGGCGGCATTGGCAGGGAGCCTCGCGTTCCGGCGACGCAGGTCACAGGCTCGGTTCACGACAATTGTCCGTAGCCAGCCCCGAAACCGACGGGTGGGGTCGTACTCAAATTCCGGGAGTTTGACCAGCAGCGTCGCCAAGACGTCCTGCACCAGATCGGCGGCATCCGTGGCACTCAGCCCCTTTTGGCAGCCCCAGCGAAAGATCAGCGGACCATATAGGTCCACAAACCGTTGCCAGGCGGCATCCGGCTGCGGCTCGCGCAGGCGACGGAAGAGGCTGACGGAAGTGGAGTCCATGAGGGATGGGATGCCGTTCAGTGCTGTCGAATGCGAACCGGCGTGGAACTCAGTCTAATGATGCTAACTCGCCAGACTGGCGAAATCATCCACGGGCGGGCGGTCGCTGCCCGTCGATCTTGTGATTGAGCTGTGCGAGTTTTCCTGAGACTTCCGGGGCACACCGCCCAGCGCCACTGGCACGAAGGTGCCGGTCGGGGAATAATTCCCCATCCGTGATCACTCTGTCGAGGAATGCTGCTGGTGTCTG
>JANRLN010000229.1:0-5967 GCA_033762515.1 Planctomycetaceae bacterium
GTAGTCGGCATTCTCCGGGGCCTGCTCCGCCAGCCGCTGAGCAATCTTGAGATCTTGTTCGTAGTACTCCCGCGCCCGCGTGCCGTCTCCCAACGCCCGAAACAGGTCGCCCATGCGATTGTACGACACCGACAGGTCGCGGGCGTAGTCGGCATTCTCCGGGGCCTGCTCCGCCAGCCGCTGACGCACCGTGAGGGCCTGTTCGTAGTACTCCCGCGCCCGCGTGCCGTCTCCCAACGCCCGAAACAGGTCGCCCATGCGCTCGTACGACACCGACAGGTCGCGGGCGTAGTCGGCATTCTCCGGGGCCTGCTTGCTCCGCAACGCCAGCAGTCGCGCGGCCGCCTCGCCGCAGCGGATCGCGTCGCGCAGGTTCCCGCGGCGGAGCAGCAGCCGCGTCAACGCCAGCGCGACGCGACCGTACAACACGTCGTCGCCGTCCAGGTTCGGCCACACGCAGGCCCGCAGCGCCGCGACTTCCGGCACCACCTGCGGCGGCAAATGGGAACCCTGCAGTTGCACGGCTACCGTATCGAGCATCTCCGTGACCTGTGCCGACCGCAGCGCCGCGGCCTTCGGCGACAACCGCCTCTGCACGGCTTCCTGCAGAATCCGGTGCATCCGCCGCGATTCGCTCCCGGTCAAGTGCTGCAGGTCGGCCAGTTCCCCCAGGGCGTCGCGCCACGGGTCGCGGCCGATTTTCCGGACGCTCAAGGGGGCCGCCATCTCGGCATCGGCGCGAACCAGCAGTTCCAGCCAGCGGACTGGGATATGATCGGGGGGCAGGAACGCCGCGTATTCCAAAATTCTTTGCGGCAGCGGCGAACTCGCCGCCAGCCGGTCGAGCGACCGCGACAGGAGGGCCTCGATCGTGGGCTGCGGATGGGCGATGAGCTGCTGCACCGCGGCGTCGCTGCCGACGTCGTCCAGCGCCAGGCCGATGCCCGCGGGGTCCATTTCCGCCAGGAACGTTCCATAGGGAATGTCGTAATTCCCCAGGTAGGCCCCCACCTGGGCCACCATCAGCGTATGGCGACCCAAGCGGTTGGCGATCGCCAGGGCGGCTTTCCATTCGTCGTCGTCATGCGGTTCGGCCGCCGCTGGTTCGTGACTCCCGGCGTAGACCTCCCAACGCTCGTCCGCGGCGCGGGCGGCGAGGTAGTCGGGGTCGGCGGGGTTCCGTCCGAACGCACGGTATTGGAACAGCACATCCAGCGCCTCCGCCGCAGACAACCGGTCGACTGAGATGCACTCCTGCAGCCCCAGCCCCTTGGGACCCAGCCGCGTGGTGACGACGATGTGCACTTTTTCGAGGTTGAGAATCCACTGTCCCCGCGCCCCCGCCGAGACGAGCGCGGCGTCTTCCTCGTTGAGGTTGTCGAGGATCAGCAAAATCTGGTCGTGAATGTTCCCCTGTTCAAACGCCGAGCGGGCGGCGGCGAACTGCCGCTCCAGGGGCGCGCCGTGATCGATGGCGGCGTGCAGCTTGGTCTCGGCGAGGGTGACGAGCTGGCTCTGCAGATCGGCGACGCTGTGCGTGGTCGACAGGTCGAGCTTGAACAGTCCGCCGAGATATTCCGGCCGGAAGCAATAGGCGTACTCGACCGCGAGCGACGTCTTGCCGATCCCGCCGATCCCATGCACCGCGCAGACGCCGACGATTTCGAAGTTCGTGAGGGCCTCGCGCAGTTGTCGCAGTTCGCTCACCCGGCCGACGAAATTGGGATTCCGTTCCAGTTCCGACCGGGGGACGGCACTCAACCTGCGGCCGAGGTCGGCCCGTTCGGCGGCGCGCTGGGCGAGCCCGCGGACGCGCTCGCGCACTTCGTTGTCGCGGAGCACTTCACGACCGCGGGGCCAGAAGGGATGGATCTCGACGCCGTGGATTTTGGCGAGGCTGTCCCACCATTCGCGGGTGGCGGGGGTCACCTGCCCCTCGAGATCCGCAGGGGCGACGATGAACAGCGGCATCAGGGCCTCGCCGGGGATCGTCCGGCTCTGCTCGATCCGCAAAAACTCTTCCCACTCCCAGCGGCAGTACTCACTGGCAAAGTAATGGGGAGACAATACCGCCAGCAGCACCTTCGACTGCCGCAGCCCTTTGCGCAACGTCTCGCGCCAGTAATCCCCGGTCACAATGCTTTGGCAATCAAAGAAGAGCTTGAGGGGAAACGTCGGGGAAAACTCGGCATGTTCCGCCTGTATTTGCGCGACCAGGGCCGACACCATGCCGTCGGCGTCGTCCTTGCGCGAATAACTGACGAAGAGGTCGTAGGGTTCGACCCAGGGGGTCGACGATTCGATCGCCATGTGCGGCACTCCCGAGATTTCCTGTAACAACGCCATCCCACCCCAAACGGATCAACGCGAGCGTAGCGTGTGCGATTCCGGCGGGCGAGGCTTTGGCGGCGAGTTACGATCGGGCTGGCGTCCCGGGAGTTCGCGATGACACACTGGCGGGATCGCACACTGGAATGGAATGCGCAGTTTGCCCAGACGGAAGAGTTGCCGACGATTCACGGCGGCGGGGCGGGATCGGCGTCGAGTCGCGACCTGACGGCGTCGATACGATGCCGGAGCCTCGATCTTCGATCACGGGGCGGGAACCCCCGCACGACGTTGATGGTGAGCTTCCCTTCTTCCCCGCAACCACGGATCGGTCTATGCGCGGCCCTCGAACGCTCCTCTGGGCTGGCCTGCTGCTGTGCACAGCCGCGGGAGAGCTGTCGGCCGACGGCATCCATCTCAACGGCCTCTCCCCCCGCGCCCTGGGTCGCGGCGGCACGAACATCGCCCATGCCGACAACGGGGCCGTCCTGTTCGATAATCCCGCCGGGGCGGTCTTCGTGCCCGGGGAGGGACTCTTCGACGTCGGCGGCAACCTGCTGTTCATGGACTTCCGCTACAGCGACCCCGACAACCCGTCGGCCTCGGACTTCGGGATTTCGCCCCTCGGCTCGGTGGGTCTCGTGCGGAAATCGGAGGACGGCAAGTTCGCCTATGGTCTGGGGATCTACGCTCCGGCCGGGTTTTCCGAAACTTATGAAATGCAGGGCCAGTTCCCGTTCGGGGGGGAGCAGACTTATAAGTCGTTTGGTGCGCTGGCAAAGATCCTGCCGGGCGTCGCCTGGAAGGTGAACGAGCGACTCTCGATCGGCGGCACATTCGGGATGGCGATCAGCCACACCGAGTTGGAAGGCCCGTTGACGCTGCAGAACGCCGGAGTCCTGACCGGGTTGCCGACGCGCGTCGACCTGCAGGCCACCGGGGCCACGCCGGTCTATTCCCTCGGGCTGCAGTATCAGCTCACCGAGGCCACAACGCTCGGCGTCGCGTATCAGAGCGAGAGCCGCTTCAAGGCGGACGGCAACGCCCTGGTGGACGTCCCCCTGCTGGGCCAGGCTCGCTACGACACCCATCTGAACATCGCCTGGCCCCGAACGCTGGGCTTCGGCCTGCGTCACGAGTGGGATGAATGTCAGGTCCTCTCGACCGACCTGGTGTGGTTCGACTGGTCGGGATCTTTCGACAGCTTTGACATCGCGCTCAACGACGCCGATCGCCTGCTGTTCCCGGACATTCGCGAGTCGCTCCCCCTCAATTGGCGCGACACCCTCTCGGTGAAACTGGGCTACGAACGCGACCTGGGTGGCCGACGCATCGCCCGCTGCGGTTATGTGTACCACCGCAACCCGATTCCCGCCTCGACGATCACGCCGTACATCCAGGGGATCTTCGAGCACGCCTTCTCGGTGGGCTACGGCTTCCAGTGGAGGTCCTGGGAATTGGACGCTTCGTACATGTTCCTGTTCTCTCCGGAAATCGAAGTCGGGGCCAACGGTCTCGCCGGGAGCGATTTCGACAACGCCACGCACCAGGCATTCATCCACGCCCTGGGCCTGAGTGCGATTCGGCGGTTTTGAGGAGGGAGAGGGGCATCAGGCATCAGGCATCAGGCAAAGAGGATGGGCTGAGCTCTCAACCCTCAACTCTCAACCCTCAGCCCTCAGCCCTCAGCCCTCAGCCCTTCCAACTCCAGCAGCCGCCGTTTCAGGTCGAGTCCTGTGGGTGCGGAGAAGCCTCCCAGGCGGCCGCCGCTGCCGAGGACGCGGTGGCAGGGGACGATGAGGGGGACGGGGTTGGTCGCCATCACTTGTCCGACCGCCCGGGCTGCTTTCGGGCGACCGGCGCGGGCGGCGAGTTCCTGATAACTGAGGGTGGCTCCGCACGGGACCTGTCGCAGGGCGGCGATCACCCGTCGTTGAAAGTCGGTCGACCACGTCGCGCCGACCTTCACGTCCTGGAAATCGTCGGCATGTCCGGCGAGATAGCGGCACAGCCGCTCCCGCAACTCGGGACACCAGTCGTCTTCGAACGGGGCGGAGTCGATCCTTTCCAGCGCCTGCACCAGCGCACCGGGTGAGGCATACCCCACGCAGGTGCGCAACACGCCGCCGCGGGGAGTTCCGCAGACACCCACCCAACCGACAGCCGTCTCAAACAACGACCACGCGGACGCATCGAGAGTTGACGCGGAACGTCCCGGGCGGGGACGGACGGTCGGTCTTTGATTCATGCTCGACTCCCCTATAGAATGCCCACCGGGCGGCGTTCGGCACGAGGCTGTGCGTCGCCATTGTGATGACATCCCGGCGTGAGGGGAAGGAGCGTGCAAGTGGTTCCGGCGTCGCATCGACGCCCTCGAACTCTTGCACGTCAGTTGTTTTGAGGACCCGTTGATGACCGACTACGCCTCGTTGGCGGATGACTTCTACGTCAACATGAATCTGAATACCGAGATGCAGCTTCCGGCGGGGCGCGAAACCGTGCTGGGGTTCTTCGAACGCATTCAGAAGCAGCACCCGTCGATGCGGAATTTCTACACGCGCGACAACGGCGACTTCGTCCTCGAAGAGGACAAAGACATGGGGCATCAGCGCTGGGTCTCGCTGGAGCCGCGCCGCGTCTGCAGCGGGCACGTCAATCCGGGCAATGTCGACCAGGCCATCGAACAGCACGCGCTGGTGCTGGAGCTTGTCCCCTACATGCTCTCGGTCAGCCCGCTCGACTGTGAAGCCCTCGACTACATGCTGGGGTTCGACTTCACCTACCGCGGCAACCACGACGCCCTCGTGGCGGAGGCGCTGGGAACATCGAGCGCTCTGGAGAGCCTCGTCGATATTACCGGCGCTCAGATTCTCAGCTACGAACCCTCGATGACCATCAGCCTCGACGAAGCCTGCCGCCGGCAGGCGCGTTTGATGATCGAAACCCGCACCAACGCCTATCAGGTCCGCCGGGGGGAATACCCCGAAGACCACATCAGCGTCTACTTCACGGTCCGTCAATACGGCAGCCTGGAATCGAACACGTCTTACGAAGAGACCCTCACACAACTCCGCAGCACCTGCGAGCAGATGTTCGAACGGCACGTGATCGACCAGGTGCTCAAGCCGCTGCAGCAGGCGATTTCGGCACGGTAGTGAGTGGTCCGTTGTCCGTCGTCAGTCGCGAACACCGTTGGTTCGACAGCAGGGAGATCGAAGCGTGGCTTTGGAATTGAGTCAATTTGCGCGGTCGCTGTCCGTAGAGACGGCTTTCAGTGTGTTGGCCGTGGCGAAGTCGCTGAAGGCGGCCGGCAAGGATGTGGTCGAACTCGAAATCGGAGACAGTCCGTTCGCCAGCACTGCATCGGCGAAGTCGACCGGGATGGATGCCATTCGGGACGACCAGTCGCACTATTGTCCTTCGCCGGGACTTCCGGTGTTCCGCGAGGCCGCGGCGAAGTTCGTCGCCGACGAATTCGGCATTCCCGCCAAGGCCGATAACGTGGTCGTCGCCCCGGGGGCCAAGGTCTTCGAGCAGTACTTCTGCGAAGCCTTCGTCAATCCCGGCGACGGCGTGCTGGTCTTCAGTCCCTACTTCCCGACGTATGTGCCCAACATTCTGCGCCGCGGCGGGCGACCG
>JANRLN010000230.1:0-11918 GCA_033762515.1 Planctomycetaceae bacterium
GCTTCAGGCCGATGATCTTCAGGCCGCGGGTCTCAAACCGGCCCAGAATTTCGCCGCACAGGCGGCGGGCGACGGCATCGGGCTTCAGCAACACCAGTGTTCGTTCGAGGGCCATGATCGGGCGGATTCCTGCTGCGGTAAGAATTCGGGACGAATTCCCCGGAGTTTACCAGCGAGACCCCCATTTGTCGCGAGAACTCTCACTCACGTACTCAGAAAACACACCCGAAGACGCTCGCGGATTCGCGATTTGTCGGGAAAGACCCATCGCGAAACCGCCAGCGACGTGGGTGGATCGAGTGAGCGACTGGGGGCAGATTATGAGGCGCTCGCGGCGGCGGGTTGATCCATCAGACGGGCGAACTCCTGAAACAGGTAGTCGCTGTCGTGGGGACCAGCGGAGGCTTCCGGATGGTACTGCACGCAAAACGCCGGAAATTCCTTGTGCCGCAGACCTTCCACCGTCCGGTCGTTGAGATTGATGTGCGTGACTTCCAGATGCTCCGGCAGCGATTCGGCGGCGATCGCGAAGCCGTGATTCTGCGACGTGATCTCGACTCGGCCCGTCTGGTGATTCAGCACGGGCTGATTGGCGCCCCGGTGACCAAATTTGAGCTTATAGATTTCGGCTCCACAGGCGAGTCCCATTAACTGATGACCCAGGCAGATGCCGAACATCGGGGTCTGACCCAGCAAACCCCGGATGGTGTTGATGGCGTACTCAAGCGGGCGGGGATCGCCGGGGCCGTTCGAGAGGAAGACGCCATCTGGTTGCAGCGCGAGGATCTGCTCGGTCGTTGCCGTGCCGGGGACAACGGTCACTCGACACCCGAGGTGGCGGAGATGCCGCAAAATGTTCCATTTCATGCCATAGTCGATGGCGACGACGTGTTTCCGGCACGTGTCGGCAAAGCCTTCCGACAAGGCCAGATCGTTGTATTCCGTCAGCCCCTCGGACCACTCCGAATTTGCAATGGGCATCACCTCGCGAACCAGGTCGCGGCCGACAATCGAAGGACTGTTCTGCACTTTCCTCAGGAGCGAGGCGTTGTCGAGATCGACGGAGGAGAGGACGCCGGTCATCGCTCCGCGAATCCGCAGCTTGCGGGTCAGGGCGCGGGTGTCGACTCCTTCGAGTCCGACCACGCCAGCCTCCGCGAGGTAGGCATCGAGGGTCTTCTGCGAGCGAAAGTTGCTCGGGACATGGCAGAGCTCGCGGACGATGAAGCCGCGCATGGAGAGTTTGCCGCTCTCGACGTCCGCGGGATTGACGCCGTAATTCCCGATCTGCGGACAGGTCATGGTGACGATCTGACCGCAGTAAGAGGGATCGGTGAGGATCTCCTGATAGCCGGTCATGCTGGTGTTAAAGACGACCTCGCCAAAGACTTCGCCCGCGGCGCCAAAGGATGTGCCGGTGAAAATCGAACCATCTTCGAGAACAAGCTTGGCCGCTGCCGACATGGACCATCGCCACCCACAAGTCATGACACCCTTGCCGCGCATCCCCGCGCGGCCAAACAGGCGAGTTGTAACACGGGAGCGAGGGAAAATGAAGAGACAGGCTTCGGCACTGAGTGTTCCAACGCCAGAGGCCCAGGGACGGCGATCCCTGGGCCTCTGCGACGTTGATCGATTCGACGGTGAGCTGCGGCTTACGGCTTCTGCGACAGGATGAAATCCTGGAAGCGGATGCCTTCTCCCTCCGGATTGGTGATGCTGCTGAAGAGCTCCCCCATGATCCGGTGGAAGTGCTTGGCGCGGATGGAGTAGAAGTTGTGCTTGCCGTCGCGGCGAGCTTCGATCAGACCGGCCACACGGAGCAAGGCCAGGTGATGGCTGACGGCGGGTTGGCTTTGGCCGAGCCGCTCACACAGCGCGGTCACGTGCAGCTCCCCTTCGCGCATCAGATACATCAGGATGCGGAGACGGGTCTCGTCGGACAGGAGCTTGAACACCTGCACGAGATCCTTCTCGAGTTGGTCGGACAGTTCCGGGAACGACCCACCACGGGTCGCTGGGGGTTCCGCGAGATTAGCAATCATTTCGTTCTCACTCTCTGGTTGCGATCCCGGAGGCGATTCGCCCGGCCGGCGATCAACACCCGAACCTGGATCGGACAATTCAGGCAATCCTTTTAAGGACGGACCAACAGCGATCCGTCCGTGGGGTGGACGTACAATGTTCCCGCATTCCTTGGGCGGAATTGTCAGCTTCGTTTCGGATTGTGCTTTCAATCAGCCGTCGCGATGCAGACAAGTCGCTGCAAGAATGCAGCGGGATCTGTATCAGTCAATCATGTGGGTGGCAGCACCGCGACAGTGTTTCCCGCCAGAATGGCGAACCAAGAAGAGACAATTGTGAGATGATGAATCATTGCTGCCAAACTGGAGTCCTTGCGGACCCGGACCTTTCCCTTGTTCAAGTTCGCCAGCATTATGCCCCTGCCGATCAGCCGAGTCAACGACCTTCATACGAAATTGGCGGCTAGGCGAGAATCACACAATTCCTTAAGATCCCACGGGTAACGTCACGTCCACCGCCGTGATATGGTCAACGGCGAAAGAACACTCCGCGGCTGCGAACTTCGGGAACCAGCCCGAGCCTCGCTCAGAAATGAAACACGTGAACCTCGCGTCTGGTGTTGGCGCAAAAGGGAACTTCGTGTCGGAATTCGCTGATTTGTCGGGTCGCCGTTTTGTTGTGACCGGAGCTTCCAGCGGCATTGGACGAGCCATCGCCCTCGAACTGGCCGCCGCAGGTGCTGATGTTGCCATCCATTATTCCCGATCCGTCACCGAAGCCGCAGAAGTTTGTCGACAGATTCATACCCGGGGACAACGAGCTTGGTTGCTGCCCTGCGACTTTCATGATCCCCGTGGTTTTCCGAAGTTCTTGGAGGACACTTGGGGCGCATGCGGAACAGTTGATGGGTGGATCCACAATGCCGGGGTTGATCTGCTGACCGGGGCCGCCGCCGAGCTGTCCTATTCGTCAAAATTGGACGAATTGCTGCAGGTGGACGTTCGCGCGACGATGCTCTTGTGCAAACTCGCCGGCGAACGCTTCCGTGCTGCGGGTCGCGGCGTGATCGTGACAATCGGCTGGGATCAATCCGACCGTGGAATGGAGGGAGACAGTGGCGAACTGTTTGCCGCGGCCAAGAATGCGGTGATGGGTTTCTCGCGTTCTCTCGCCGTCAGTCTCGCGCCTCAGGTGCGGGTCAATTGCATCGCTCCCGGCTGGATTCGCACCGCCTGGGGCGAACAGGCGGGGGAGGTCTGGCAGCAAAGGGTCCTGAGGGAAACACCGCTGAAACGCTGGGGAACTCCCGAAGATATCGCCAAATTGGCTCGGTTTCTTGTCAGCGATGAGGCCGCGTACCTGACCGGCCAGGTCATCAATGCCAACGGCGGAGCCGTGAGATGATTCGAGAAGCGGATGGCTATTCGCCGAATTCGCAAAAATTCCGAAGGCACGGGCTGAACCCCGAAGTCTTGCGAATTCGGCTACAGTGATTCGAGTGCACCACACCTTTCCAGGCGCACCGCAGAGTCCTCGCAGGGAGCCGCGCACTCCCAGCTTGAAACCGTTCCCATGACCACTCCTCAACTCCTGTTCGTGACGGGGCGGCTCGCCGAACCGGCCTTGCGCTCGGTGCTGCCGGAACTGGCTGCCGCCGTCGGTTTCGGCTATCAGGTGGCGGTCCTGCCAATCACCGTCGCCGCCCTCATCTCGTCGGAGTGGTTGGCGCGAAAACTGGAGTTCCCGAGCGGCATTTCCAAAGTGATCGTTCCCGGCTGGTGTCAGGGCGATCTTGCCCCGTTAACCGAGCGCTTTGGCGTTCCGTTTGTCCTCGGGCCGAAAGATCTGTTCGACCTCCCCGAGTTTTTCGGGCGAGCCTCCCGTCCCGTCCCGCCTCTCACCGAGCACTCGATTGAAATCCTCGCAGAGATCAACCACGCGCCGCAATTGCAGCGGGACGAACTGCTGCGCGTGGCTGAGGGTTATCGCGCGTCCGGAGCGGAGGTCATCGACCTGGGTTGTATTCCGGGCCAAGTCTGGCTCGACATCGGCCCCGCAACGGCGGCGCTTGTGGCCGAGGGGTTCCGGGTTTCCGTCGACAGTTTTGATCAACTCGAAGTCACGGCGGCTGTGGCATCCGGCGCCGAGATGGTTCTCAGCGTCAATCAATTCAACCTCGCGTGGGCGGCTGACATCCCCGCGGAATTCGTGGTCATTCCCGATACTCCCGACCAGATAGAAACATTGATCTCCACGGCCGAAAGCCTCGTGCAACGGGGGCGGAAAGTCCGTTGGGATCCCATTCTGGAACCGATTGGCTTCGGCTTCGCCGCCTCCCTGGCCCGATATTTTGAGATCCGCAGGCGCTTTCCCGAGGCGCCGATGATGATGGGGGTCGGCAACGTCACCGAGTTGTCCGAGGTGGACAGCGCCGGGGTCAATTTTCTGCTCGCCGCCATCTGTGAAGAACTCCGCATCGGCAGTGTGCTGACCACGGAAGTGATTAACTGGTGTCGGACCGCAGTGCGCGAGTTCGACGCGGCCCGCAAACTGGTGCGTTACAGCTTGCAGGAACGACGTCTTGCCAAACACCTCGACGGGCGGTTGTTGCTGCTCCGCGATCCCAAACTCCATGCGTTGGGCGCCGACGGCCTGCAACAGCTTTCCGACCGGATCACCGACCCGAACTTCCGCATCTTTGCCGAGCGCGGCGAAGTACACCTCATCAACCGTGACGGCCACTGGCACGGCGACGATCCTTACGAGGTCTTCGATCGCATGGCGGCGACGGTCGGAACCTTGACCGCCGAACATGCGTTCTACCTGGGGATGGAATTGATGAAAGCCCGCACGGCGCTCACCTTGGGCAAGCAATATGTTCAAGACGAATGCCTGCGGTGGGGATTCCTGACCGTGGAAGAGCACAGTGCGGTTCAACGACGCAAGGAACATCGCCAGGCTCGCTCCGCACCGGCGGCGAGGGCGGAATCGGAGTGAAGAGTCGGACCGGAATCGGCAAATGACTTGCGGACAGGCCCGTCACTCGCTGCGAGTTGAGCCTGTCCGCGTTCAGTACGGATCAAAATCCTGCAGCATTCAAGCTCCCGCGGAACGGACATGACGGTTGATTCACCATCCATCGCCCAGCCGCCGACGCTTCCCGTCGTCCAGGAATTGCGTCCGGTTCCGCGGGTGATGGACGCACTGCGCTCGCTCGCTGACCTGCCCGGGCTTTTGCTGCTCGACAGTGCGGCCGTCCATGGCACGCGCGGTCGGTATTCGTTCCTGATGGCCGATCCCTGCGACTACGAGGAATTGACCGCCGGCGCGTGCTCCCGCGATCCATTGGCTCGTCTGCGTCGCTGGTCGCAACAATTTCGCGGCGCAACCGTGGCTGGGCTGCCGCCGTTTCAGGGGGGAATCGCCGGACTGATGTCGTATGAACTGGGGCGGTGCTGGGAACGGATACCCCATGCGCGCCACGACACCTTCCGACTGCCCGTGCTCTCGGCCGGACTCTATCCGTGGGTCCTGGCGTGGGATCATCTTGCCGGCCGGGCGTGGTTGGTGGCCCACGGCTGGTCCACACACGCGCACGTGAGTCCCCAGGCGCTCGCCGAAAGCCGCTGCCGTGAGGTTTTCCATCGCGTGAGTGCCGCGCTGCCCAAGATTTCCGCGCCCATCGCGTCGCAGGCCCATGCCGCATTGCCCGAGTGGGCGATCTCCGTCGCCCCCGGTGTGTGGAGCGACTTCACGTCGGGGGAGTATCTGCGGGCGCTTCAGCGGGTCGTCGACTACATCTACGCCGGCGACATCTTCCAGGCCAATCTGTCCCAACGCCTCCTGCTACGGGCGACAGGTTCACCGTTGGATCTCTTCGACCGTCTGCGACAATGCAACCCGGCTCCGTTCGCCGCACTTTACTCGGTGAGGGATTGGGCGGTGATCAGCGCGTCTCCGGAGCGCTTCCTGCAAATGGGGGGCGGGGTGGTCTCAACTCGGCCGATCAAAGGGACCCGGCGCCGCTCGACCCAGGTGGAGGCCGATCTGTTCCTCCGCGATTCGCTGCGTCAGAGTGAAAAGGATCAGGCGGAAAATGTGATGATTGTTGATCTGCTGCGAAACGACCTCTCGCGCGTCTGTCGCCCCGGAAGTATCTGTGTACCGCAACTTTGCGAAGTGGAGACCTATGCCACCGTGCAGCATCTCGTCTCCGAAGTCCGCGGCGAAATGGATGAGGGATGCAGTCCCTGGGATGTCTTTGCGGCGACGTTTCCCGGCGGATCGATTACCGGCGCACCCAAGGTCCGCGCCATGGAAATCATCGCGGAACTCGAACCGACGGCTCGCGGCCCCTACACCGGCAGCTTGTTCTATGTCGGGCACGACGGTGTCTGTGACAGCAACCTGCTAATTCGCACGTTCGTCCAGTCGGGCGGCTGGCTGCAATGCGGCGTGGGGGGCGGCATCGTCGCGCAATCCGATCCGCGGACCGAATACGAAGAGACCTGGCACAAAGCCTCGGGGATGCTTGCCGCACTCGACATCCGAACGGCGCTGTGACGCCGCTGCTTCGGAGACCGAGGCATCCACGGCGCGGCGGCACAATCCCAGACCTGACGACGACGCGCACGCCGTGGTCGTTCCACTCCAGGCCATGCCCCGCGCAATAGACCACCGGGAATGCTCAGCCGCATCGCCTCTGCGCTTAGAGCAGCGTTTCCAGCAGCATGCGAATCTTCCTCAGCTCCAGACCGCGGTCAAGATCGCCCAACAACTCGGGCAGCAACTCAACCGCCATCACGCGCCCGAAGTTGAATCGCCGCAGTTGAGAAATAATGCGCGCATAGTCGACCTCGCCGAGTCCAATCGGCACCTGCAACTGCGTCGGCGACGTGTCGCGCAGATGGACATGATAGACATAGGGGTACACGACGTCGTGCCCGCGGCCGGCGTACTTTCCACAGAGATAGTGGCTGATGTCCAGGGTCAAACCCAGCCCGGGAACGGCCTGACACAGCTCTACGGCAGTCTGTGGATCTTCCGTCAGGTGTCCGTTTTGCGTCTTGAGGGACAACCGCATTCCCGCTGCGTTCGCGGTCGCCAGGCGCTGGCGGAGGCGGTCGATTTCCTCATTGAAGGGGGTCCCGAGCAGTCCCGCGGGAAGTGTGACCTGGGTGATCCGCATCAGTTTTCCCAAGCGGCAGATGCCCGCAAAATACTCGTCCCCCGGATCATGTTGGCAATGGAAGGCCACGGGCGTCAGCCGCGTCGTTTCCCGATAGAGCGCGACGAACTTGTCGGGATTCGTCGCCAGATCGGACGGGCGCAGCGGGCCGCCTTCTTCATCAAGCCAGAGCTCGATCTTGTCGTATTCCAGATCTACCAACTGGACGCAGGTCTCTTCGAACGACTGCGAACCGAACGAATGTGTCGATGCGGCGATAAACACGCCTGTCCCTCCGTGGCGTGGCGGAAACTCTCGAATCATCAGTCCGGCAACAACTTACATGGGCTAAGCCCCGGTCGCGGACGTTCCCGGTGACTGGGAATTTAACGGGACTGGGCAGATTCTGCAACGGCGTCCGACGATTCCTGTCGTAACGACTGCGCAGATCGCAGGATTCGTTCGTGTTTTGCCTGGCGATCCGCCGATAACGTTCGCAACGGACGAGTCTCTTTGTCAGCAGGGGAGTCCCCTGCCCTCGTTTCGGACGAGAGAGGAATCGGCATGAACGGCAAATTGTGCTGGGGTTTGGCTGTGCTGGCGCTCACCGGAGCCACCCTGAACGCTGCGGATCCCGGTGTTGCCGTCATCCGCGGACAGAACCCGGACGCCCCCCCCCAGGCGGCGGTTCCGATGACCGGCGAAAGCTACGGTCCGCTCATCGGCTCAGCTCCAGGTTACGGGGAGTTTTCCAAGAGCCGTAAGAAGGACTTCAAGACCTTTCCGCAATTCCACGACAACAATTTCGGGTATGAGGGGGGCTACTACAGCGGTCCCGAAGGCTACTACAGCACCCGTCACAACAAGGCCTACACCACCGGACACAGCGGCGACGGCTGCCCGGCTTGCCAATACGGCAATGCCTGCCCCTCGTCCGGCTGCAAGCGCTGCGGCTGCAAGTCGCATCCCAAGCACTACACCACGTACGAACACAAGTGGCCCGAAAATCTGGTCTACCCGCAATACGGTGCTCCCGCGGGAATGGTGCAGTACCCGTACTACACCTTCCGCGGCCCGACCGACTTCTTCATGAAGTAGACGCTCGGCTCCGCCGGCTTTCGCTACGTCGCATCACCAGGCCGCTGAACTGCTCCATGCAGCTCAGCGGCCTGGTGGCTTTGGGGCCCGCGGGCATCCGCCAACACCGAACGATAGAATCACCGTAAGGTAAACACCAAAAAACACTTACAGCGAACTTCGGCCGCGGCTTCAAGAACTGCTGTGATTGTCACTGGAAATGTTCGAGACGAGTCTGTAAAAAACCGATCTGTACTTTGGTAACGATGGCAGCGAACCTGACGGGTCCGCTGCTTGTCCAGCACCGGAAGCTCGAATCGGCGACGTCTCGAGCCTCCAACATTCGGGGGATTAGCTCAGCTGGGAGAGCGCTTGCATGGCATGCAAGAGGTCAGCGGTTCAATCCCGCTATCCTCCACTTGTTCTAACTGATTGCTGAATCGAGACTTACGATACCGTCTGACGTTCAGACGTGCAGCACAAACGAGCGGAATTGCGGTGCACCGTTGCACCGATTCCAGTTTGGGGCCGCACGATGGGACGTCGATCCAACACGATTCCGAAGCTCTGCACCGACAAGAACGGCCGCGCCTTTACCAAGGTCCGCGGCCGCTTCATTTCCCTGGGGCGGGCCGGTACACCCGAGTCTCACCAGCGGTATTCCGAGGTGCTGACGGCGCATGCTCGGGGCCAATTGGACGACATCGCCAAGCCCAAAGCGGCGGCGACCGCCCCTAAGTGCCTGACGGTGAACGAGTTAATCATGCAGTTTGTCACTCGCGAGATTCCCCGATTCTCCGCGGGGGAAGCCTACGCCTTCCGGGCTGCCATCAAAGTCTTGCGGCCGATGTTCGGCGAAACCCCCGTGAACGACTTCGGGCCGTTGCGATACCGGTTGGTGCGGGACCAGATGGTGAGCGGCGACCCGGCAACGGGCCGGAAGCCCTGGGCACGTCCGACCGTCAACCGGCAAATCAAGCGCATCCGGCAAATCTTTCGCTGGGGCGTCAGTTGGGAACTGGTTCAACCCGACGTCGTCACCCGGTTGGATAGCGTCCGGTCCCTGGCCATCGGCGAGACCACGGCACACGACAACCCGGCTCGCAAGGCGGCGAGCGCGGCCGACGTCGAAGCCGTCATGCCGCATCTGAAGCCGGTCTATGCCGACGTCCTGCGGCTCCTGGCGCTCACGGGCGCTCGCCGCGGGGAAATCCTGTCCCTCACGGGCGGGATGCTCCAACGCCGGTCCGATTGCTGGCTCGCGGAACTGAACGAACACAAGACGGCTCGGAAGGGCAAGCGGCGGTTCCTGGTGTTCAACGTCGCGGCACAAGCGATTCTCTTGCGTCACCTGCGGGTTGACCCGGAAGCCAAAATCTTCGACGTCCACCCGGACACATTTTCCACGGCGGTCCGGCTGGCCTGCGTGGCGGCGGGGGTGACGCCGTTCGTGCCTCATCAATTGCGGCATGCGGCGGCGGCGAAGCTGGTCGACGAATTGGGCGTCGAAGTCGCGCAGGCGGTGCTGGGGCATTCTGACGCGATGATGACGCAACATTACAGTCAGTCTGCCGAACGCAAGGCGATCGCGGGCGTGGCTCGGCTCGGCTGACGGCCTCGGTATACTGTGCACGGGGCGGGATAGGCTTAGCGGCCGACACGATGGAAGTTCCACCATCTTCCCGCCTTGTCTTACTTGGAACAGTCCCCAGCGGAACGGGGGGCATCATGGACGTTGCTGCAGACCAGCTTCGGCAGACGGCCGATTTGCTCGTTGAATCGGTCTATCGACTGTCGGGCGTCGCAAACTGCCTCAATGGATGGCGGCCGCGGTTCCTGGAACTTGCTCGACGCATCGAATCGAACGATGGGCCGGACGATCTCGTGTGGGCTGCGGCTCAGATTCCATTGCTGAAGCAAGCTCTGTCGCGGCTGCGTCCCGCGTTGCGGGAACTGGAGCCTTCTCTTCGGCCAGTTTCCGGGGAAACCTGCGCCCACGTCGACGCCTTGGGACTGCTCGAACAGGCTGATCTATCGTTCGACCTGGAAATCGGCGGCTCCACGGAACTCCCCGAGTGGAAGATCCTGGCGGGATCCCTCGTCCTGGCGGAAGTCGAGCGTTCGCACGGTCGCCCAACGATCCTGGGCGGATTCCTCGACAGCGCGGCGGGCGTTGACGTTCTGAAGCTCGCCGAGCGTGTACGGAACGAATCGGCTAAGGCCGCCGTTTCGGTAACGCATCCGGTCGGAAAGTCGGAAGCCGAGAAGCTGGCCGTTCCTGACGTGGGGCCGGTTAAGCAGACGCCGGGATATCTCGGGCTGATCGTCGACAAGGATCGCCGGACCATTCAGCGGACCGACTGCATCCCCGTTGACCTGTCGCGTTCCGAAGTGGCGTGGGTGATGTTCCATGCGGTCTACAAGACTGGCGGGACGCCTTTGACGAACGAACAACTCCGGGAGTTACCGGGCGAACCTGGCAACGCACGACGGAAGGCGAAATCCGACCTCAACTCCAAGCTCGGAATCCTCGGCGTCAAGATTTCCACCGACTGGAGACTGATCGAATCTGAGGTGTGAGATGGATCTCACAGTAGCGTGAGGCGTGACCTCACGATCCCCGCGTAGGGTGTGCCTCATCGCGTCACGTCGATGCGAGACACACACTCTTGCCGGGGTTTTTTCATGGTTGCCGCGGAAACCGAAAAGTACGTCTTGCTGGCCGACGTCCCCTCTCTCGTGCCTGGGCGTCCGCACAAAGCGACAATTCACAGATGGATTTCGGCGGGCATCGTCGGCCCTGACGGCAATCGCGTCCGGCTCCGGTCGACCCGTGTTGGCGGGCGTGTGATGGTTCACGTCGATGACCTGGCGCGATTCCTCGATCGCTGCAACGCGCCGCGGGACGACGACGAGACCCCCGCGGATGTGACCCGCCGCGGGCGCGAGGCCGGAGCCGCGTTGGAAGCGATGGGCTTCTAAACGACAAGACCGCGAGTCTCGACTCGCGCGGCCTCGTCTCGATTCATCACATTGCCACTGGAGGGCAACATCATGCATTCTACACCGACCCCGACTCCGGGCAAGACGCCTGCTTTTTCACCTGCTGTCTCCTGCTAACTGTTTGACGTCTTCGCGCGTCGTTTGATCGATCTGCCCGCGCAGCTGCACTTCACAGACGCATACGTTTGCGTGATCGCGAGTCATCCCGACAACGAGGGTCGCTACACAGTCTCGACAACTTTTCTTATCGCGGTCGGCGTCGGGATGGTCAGGACCGAATGGTTCGCAAGGTACTTGCAGAACGATGGATCGGAGAGTTCCGTTTCTGACCGCTCTTCGTCTGCAAGGAGCGACCTGATCGGCTTCTACATCGACGAAGACGGGGCATTCAGAGTTGCAAATCAACACAAGCACTTCGCCGGAATCGCGAAGCGCGGCGCAGACTACTGCAAGATTAAAGCCGGGCTCTCATCCTCGTTTCATAAGATTTGCACGGGCGTCGTGGAGTCGCGTCAATGAATCGCACTCCCTTCTTGATCCCTCTTCGCGCCGCGGACCTCGCCGCTCGACTTCCGGGGGCGGTCCGCGTGGCCAATGGCAAAGGCTGGGTCGCACGATGTCCCTGCCACGATGACACCAATCCATC
>JANRLN010000231.1:0-3002 GCA_033762515.1 Planctomycetaceae bacterium
CCGGGATTGCGGCATATCGAGGAAGGGAACCAACTCTTCCCCGGCCGTTTCCGCAGGAAACACAAACCGCGGATCGGCGAACATCGTCAACAACGCGGCGGCGGCAGAACCCGATTTCAGCAGTTCGCGGCGAGTCAGGGCCTGTTCGCTCATGATGGTCACCTCGTGAGGTGCTCGGGGGTGAGACGCAGATCGACGACTTGGGGCTGATCTTCCGTGACGACGATTTTCCGCGTCATGCTCAGCCCGCCCGGCGGGTGGGTCACTTCCAGATCGTATTCTCCAGGAGGGACGCCGTCGAATGCAAACCGCCCGTCGGGTCCGGTGACGGCGAAGAACGGATGATCGAAGACATAGATCCAGGCCTGCATCTGGCTGTGAAACGCGCAGCCGATGCGGATCGGCTTCTTCGAGTTGCCGGCCCGGCGAAAGACATGCAGATGTTCGCCGTCTTGTGTCAGGCTGACGTTGAGCGGCTCATCTCCCGCGACCGCGTTCACGTTGTGCAGGGCCGCGTCGCTGTTGGTGAAGCGAATCTGGTCCCCTTCGCGAATAGCGACCGTCTCGGGAATGAACCGGTAGTCCTGCTGGTCGACGTGCGCCACGGCCGGCTGGTCGCGCGGCCGCAAACCCTTCAGAGCTCGTCCACGCAGACAGACGAGCGCTTCGGCCAATGTGTGCTCCGGCGTCTTCGAGACATAGTACCGGCCATACCGCCACGGCCGCGCGGCATCGGCTTCGTAATGGATGACGCCGGAAATGTCGGGAGTTTCGACAGCGCAGGCCACTTGCGATGGACGAATCAGCAATACCATCCCGATGAGAGATCGGCATCGGGACACTGCTCGCATTGATATCCCCTCCATAGTGGTGATTGGAAATTCGGCGGACCGCAACTGCTCCGAATGCTATGCTGAGTCTCGACGGGCGACCTCACGATCATTTCGGAAACGCACTGATGTCTCAACTCACTCGTCGACGTTTCTTGCAGTCCTCCACTGCGATTCTTGCCGCCGCGCATATCTGGCCCACCAATTCGCTCTTCGCGCAGGATCGGCCGCAGGCCCAGCCGGGGGAACGGCCGGAGCGGGCCGACGGGATCGTCATCGAAAACCCCCGGTTGCGGGTGCCGGTGAGTCTGATTATTGACGACTCCACCTGCCTGGTGAACCTGGCCCACTTCGCGATCCCGCAGTTCGCGCAGGTCTTTCCCAATAAGTACCTGCAGCCGTGGAAATCGCTGCCGCGGGAGATTCCGGATGCCTTCGTGGCGAAGTTCGCGGGGTGGTGCCACGACCACGGTGTGAAAGGGAAGTACAGCATCGTCCCCTATCCCGCGTGCGTCGGCTGGATGGATCGCGATCTGCCGGGCTGGTCGAAGGGGGAACTCGATGCCAGCCTGCAACTGGTGCGCGACGTAATCCTCCCCGACTGGGACATCCACCCGGAGATGATCAGCCATACGTTCGTCATCGATACCAAGACCGGGCGGCCCCATCCGGAGAAGACCGAATGGTTCATGGAGAACTGGCGCTGGACCGACGGGAAATCGGTCGATGAACTCACCGACTATCTCAGCTACGCCCTACGGATCCTGAAGAATGTCGGCCTCCCCTGCGAAGGGATCACCACTCCCGGCGGGTTCGGCAACCGCGTGCTGCCGGAGCTGTCGCAGGCCTCGCTGCAGTCGGCGCGGGACGTCTTCCGAGCCGAGATTCCGCACTACTTCCGGCATCTGTTCACCGACGACCGCAGCGTGGCCCCGCGTGTGGAGTATGCCTCGGGACTCGCGACCGACGATCCGAAATGCGTGGTCTCGATCATCGGCTGCACCGGCGACTGGTTCGGCGGCTGGGACGGCCTGGAGATCGGCCATGTCGACCAGTTCATTGCCGAAGACCTCCAGGGGGGCCGGCTGCCGCAGGTGATCGCCAAGGGAGAGCCGGCGATCCTGGTCTGCCACTGGCCGGGGATCTACTGCAACGGTGACGAAACGGGCTTTCGCATCTTCCAGAACGTCTGCGAACGCCTGCACGCCGCGTACGACCACCTGCAGTGGATGAAGCTCAGCGAGATTGCCCGCTACTGGGCGGCGAAGGAACTGACAGCGACGAAGCGGATGGGAGCGGACGTGGTGTTCGACGCTCCCTTCGCGACGCCGCAATTCACGGTGCGATTGCAGAACGTGACGGCGGCGGATGTGGTCGAATGGAAGACTCCCCAAGGGGCCGTGCAGCGATTGACGCGAGTCGATTCGGCTCGGAAGCTGGCGACGGGGAAGTACGTTGTTGATGGTCGGGATGTGGTGGTTTGTGCGGAACTGGCGAAGGGGCGGACGGTGCTGGCGGGGTGCGGCATGGCGTGAGTCGCGTAGGGCCGGCTGTGCCGGGATCGGGTAGGGAGCACAGTTGATTTCGCGGATTGCGGGGTCAATTAGGTACTTGATGGCCCCGCGAGCGCTTCCTGCAGTGGTCCTACGCCCGCATCTCGTCGGCGTTTCGACGACTGGAATGAAAGCAACCATCGGCAGCCATCGTTAAGCGTTCGCGGGACCATCCGCGTGGCTCCTGACCCCGGCACCCAGTGAACGGCATGGAAACGGGAGTCGCTCGGAGCGCTCGACCACCGGTCATTGACCGGTGGCTAGGACGGGGAAGGTTGCTTTTTTCGGTCAGAATTCCGGCGAATTCTGCTACGGAAGTGCGGGGCCATTCGCGTGGCGGCTGAACCCGGCACCCACGCCTCTGCGAAAGAACAGCCAGGCACTTGTTGCAGCTACGGCGACACACGGGAGCAGAAAGATGAGTTCGCCAGCCCCCACTGGAGTGGAGGACAGGGTGACGACCACCACAAAGCTGGTGACGGCCAGCAGGCACAGGCACAGCGAACCGGCTCTTTGCAGTCGCGGAACAAAACCTGTCGCGACCAGACACACCCACAGCAGCGGAGCCGCACAGATTCCCCAGCCGAGGTACCAGTCGATGTTGTTCCACACGACGTCC
>JANRLN010000232.1:0-15528 GCA_033762515.1 Planctomycetaceae bacterium
TGTTGGTTCCACAGGAAGCGAGCTGGAACGTTGCGCACGAGTCGTTGGAACCTGTGTCGGGCGAACCTTGCGAAGTGAACTGCATCTGATTGCTCGCAGGCGCGTCGGTCTGCGACACTCTGGCAGCCACCGTTGACGACACGAACTCGCCAGGGGTATAAGCCGGAGTCTTTGCGCAAGCTGCATTGACGCCAAATGTTCTGACGAATTGTCCGCAGTTGGTGGTCCGCTGTCTGTGGCCGAGAGGCAACGCCAGCGCACTGCTGACGATGGACCATTGACTACGGACCACTGACCACCCCGAAAGCCTCGCTCCCATGCTCGCTGTAGCCTTGCCCGACGGTTCGTCGCATGAGTTTCCCGACCAGGCCTCCGCGCTGGATGTTGCCCAGAAAATCAGCCCGCGACTGGCACAATCCGCCGTGGGGGCGATGGTCGGCAGCACTGTCGTCGACTTGATGAAGCCGCTCGCTGAAGTCACGGCAGAGCGGCCGATTCCGGTCAAGATCCTCACCGAAAAAGACCCGCAGGCGCTCGGGATCCTGCGGCACTCGTGCGCGCACCTCATGGCTCGCGCCGTGATGCGGCTGTTTCCGAATGTCGAACTGGCGTTCGGTCCCACCACCGGACACGGTTTCTATTATGACATGGCGTTGCCGCATCCGATCAGCGAAGACGACTTTCCGCGGATCGAAGCCGAAATGGCGAAGATTGTCGCCGAGGGAGAGCCCTTTGAGCGGTTCTTGTGCGACCGCGACGAAGCCGTCAAGTTGCTGGGGGGAATGTCTCAGGCGCTGAAGGTCGAACACATTCAGACCGGGCTGGCCGAACACGGATCGGTGAGTTTCTACCGACAGGGGGAATTCGTCGACCTCTGTCGCGGACCGCACGTCCCCGATGCCAAGCGGGTCAAGGCGTTCAAGCTGCTTTCGGTCGCCGGCGCATACTGGAAAGGGGACGTCCACGGGAAGCCGTTGCAGCGTCTGTATGGCACCGCCTGGTTCTCGCAGAAGGACCTCGACGGCTATCTGGAACAGGTCAACGAGGCCAAACGCCGCGACCACCGCGTGCTCGGGAAGCAGCTCGGACTGTTCACCATCAGCCACGACGTCGGCCAGGGGTTGTGTCTGTGGATGCCCAAGGGGGCGACCGTCCGCGTGCTGTTGGAAGAATTCATCAAGCGGGAACTCCTCAACCGCGGCTATCAACCCGTCTACACTCCGCATATCGGGCGGGTGGAGATGTATGAGACCAGCGGCCACTTCCCTTACTACCGCGACTCGCAGTTCGCCCCCCTGTTTGGGCACGACGGCGGTCAACTCGTTGACTGGTGGATCCGTCGCCTGAAGGAAACCGGCCTGTCCGCCAGTGAAGAGGCCACCCTCCTCGGCACCGCAGCCCTGTTGAATATCGACGTTCGCGATTATCCCAAGTCGGGCAGCGTCGACGAGAAAGTCGCCGTGCTGCGGACCTGGGAGAAGTCGCAGGAGCGGTATCTCCTCAAGCCGATGAACTGCCCACATCACGTGCAGATCTACAAGGCGCTGCCGCGCAGTTATCGCGACCTGCCAGTACGCCTGGCGGAGTTCGGGACCGTCTATCGGCATGAACAGTCGGGCGAACTGAACGGCATGCTGCGCGTCCGCGGCCTGACCCAGGACGACGCCCACCTGTTCTGTACTGCGGAACAAGTCGAACAGGAGTTCAAAGACACTCTCGACTTGGTCAAATTCGTCCTTGCCAGCGTGGGACTCGAAGACTACCGCGTGCAGCTCTCCACCCGCGACCCGGCTTCGGACAAGTATGTCGGCTCACCGGAGTTGTGGGAAAATGCTCAGAACACCCTCCGCAAGGTCCTCACCGAACTCAGCCTCCCCTTCAGCGAGTGTCCGGGAGAAGCCGCGTTCTATGGACCGAAGACTGACTTCATGGTCCGCGATGCCATCGGTCGCGAGTGGCAACTCGGCACCGTGCAACTGGACTACAACCTCCCCGAGCGCTTTGAACTGGAATACATCGGCACCGACAATCAGCCGCATCGCCCTGTGATGATTCACCGCGCCCCATTCGGCTCGATGGAGCGCTTCACCGGCATGCTTATCGAGCACTTCGCCGGGGCCTTCCCGCTGTGGCTCGCTCCCGAGCAGGTGCGAGTGATGTCGATCGGCGAGAAGTTCGAAGACTACGCGAAACAGGTCGAGCAGCAGTTCCGGGCCGCCGGGTTCCGCGTCACCAGCGACCTGCGCAGCGCGAAGATCAACGCCAAGATCCGCGACGCCCAAGTGGAACTGGTGCCGTACATGCTGGTGGTCGGCGGCCGCGATGTCGACAATCAAACCGTCTCGATCCGCGACCGCATCGAAGGGGAACTCGGGGCCTTACCGATCGCCGAAGCCATTGCGAAGCTGCGTGCCGAAATCGACAACAAGGTCATCCGGCAGGTGAAGAAATCGACCTTCCAGGCGTTTGCGGCGAGCGAGGAGGAGGCGCACGAGTATTGATACTGCGAGCCGGGGAACGTCAATGACCGGAGTCTGACGCTCCCGCGAGAAACACTAGGAAAACCTCTGCCGCGATGCGAAAATCGTTTTCGACAGTTCGATCGTCCGCGGGAACCGTTGCCATGAATGCCAAACAAACGGTCCTTGAACTCGTATCCCAGCTTCCAGACACTGCTTCTCTGGAAGACATCGTGGAGCAGTTGCAGATTCTGCAATGCGTCGATGCTGCGGAAATCGATGTGGCAGCCGGCCGGTTGTACACGCATGCAGAAGTGACGGCGTATTTTCTGCATGGGATTCCGTTACCGGACCTTACGGAACGCCAGGCGCCTCGACCATCCATCAGTTTGTAGCTTTCCGTGGTGAATCGGGGACACCGGAATGTCCTACGACATCATCTGGTCTCAACGTGCTACGCAAGAACTTCAAGAGATCGCCGCGTACAGCGCTGACGATAATGCCAATGCGGCATCCCGCTTCGTTGCTAATGTGATCCATCGAGTCCAGCGATTGGCGTTGCTTCCGGGATTAGGCGGAATGTTTCCCGATCCATGCGGTCGGATACTGCGGCAGATTATCGTTGGTAAGTATCGAGTCGTGTATCAGATTGACGAACAGCGTCGGCAAGTGATCGTGATGCCAATTTGGCACAGCGCTCGCCGCGATCCCGGTCTGAGGGAATAGTCATGTCCATTGCCGAGTCTCCCCCGTCGCTTGCGTCTGCCGCGCAGCGCTGCCGGGTTAATCTCGCGGATGAGGCGCTGATCCCCGCTTGGGTCACCGATCTGACGTCTTTCCGGACTTGGGCGGCGTCGGACGATTATCCGCCGCGTGGAAGGTTCTCTTTTTTCCGTGGCGAAATCTGGGCGGATTTGGCGATGGAACAACTGTTTTCCCATAACCTGCTCAAGACCAAGCTCATCGCCGCCCTCAGCCGCTGGGTTGACCAACATTCCACAGGGTATGTTTTCTCCGACGGAGTCCGGCTCACCGATCCTCGAGTCGAGCTGTCGACCGAGCCCGACCTCGTCTATGTGTCGTTCGACGCCATCCGCGACGGCCGGGTGCGGCTCATCAAAGGTCAGACGGAAGGCTACGTGGAACTGGAAGGAACCGTCGACCTTGTGGTTGAGATCGTCAGCCCGTCGTCGGTCCGAAAAGACCTGGAAACACTGCGCGATCTCTATTGGGCCTCTGGCGTTCCCGAGTACTGGTTGCTCGATGCCCGCGGAAACAGGCTGCAGTTTCAGATCCTCGATCGTCGTGCCGACGCTTATCACACCGTATCAGCCAATGATTCCGCTGTGCTATCCCCAGCGCTCAAGTGTGCGGTCTCGCTCCAGCGAGACGACGATCCGCTGGGCAACCCACGGTTTGTGGTTGAGCTGACGTCGTAGGTGGGGCGTTCGCTGTTGCGCGTTTCGACGATCACAGTGAAGCCGCGATTGCCGACGGCAGACACCTGTTGAAGCTCGGGTTACTCTCGGTCGGCGGCCCGCGAGACCATCCAGTTCACCGCCTCGGAGTTCCCGAAGGCGAAAAGGCTGTCCCCGGCCTCGATGACGGTGCTGCCGCGCGGCGGCATCAGGCGTTCCCCGCTGGCGCGGCGGATGCCGACCACCATCACGCCGCGGGCCTGCAGGTCGGTGTCCATCAGCTTGCTGCCGACAAAGGGGCTCTCGGGACCGATGGCGATGTCGGCGAGCTGGAGCTGGCTGCCCTCTTCGTCGGTGACTTCCAGAAAATCTTCGATGCTGGGATTGAGCATGAAGCGGGCCATTTTGACGGCCCCGCTGCTGAACGGACTGACGACCCGCGAGGCGCCCGCCCGCTGCAATTTCGTGATCGCCTTCTCGTCGCTGGCGCGGGCGATGATCTGCAACTGCTCGTTGTGCAGCCGGGCTGTGAGGGTGACGTAAACGTTGTCCGCATCCGTCGGGAGCACCGTCGCCAGCGACTTCGCGCGGGTGATGCCGGCCTTCTGCAGCACCGCGTCGTCGGTTGCGTCCCCGGAAACGAAGAGCCAATGTTCGCGCTGACGTATGGTCTCCAGGCGATCGGCATTGTTGTCGATGATCACAAACGGCTTGCCTCGCGACGCCAGTTGCTGGCAGATCGTCTGCCCCATGCGGCCGTAACCGCAGACGATGAAATGCTCGGTGACACGCTCCAACGCCCGGTCCATGCGCCGCTTCTCCAGAATCCCATGCAGCTTCAGGTTGACCAAATGCTCGCCAATTTGCGAGATGCTGTACGAAAAGAGCCCGATCCCCATCATCAGGTAACAGATGACGAAGACCTTGGTCGGCGGCTCCAGGTCTTCGTTGGAGGTCGCCGACAGTCCCACCGTGGTCATGATGATCACGGCTTCGTAGACGCACTGCAGCCAGTCCCAACCTTCCGTCACGCGGAACCCGATCGCCCCGATCAGGGTGAATAGCACCAGTCCCAGGATGGCGTAACCGATCTTGCGCATGCGGGTTCACAGGGGCGGAGCAGATTGCACAGCTACCGGGCTTCGCCGACGCACCCGCCGAGTCCAGCCAGGAATTCACCGTAATCTACAACGGCTCCGGCAATTTCGACAGCGAATGGAGATCCAGCTCGCAATCGATGGCTCTGCGGAACGGAGTTGGCGTGAGGCAAGACCGCGAAACGACGGGGCGGCGAATGGCACGGATCTCGGGAACCCCGCCAAGGCCCTCGTTCGTTGGAGCCAGACACTCCATCTCAGTCGCCGCTGCCAACACGCCTGGCTCAGTGCCGCATGGCAAGCTGCGACTCATCGGGGAAGTTGGACGAAATCGAATCTAAGATCCGCCCATGCCAAAAACGAGTCGCCAGTTCCGACACGTGCCGGAACTGGCGACTCGCGGGGACTCAAGACTGCGTTCTGCGGCTTAGTAGCGAAGTGACGTCTGCACGTAAAACTGCGTCGCGTCGCCGCGAGGGGCGGTCGCATCGATGTATTGGCCATACCAGAACCACGAGTAGCCCGCCTGGATGTCGAAGTTCGGGTTGAAGGCGTAGTAGCCGTAGAGGTCCAGTGCCTGCCCCACATCGCGGCCGTTGCCAGGCGTCCCCACTGGGGCTCCGGCAACGTTGTAGAGCACATCGCCGTCGGACGCGAGATTGAACCAGTGGACGGCCGATGTGAGGGCGGTCTTTTTCGTCGGTCGCACGTCGGCCTGCAACGAATAGTCCATCAGATTCTGACCGGCGAGGTTGTCGCTAATCGCCCAGTAAGCGTGGCCCAGGGGGAACAGCACATCAAACGTGTTGTTCTGTCCCGATCCGGCTGCGCGATCGCCCGAACCGTAGTAGAAGAGTCCAGACAGGCGCGGCGTCCATGGAGCCTTCTTCCAGGTGTGTCCGCCGATCGTTGTGAGAAAGCCGGCGAAAACATCTTCCCGGTTATCGTCGCCGACCTGGAATCCCCCTTCGGCGTCGAAGTCCCACACGCGAAGTTCGTTGCCGCAACCATCGGTGATCGGATACAGGTAGGACCAGTGTGATCCCAGGGTATGCCGTTGCCCATCCGGCCTCGTGGGATCTTCGATTTGGGTGTCGAGATACAACCAATAGAGATCGAGAACCGTGTTCTTGCGGCCGGTGTAACTGTAGTAGGTTCCGGCGAAGTCGACGCGATCGTTAGGAGTGTCAAACTTGTT
Organism: Planctomycetaceae bacterium; assembly: GCA_033762515.1. GTDB lineage: Bacteria > Planctomycetota > Planctomycetia > Planctomycetales > Planctomycetaceae > DSVQ01. The sequence goes on from JANRLN010000232.1 coordinate 6,173, forward strand.
GTCGAACTCCGCCACCGAGTTGAACCCGGTCGCGGAGTTCACGGGACGGACGAGGAAGGCATCCAGGGTGAAGTCCGATCCCTTCAGCAGATATCGAAAGCCCTCGAAGTTGCGTCGGGTATTGGCCCAGTCGAGTGGTGAGACGAGTCGTTGGCGGCCGAACAAAAGTTCCTGGCGGCCGTAGCGCAGCATGTGCTTGCCGAGTTCCCCTTCATGGAACAGGACGTCGACGAACAGGTTCTGAATGTCCCAGCGATTGACGTCGATGGCCTGATCGGGCGCCTCGTTGCCGAAACTCTCGGCGTCGATCCCTTCAAAGTACACGCGCACGTCGCCGTACTTCGCGTCCACGTAATGGCGCCAGCGCCAGAGTTGGTTGTCGGCGTCGATCGGGCCGCCCGGGCGGAGGCGGTTGTCCTCTTTCATGTAGCGGTGGCGAATTTCCCCGCCGGTCGAGATCGTCAGCGTCTCGCCAAACAGCTCCGACTGCATGTCCTTCAGCTCCTCGCCGAAGACGTAGTCGTGCTTGGGGTCCTTCTTGTATGAGAAGTCGTTTTGAAAGAATAGGGCCTTATAAGGGCCGGTAGGGGGCAGCGTCTTGGGGCCGGGAAATGCCGGCGGAGCGGCGGGCTTTTTGACTCCGGCGGCCGGAGCCGGCGCGGGACCTGCCGTCGGTACCGAAGACCCGCCCGGCGTCGGCGACCAGTTGTAAGAAATCGGCGAAGCCGGCAATTCGTCGGCAGGGACGAACTGCGTGGCGGCGTCCAAGATCGGCGTCTCATAGGGAGTTGCCGCCGGGGTCGGCGGGACAGGAGCGGCAGTCTGTTCCTGAGCAACCGCAGCCAGCGTGACGGTGACAAACGCGGCGGTTGCGGCCGCGCGGAACCAGTTGGTCCAGAGTCGATCCACGGTCGAGATCCTTTCGGTCGCAGTATCGGGATCGGAGGGGAGAGCCCGTCCGTCGTTGTCGGTCGTCCGGAATGCATCACGCGTTGCGTGACGATTCCGGAATTCCAGCCCTTTGGCACTGCTGACGTTATCGTCCAACGGAGCGCACCGGATGACGTGCCGACCCTTCAGCGTCCCGGCGGCTGGATCGATGCGACGAACTTGAGGTTCGTACTCGGTCACCCCCAACTGGAGACCGGCGATGACCCTGACAATTGGGAAGAATTCTCCGACGCACGACGCCGGACTATTTTGCCCGATCGCTCAAGTCCCTGGATCGTCTGACGACTTTGTGGGGGGAAACGTTGCTTCTCCCCCCGGTCCGGACGCCGACTTGCGGCTTTCCGAATAGATTTCGAATTCGGTCAACAAACGAACGAGTTCGACGGTCGAATGGACTTCGAGTTTCCTGAGCAGGCTGGCCCGCCGCAGCTCCACGGTTCGCTCGGTGATGTCGAGCCGCGTGGCAATCGACTTGTTCTGCAGCCCGGTGAGGACCAGTTCCAAGACGTCGCGCTCCCGGGACGTCAGATCCGACAGTCTCCGGCCGACATCCGCCCAGCGCGAGTCCACCTCACGACGCGCGACCTCTGCCGCGACCACCCGTTGCACTCGCTCCAGCAGTTCCTGACGGTTGAACGGCTTCTCGATGAATTCGACCGCTCCACTCTGCAGAGCCCGAACGGCCATCGGTACGTCGGCGAAGCCGGTCATGAAAATCACCGGCAGGCGCACCCCCTCTGCCACGAGGCGTTCGTGCAATTCGATGCCGCTGACGTCGGGCATGCGCACGTCGAAGAGAAGGCATCCAGGACGATCGTCGCGATACAGCGCGACGAACTCGGCCGCACTGCTGTAAACGCTCACCGCCAACCCAACCGAACGGAGGAGAAACGTCAGCGAGTCGCGCACATCAGCGTCATCGTCCACAATATGGATGGCCGGTGCGCGATTATCCCGCATGGAGTGGCTCCGCATGACTCTCGGGCGGGCCGGGCGTTCGCTGCCTCGTGGGGAGACGAATGGTGACCTGGGCTCCCCGCTCAAGGTTCTCGGCGGCGATGGTTCCGCTGTGCGCTTCGACGATGGAGCGCACAATCGACATCCCCATGCCGAGTCCATCCGGCCGACTGGTGGAGAACGGCTCAAACAGCCGCCCGAGGATCGTCGCAGGAAATCCAGGGCCGTGGTCGCGAACGATCAGGAGGATCTCGGCGCTGCAGTCCGACGCGGTATGCACCTCGATGATGCGAGATTCGGCGACCGTGTGCTCCAGAGCGTGCATCGCATTCTGCAGGAGGTTGGTCAACACTTGGCCGATTTGCAGCGCATCGCATTCGAGGGGCAGCGGCCGCGTCGAAAGATGCAGTTCGCACGCCACACGGCGACGCTGTAGTTCCATCGCGAAGAGTTCCACCGTCTCCTGCACGAGTGAATTTAACTCGGCCTCGGCCAGGGTGTGCGGACGTTTCTGCGAGAACTGCTTCACGCGACGAATGATGCCGCCGGCGCGCAGGGAGGCGCCGAGGATGCGGCGGAGCGGCGGTTCCAACTCGGCCGCATTCGTCTCTCCCGCCGACAGTCGCGCGAGACACCCTTCGGCAAAATTCGCGATCGCGCCGAGCGGTTGATTGACTTCATGCGCCAGCCCGGCCGCGATTTCGCCCATCGACTTGAGTCGGTCGGCATGCGTCAGTTGGTCGGTCAACGCCTGTGCGCGGCGTTCCGCGGCACGCTGATCGGAGACGTCCATCACCAGCACGACCCAGCCGCTGGTCGCGCCGGCGTCGTCAGACAACCGGCATGGCGAAACCCAGCAGACGCGAGGTTCGGCAGCCTGGCTGAGCAACTCCATCTCGCCGGCAACCTGCGCGGCATCTGCCGACGAGTCGCTCTGGGGCCACAGGAACAGTTTCGGCCCCCGAAACAGCGTCGCCGCGACCACGCCGCGAAGCTCCTCCGAAGACCGTCCGACCAGCCTGCTGAACTGCTGATTGGCAAACAAGATGCGGCCTTGCTTGTCGAGGCGAATGAGACCTTCATTGATGGACTCGACGACGGCACGGTACTGGTCCTGCGTTTCCACGTACTGTCGCTCCAGGAGTTGGGTTGCGGGCCGAATGGCGATCATATGGAGCACCCACATCGTCGCGAGGATGGCTGCCGCGATGGTCCAACTGGTGTGTTCGAGCTGCGCCACATGGTGTCGTGTTTCGCCTTCGTAGATTCCCACCAGGTTGTCCATTTCCTGGAGAAACGTCGGCTCATGTTCCAGGATGACCGCAACCAGCCGTGCCGAGTTGCCGACCGGCAGTTGGGTTTCCTGGCTGCCGGCTCGCAACAGTTCTTCAGCGGCTGATCGGATGGCGGTAAAGTGAGGCTCGATCCGTTTGAAGGCGGCCAGCGCCACCGGGGGGTTGCTTCCTGGGAGATTCAGAGTGGCGTCGCCTACCTGCAGGCCGCGATGGGATCGCGTCCAGAGGTCGACGACTTGCTGGAGCTCCGCAAGCCTCTGAGTCCTTTGCTTCGAGGTCGTTGACTGCTGCAATACAAGGGCCGTCTTGGCGAGTCGCTGGCTGAGCATTCGCTGCCGCCCCGCGATGTTGATCACCGGGGCGTCAAAGGCGAGCCGCGCCAATTCGGGCTGAATCAAGACCTGATCCAGGACGATCAGTCCGGCGATGCACATCAATGCGGCAAGATATCGCCGATTCAACGATGCCGCCGGATGCCTGCGCGACATGATGAATCCGAATTCCGGCAGCAACAGGCCGGTGGCGTGAAAACGTTCGCGACTTTGCGAATTCATGAGTCGGCAATCCCTATGCCAGTCGAGAACGCATGATGTGTCGTAAGACTGCGATGGAGCTCATCAGGGCCGCTTTCGCGAATGGCGCGACCCCATCCGGCCGATGACGGCTGCGTTCTCAGTATGACCGAGCCGGCAGCCTTATCCCATTGTCCCGTCGCATCCTGCGCTCAGGAATCGGGGGCTCCCGCGGCACGCATTGGTCATCACGAATTGAGGCTGCCCCTTGAGTTTCTTCGGATATCCGTAGTCGTGGAGAATCGCCGAACCTTCTCGCGGTTCCGGAGCAGGTCGTCGTGAAGGCTGGTGCGCGAACGCGCTGCACTGCTGCGCGCGGAATGGACGCAGTCGCCTCATGGAGCAGCGGGCCAGGGGTGCCCGATGGCTTGGAAATCATCGTAGATGCCCGATTGACTGGGTGGATCTGCGCAATCCTTGTTCGGGTATCCGAAATTTATGCAGTCGTGCTGTTCCAGTAGGCCAACTGCGGACTGTCGATTGCTTCCTCGCATCTTTGGACGCTGATCCCGCTGGATCAGCCCGAGGGAGGCGATTGTCAATGATCTCTGCGATGCCCGGCGGCCCGCGACGAACGATTGTGGTCATTGGCCACGGCATGGTGGGGCATCGCTTCTGCGAAAAGCTGGTCGAGTACGACGTCGAACGTGAGTATCGCATCGTCACCTTCTGCGAAGAACCGCGGGCCGCCTATGACCGTGTCGGCTTGTCGGCCTTCTTCGCACACCGCGACGCGCACAAGCTGATGCTGGCGCGGATCGAATGGTATCAGCAGCAAGAGATCGAGCTGCATATCGGCGATCGCGCAACGGCGATTGATCGCGAGAGCCGGCTGGTCCGTTCCCAGAAGGGAGTCGAGGTTCGCTACGATGCCGTCGTCCTGGCCACAGGCTCTTATCCCTTTGTTCCCCAGGTTCCGGGGATTGATCAGCAAGGGGTGTTCGTCTATCGCACAATCGAAGATTTAGAACGCATCATCAGCTACGGCGGCCGCTCCAAGTCAGCGGCGGTCATTGGCGGAGGGCTTCTGGGTTTGGAAGCTGCCAAGGCCACCGTGGACCTTGGCCTGAAGACGCATGTCATTGAGTTCGCGCCGCGATTGATGCCGCGACAAATCGATGACGCCGGCTCGCGACTGCTGGTCAAGAAGATCGAGTCGCTCGGCGTGACGGTGCATCTCAACACCGGCACCAAAGAGATCGCCGGCAACGGTCGTGTCGAACGTGTCGTGTGCAACGACGGTCGCGAAATCCCCGTCGACATGCTCGTGGTCTCCGCCGGGATTCGTCCGCGCGATGAACTCGCGAAAGACTGCAGTCTCGAGGTTGGCCAGCGAGGCGGAGTGACGATTGACGATCGGTTGCGGACCAGCGATCCCGATATCTTTGCAATCGGCGAAGTCGCTCTCCATCGCAGCATGATCTACGGTCTCGTGGCCCCCGGCTACGAGATGGCCGACATTCTCGCGACGAACCTGTGCGGCGGGGACAAGCGCTTTCACGGCGCCGATCTGTCGACCAAACTCAAGTTGATGGGCGTCGACGTCGCCAGCTTCGGGCAATACGAACTCGCCGCCGACGCCGCTCTCCCGTTGACCTGGGAAGATCCGTTCGCGGGAGTCTACAAGAAGCTGTTTTTCACTCCGGACGGTCAGAAACTGCTGGGGGGGATTCTCGTCGGCGACGCCGCGGACTACGGCCGACTGTCTGTTCTGGCGAAGCTCGGGCAACCGCTTCCGTGTCCGCCGGGCGAATTGATCGTGCCGAAAGCCGCTGGTTCTGCAGCCGGTGGAGCGGCGGATATGCCGGACGCGGCGCAAATCTGCTCGTGCAACAACGTCACGAAAGGGCAAATTTGTGCGGTCGTGCGGGATGGGAGTTGCGGCACCGTCGGTGAGCTGAAGAAGTGCACGCGGGCTGGAACCGGGTGCGGTGGGTGCATCCCCCTGATCACTGATCTGCTCAACACGGAACTGAAGAAAACTGGGCGGACAGTCAGCACACATCTGTGCGAACACTTCGCCTATACGCGACAGGAGTTGTTTCAGATCTGCCAGGTCAAGCAGATCAAGAGCTTTCCGGAGTTGATCGCCAGTCACGGCAAGGGTCAGGGCTGCGAAATCTGCAAACCCACTGTCGCGTCCATCCTGGCCAACCTGTTCAACGAACTGATCCTCGGCGGCCACCGTGACACGCTGCAGGATACCAACGACCGCTTTCTGGCGAATGTGCAGCGCGGCGGGCTGTACTCGGTGGTTCCGCGGGTGCCAGGCGGCGAGATCACGCCCGAGAAACTGATCGTTCTCGGTGAAGTCGGCAAGAAGTACAACCTCTATACCAAGATTACCGGCGGACAACGCATCGACCTGTTTGGTGCCGCCGTGCACCAGCTTCCCGACATCTGGGAAGAGCTGGTTCAGGCGGGCTTTGAGAGCGGCCATGCCTATGGCAAGGCGCTGCGGACTGTGAAGAGCTGCGTCGGCACCACCTGGTGCCGCTACGGTATCGGCGATTCGGTCGGTTTCGCGATCCGGATTGAAAACCGCTACAAGGGACTGCGTTCACCCCACAAATTGAAGTCGGCGGTGTCAGGCTGCATCCGCGAATGTGCGGAGGCTCAGAGTAAAGACTTTGGCCTGATCGCGACGGAAAAGGGGTATAACCTTTACGTCTGCGGCAACGGCGGCTCCAAGCCCCGGCATGCGGATCTGCTGGCAGGTGACCTCGATGAAGCGACGGCCACCAGATACATCGACCGCTTTCTGATGTTCTACTGCCAGACGGCCGACCGGCTCATGCGGACTTCGGTCTGGCTCGAAAAACTGGAGGGCGGAATCGAGTATCTCCGCTCGGTCATCATCGACGACAAGCTCGGTATCTGTGCCGACCTCGAATGCCAGATGCAGTTCGTGGTCGACACCTATCGCTGCGAATGGCGTGACGTCGTGGAAGATCCGGAAAAGCGTCGCCTGTTCAGGCAGTTCGTCAACACGGATGAGACCGAGCCCTGCATTGAATTCGTCACCGAACGCGGGCAAATGCGGCCGGTGGACTGGCCCAAGGACGTGATCCCTTCCACCGAGATGACATTGCCGAACGGGCAGCGGCTGGGAGCTGTGTCCGGCGTCGTTCAGGAGGGGGCGGCTCCCGCCGAGCCGTCCACCGAGTCACACACGACGTCGATTGAGACGCTCGCGGTTGGGCGGGAGCCTCTCCCTCCCGGATCAAGAACAGACTCGCGGGGCGCCCGCCCCCAGCAGGATTCCTCGCCGGATGCACGGACGTGGTTTCGGGTCGGCGTTGTCGCCGACTTTCCTCAAGACGGGGCGGCGACGGTTAAGTACGGCCAGGTGCAGATAGCGGTCTACAACTTCACCAGCCGCGGCGAGTGGTTCGCCACGCAGAACATGTGCCCGCATCAGCGAGCCTTCGTGCTGTCGCGGGGAATCATCGGCGACCAGCAGGGTGAACCCAAAGTCGCCTGCCCGCTCCACAAGAAGACTTTTTCGCTGCAATCGGGAGCCTGCCTGACCGGGGAAGACTACCGATTGGAGACGTTCCCCGTGCGCATCGACGGGGATGCGGTCTACCTGCTGGTCCCGCCGATGAACGAACTGGACGATCGCCTGGCCACGACGCATTTCTGTCGCACCGACAACGCCCCTTGCGAGCACACGCCCGTGGCATCGCTCGCCTGATCCGTAGGATCCGCGGCGCGGACCTTTCATAAACGTCCACAAGCCTCGCTGGTCCACACAGCGAACCTTACAGCTCTGCAGTATCCCTTGAAATGTCAACGATCACTCCGCCACCCGCTGCTGCTCGATTCACACCGTCCGCAAGGTCGCGTGAGACTGTCGTCGCGGCGCGGACGGTGATCGATGATTACCTCGCCGAGCAGCAGACGTTGACCGCCGTGGAGTCCTTCAGTCGCTGGCACGAGTCCACACCAGCGCAGTCAAAGTACTACAAGTCGCTGCTGCCAACCACGCTGCCCCAAAGCGGCGAGCAGTACGCCTTCGAAGTCGATCTCGACCGCTGCAGCGGATGCAAGGCATGCGTCACAGCCTGCCATGCCCTGAACGGTCTCGATGACGCCGAGTCCTTCCGCGACGTTGGGTTGCTCATCGGCGGGTCGGTGCAGCTTCCCGTGATACAACACGTCACCACGGCTTGCCATCATTGCCTGGAGCCAGCGTGTGCAAGTGCTTGCCCGGTCAACGCCTACGAGAAGAACCCTGTCACCGGAATCGTCAAACATCTCGACGACCAGTGCTTCGGCTGTCAATATTGCACGCTGGCCTGTCCATACGATGTGCCCAAGTATCACGCCGCCAACGGGATTGTTCGCAAGTGCGATCTGTGCAGCGACCGCCTCGCCGTCGGGGAGGCCCCCGCCTGCGTGCAGGCCTGTCCACATGAGGCGATTCGCATCCGCGTGGTGTCGACACAGCAGGTGCTCGACGACTGTGCGACCCAGCAGTTTTTGCCGGGAGCTCCCGAGCCGCAGTTCACACTGCCCACGACGACCTATCGGACCAGCCGAGTCTTCCCGCGAAACTTGATCCCGGCCGACTACCACACGCCGAGACTTGAACACGCACATTGGTCGCTGATCTGGATGTTGGTCCTCACGCAGCTTTCGGTCGGGGCCTTCGCCGTAGAGTTCTGGTTAACGTCGGAACTGGGATCACTCCTGGGAGTTTCGACCAACGCGGTGGTGAGCCTGGGGAGCGGGCCGAGTCTGGCGGCTCTGGCCCTCGGACTGATCGCCCTCGGAGCCGCGACGCTGCACCTCGGGCGACCCCACCTGGCCTTTCGCGCGGTGCTCGGTCTCGGACATTCCTGGCTGAGCCGTGAAATCGTCGCCTTCGGCATCTTTGCGAAACTGGCGGCGTTCTATGCGACCTCAGACTGGTGGCTGCCGTTCTTGCAGATGGATATCTCCTGCCGGGCCTGGCTGGGATTGGCCGTGGCCCTGAGCGGAATTGCCGGTGTGGCATGCTCCGTGATGATCTACGACTACACGCGCCGTCCCTTCTGGAACGGCGGAGACACGACCGTAAAGTTCCTCGGGACGACGCTGCTGCTGGGATTGGCATCGGTGGCAACGTCGCTGGCGATCAGCGACGGCGGAAACGCCGAGTCGATGATTTCACAGCATGGCCCCCTGATCTGGCGTCTCCTGGCTCTGACTGCCGGGATCAAGCTGGCGGCTGAGCTGCGGGTGCTGACGCATCTGCGTGATCGGAACGGTTCGCAACAGCGACGCTCGGCATCGCTTCTGGTCGGCGAGCTTCGGGGCTGGGTGTTGTCACGGGTCCTGCTGCTGGGATGTGGTCTGGTGCTGCTGGCATCGATCACACCTGGCTCGCTGGATCAACGCCGCGTCGCCTGCTGTCTGTTGGGTGCGCTGTGCCTGATGGCCGGTGAAGTCGTTGAGCGGCGGCTGTTCTTTTCCGCCGTCGTTGCCAACCGCATGCCGGGAGGGCTCACGACGTGACGACGCCATCTTCCCGGCACGTTCTGCGTTCCCTTTTGCCGCGTCCGCTGGCCGATCTCCTGCACGCGCCCGATGGTCC
>JANRLN010000233.1:0-5329 GCA_033762515.1 Planctomycetaceae bacterium
GGGTCGTCGACGATCCGAATGCCGCTGAGCTTCCCCGCAAAGACCGCCTTGAACCCGATCCCCTCCACCTCGTCCGCCGACTTCAGGCAGCCCCAGGCGGGATGCATGAGGTGTTCCAGGCACAGCCGCACCGCCGCCGCATGATCCGGCACATTCCGCGTGTCTTCCTCGCGGTGCGCGCCGATCTCGACAAAGCATTGACTCTGCGGCTGCCCAATCCGGTCGATCCCCCCGCGCGCCAGTTGCGTCTCATCCGCGAGATCAAACAACCGGTACTTGAAGCTGGTCGACCCGAGATTGGCGACGAGAATTTTCATGGTGAATCCCTTCGGGAAAAGTTGAGGGTTTATGGTTTAGGGTTGAGAGGCAGAATCGCGGCGGAGCGACTGTCGTAATCCGCTCAGCATGCGTCCGAGCTTCTCAGCTTGTGCATAAACCAGTTTGTACTCTTCATCCTGAAGAAAACCTTGGCGGCGTGCGATGGCACAATGTGAAACGGTCTCGATCAAGGATCCGTAGGCGACCTCAACGAATCGCAGAAATTCTTTCAACGAACTCCGACTGGAACCCTCAGCGATATTGGCTGCAATCGAAACAACTGCTCGTCGCAGTTGATTGACGAGTCCAAATCGCTCATCGGCGGGAAATCGAGAGGTTAGTTGATAAATGAGATCGGAGAAGGCAATTGCTTCCTGCCAAACATCGAGTTTCTCGAAGTTGAACATGGAACGGCTTGACGCCCTTTCTGTCACTCAACCCTCAACCATAGACCCTCACCTTACACAAAGTATTCCAACCGCGACTTCTCAGGGCGCGCGATGATGTGCGACGAGACGAGTTCGCCGACGCGTGAGGCGGCGGCGGCGCCGGCGTCGACGGCGGCGCGCACGCTGCCGACGTCGCCGCGAATGACGGTCGTCACATAGGCTCCGCCGATCTGGATCTGCTTCACCAGCGTCACATTGGCCGCCTTCAGCATGGCGTCGGCCGCTTCAATCTGGGCCACAAGGCCCTTCGTTTCGATCAGTCCAATGGCTTCGTTCATGATGGGGTCAGTAGTCCGTTGTCAGTGGTCGGTGGTGTGAAACGGGACGTCGACTGTCAGGTTGAGCGCGATCTGCCGTCACGCGGTACGCAGGGGGCTCCCTGCAACGGACCACGGACAACAGACCACGGACGAACTAGGATGCCTTACCGCCGGACTTGCCCTTCGGCAGCACCGCGGCGAGTTCTTCGTGCGGGCGCGGAATCACCTGCACGCTGACGACTTCGCCGATCTTGCTCGCGGCGGCGGCCCCGGCGTCGATGCCGGCCTTCACGGCGGCGACGTCGCCGGTCACGAACGCCGTGACCAGGCCGCTGCCGACCTTGTCCCAGCCGATCATCTGCACATTGGCAGCCTTCAGCATCGCGTCGATGCCTTCGATCATACAGACGAGACCCTTGGTCTCCAGCATTCCCAGAGCTTTCATCGGTTCGGCCATTGGTGTGAGGTCCTTTGTCGGCAAGAGGCGAAGGGCTGAGGGTTAAGGGCTAAGGGCAGACAAGAGGGCGTGGGACTTTCGGCGTCCCTGAGCCCTCAGCCCTTAGCTCTCAGCCCGCTAGTGTTTGCAAGCACACGCTTGCGGTTTGATCAGTTCCACGGCGGAGGCGCGTTCCAGATTGATGGCGTTGCCTTCGTCGGTGTCGAGGTGAACTTCGAGTTTGACCAGCGGATCGGCGCGGACGATCAAGTCTTCCAGCGTCGTCGTGCAGCCGGGGGAGACAACGCGCAGGTGCATCGCGTCGCCGTTCTTGACGCCGTAATGCTCCAGATCGGAAGGTCCCATGTGAACATGCCGCATGGCGCGGATGACCCCTTCGGTGAGGTCGACCACTCCCTTCGGCCCCATGAGGACGCAGCCGGGGGTTCCCTTGGTGTCGCCGCTGATGCGGACCGGGAGGTCGATCCCCAGCGAGATGCCGTCGGTGAACGCCAGCTCAACCTGGGAGGCGTTGCGGCAGGGACCCAGCACGCGGACCTCGGGGAGCATCCGGCGGCGAGGACCAATGACGGCGACCGTCTGCTTGGCGGCGTAGTAACCGTCCTGATAGAGCCACTTCTGCGGCTCCAGTTCCGCCCCTTTCCCGAAGAGAATTTCCACATGCTCTTGCGTGAGGTGAACATGCCGGGCGGAGATGTTGACGACGAGGGGATTCCGCTGCGGCGCGGGACCGGCCCCGTGCTTGGCCAGCACCGTGCGAACGACGCGCTCGATGTCGGCGCGGGACAATCCGTTGGCGATCTGCGTCATGGGTGGTGACTCGCGATGTTTTGGAGGGCCGAGGGTCCAGGGCGGAGAGCGAAGGGACAGGCCCATGCGATGACGACTCGCTTCCTGTCCGTTAGCCCTCAGCTCTTGACCCTGAGCCCTTAGTCAACAGTCTTCAAAGCAACGCCGGCGTTCGCGACGGCGTTGCGCCATTTGTCATCCAATCCACTGTCGACGAACATCCGTGTCACTGCCGTCAGAGGGCACAGGTAGGCCAGGGCCGACCTGCCGAATTTTCCGCTGTCCGCCGCCACCCAGACCTCCTCAGCGGCCTCGATCATCTGCCGCTCGCAGTCGACGAGCAGCGTATTGCTGTTGAACAGTCCCTTTTCGGTGATCCCTCCCGTGCTCAGGATCAACCGTTGCACGTGCATGCCGGACAGGGCCGCCGCAGCCAGCGAACCGAGCGCGACGCCGGTCCGCGGGTAGAGGTAGCCTCCAATGAAGATGAGTTCGATGTTGGCTTGATTCACCAGCAGGTTGGCGATGGGCAGGGAGTTGGTCACCACCTGCAACGACTTGCCGACCAGGCAGCGGGCCACTTCCAGTGTGGTCGTTCCCCCGTCGAGCAGGACGGTGTCTCCCGACTCAATCTCATTCGCCACGGCGCGAGCGATCCGCTGCTTTTGAGGCAGCGAGGTCGTATGCCGTTCCTCGAACGAGGTGATGTGATCTCCTGTATATGCCGCTCCGCCGCGTGTGCGACGGACTTGACCGATTTCGTCCAGATGTTCCAAATCCCGTCGGACTGTCGATTCGCTGGCTCCCAGACGTTCAACCAACTCCTGCAACGACACAAACCCCTGCCGCTCAATGAGCTGCAGGATTTCATCGCGTCGTTGGTCGACGAGCATGACCACCCCGGTGAATCCAACAACGTGCAGGATTGCGATCACAAACTACACAGACAACCTAGGATACCAGCCTGCTTGAGTGAATCAAGCGAAAGATGAATGAATACTTCCACATCCTTTCACTGCAGGTCGCGAATTCACGCACGATTCCTCTCGGGAATTCTGCTCTCTCCGGTGGAAGCCTAGCACACGCCGGCCGGACGTGGCGAAAAGTCAACGCAGACTTTCCAAACTTACATCCAATCCGTGTCCGACGGGTCCATCCGTAGCGGTGCTATGGCAGCTTGCGCGCATTTTCCGCCAATTTGATCCCTCGGCGGACTTCGGCCTCATCCGCGCCATGCAGACCAGCACACGCGGAGAAACGCGGAGAACCACAAAAACACACAGGCCGCGAAGAATCGATCGAGTCTGCTCAGTCGCAGGCTTCTTGGTCAGCGGCCAACGCAGTCACATGAGGTCCCGAGATCACAGATCCAGCGATCCCGTCCTCTCCGTGCCTGACCCTTTTCTTCCTGGCGCCCTTCGCGTCTTCGTGGTTGACTCTGGCAATCAAGTCGAAGCCGGGGGATCGCAGCGTCTCACGCGGCGCCCGTCGACGCGGAGCGCCCCCGCCGCGAAGAGCCGAATGGCCTCGGGATAGATCCGGCACTCCTCAAGGAAGACGCGCGCAGCCAGGCTGTCGGCCGTGTCGTCATCCAGGACCGGAACGACGGCCTGCGAGATGATCGGGCCGTGGTCGTACTCGTTGTCCACAAAATGGACGGTGCAACCACTCACCCGGCAGCCGCGTTCCAACACCGCCTCGTGGACATGGTGACCGTGAAACCCCTGCCCCGCGAACGCCGGAACCAGGGATGGGTGGATGTTCATAACGCGCAGGTGAAAGTCGTCCGGGACCGTCAGGAGCGCCAGGAAGCCGCCGCAAACGACCAGGTCTGCTTCGACTTCGCGGCAGCGATTGAAGAGGGCGCTGCTGAATTCCTGGGTCGACGCGAACGATTTTCGCGTGATCACGTCGCACGGCACACCCGCGGCCCCGGCGCGCTCGATTCCGCGGCAGGCGCTGCGACTGGCGATCACGAGGGGAACTTGGGCGTTCAATCGACCGGCGTCGATCTCCGCAATCAGGTTCACGAGCGTCGTCCCCCCGCCCGAGATCAGCACGACCATGCGCAGCGGGCGATTGAGCGGAATCATCGGTGGCATCAAACCCATGCGCCTCGGGAGCCGGTGCGGTTGGTGACAATGGTGGATCAAGCGCCTGAGGCGTTGCGGTCCGCAGGTTCAGTGATGCGGCTCAACGGGGCGTCCGTCGATGTCGCCGAGAAACTCCTGCGGTGGGAAATCGTCAAAATTGCGACCCCCTGAATGAAACCGCGAGGCCAGACGCGGACTCTCAGATTTCTGCCACAGTCCCCAGACTAGAAGAATCGCCACGGCGGTAATCAGCGCGTACACCCACGTCGGAATGGACACGCCTGCCGCCGGGGGCAGCACGGGAAACCACTCCACCGTTCCGGCGATGAACAGCGGCGCGCGGCGGGTGGTGTCCTGGGCGTCGTAACCATACATCTTGAGGAAGTAACCGGAGATGCGGACTTCCTCATTGATGTCCGCCCCGAGGGGCAGCGAAGCGGGCTTTTCCGTAAAGACCACGACGGCCGGATTCCCTTGCGAATCGGCGGTGTAGATCCAGCCTTCATAAACGTCCCCGATGCCCAGATCGTTCTCGCCGGCGTCGTACCGGATGAGCTTGCGGAAGTGTCCCTGTAAGGTCACCGGGCGCCCGCGGTATTCCTCCGGATGGTGGAAAACATCGACGAACTGGGGAAATCTGGACTTGGGCTGTTTCGCGTAGTTCGGGTCGCTGGCCTGGCGACGGTCGCGGTAGGCCAGGGCGAACTCGCGGACGGCCTGCGCCGGAATCTGCTGACACAGCCACAGAGTGTAAAAGTAGGCGGGCCGATCCTCGTACGCGATGCCCAGGGTATTGTCGCGCACCGGCTCCAGGAGCGTGGGATTGATTGTCGCGCCGCCGTCGTTGGTCGCCGGGGTGTTCGCCGGCACGTCCCATTCCACGGGTTCGTCGTCGATCACGGCTGGCGGTTGGCCGAGGAGGGGGCCGCAGAGGACCGTGAACCATACACAGGCCAGTCCCCC
>JANRLN010000234.1:0-6337 GCA_033762515.1 Planctomycetaceae bacterium
GCGCTCATCGCCGGAGTCTTCACTCTGCTGGTCGAGAGCTTCTGGAGCTTGGGCACCCTGTCGCTGATCCTGCAGCAAAGCGCTGTGTTGGCGATCGTCGCCACGGGGCTGACTTTCGTGCTGCTGTGTGCCGAGATCGACCTCTCGGTGGGAATGGTGGCGCTGCTGGCCGCCTGTCTCTGCGGCGTGTTGTGGGAACAGCCGTTCGCCGGGGGCCCCAAAGGAGTCGGAGCGGTCGGCGTCAGCGCGGCGACCACGATCCTGGTGATCTCCATTCCCATTGTGGCTGCCACGTTCGCCGGCTGGATCTCGGGACGACTGACGGTCTCCTCGGGCCTCCCCAGTTTCATCATCACGCTGGCGATGATGAACATCGCCTTAGGACTCGCGCGGTTCCTCACCCGGAGCGAGAAGTTTGCCGTCCCGCCATTCTTGTCGGGCATTGGGAACGGCGCCTGGCGGATCACCGGCGGCTTGCGCTGTCCGCAATCAGCGGCCCTCGCCGCGGCGGTGATGATTGCGGCGCATCTGGTGCTGCAGCACACGCGCTTCGGCCGGTTCGTCTACATGACCGGCGGCAATCGCGAGGCGGCGCGCCTGGCAGGGGTCCGCACCGATCGCGTGGTCGTCGCCTGCCTGTCGATTTGCGGGATGACGGCGGCCATCGGCGGACTGGTCAACGCCGGTCGACTCAATAGCGTCAGTCTCGATCAAAACGCCGACCTGCTGCTCGACGCCGTCGCCTGCGTGGTCCTCGGGGGAACGAGTCTGTTCGGCGGCGAAGGGAGCATCGGTCGGACCCTGGTCGGCGTCCTGACGTTCACGACACTGAAGGTCGGGCTCAATCTGACGAACGTCGAGCGGCTCATCAAGAACAGCCCCCTTTCCGAGGGCTCCAAGGCCGAGTGGCTGGCCGCGAGCTGGGTGACGCAGTTCGACCTGCTGCGTCCGTTCCTGCTGGGTGTGGTGCTGCTGCTGGCACTGGTCATTCACGGTCGACTGGTGAAACACCGCGATTGACGCCACCATAGACGGCGTACGGCCTCGCGATTTCTGCGGAGAGGTGATGCGCCAGATTGGGACAATTCCGCGACGTGATCATGCCGAGCGCTTTCAGGACTTCCTGATCGCCCGCGGGGTGAAATGCTCGCTGGACGACGACGAGCAGGGTTCCGCCGTCTGGGTGCACGACGATGACCACGTCCCGGCGGCCAAGGCGGATCTGGCGGCCTTTCTCGCGGACCCGGATCACGAACAGTATCGGGCCGCCCGCGCCCAGGCCGATGCGGTGATCCGCGAAGCTGTGGCCAAGCGAAAGGCCGCCCGACAAAACACCGTGCAGATGTCGCGGAAATGGAGCCAGGGCGACAGCCAGCAGGGAGCGGTCACCCTGGGGATCATGATCCTTTGCATCTTCACGTTCTACGTCATCAACGTGATGGGAGACGAACGCAACCTGCAATCACGACTCTTTATCTCGACCGACGACACCTGGCGCGAGATTCAAGAGGGCGAATGGTGGCGGCTTTTCACCCCCGCCATCATGCATGGCGGCCTGTTCCACATCTTCTTCAACCTGCTCTCCTGGTGGCAGCTGGCCTACCCGATCGAACAGCGCAAAGGATCACTGAAGCTGTGTTTGATGACGCTGGTAATCGCGGCGTTTTCGAACGCCCTGCAATTCTGGGGCGCGGGCCCGCGCTTTCTGGGACTTTCCGGCGTCGTCTTCGGCGTGTTTGGCTACTTGTGGGTCAAGGGCAAACTCGATCCCGATGACGGACTCGGCGTCTCGGCGAGAACCACCCAGTCGATTCTCGTCTGGTTCGTCGTCTGCCTTTTGATGCCGGGTCTGATCGCCAATTACGCCCATGCCGGCGGGCTGATCTTCGGCGTCACAATCGGCGCACTCTCAGCAGCCTGGCGTTCACTCCGACGACGCTGAATTCGCCGCCCCCCTCGCTGCGACGGCAAGGGCGTAGAGCCCCCCTTCAGAGCGCCGGCGGCGGACTTCCCATGTCGCCGCCCCGTTGAATCGGAATCTGCCGCGCCTGGGCGAAGTGGCTCTTCTTCAGCGTGACGTGCAATTGTCCGTCGCGAACGACCGCCCGAACCGAATCCGCGTCCACCTGCACCGGCAACGGGATCGCCCGTTCAAACGAAGTCGTCAGCCGCTCGCGGAGATGAATCGTCGCCGCGTCGGTCAGCAGCGGCGACGGCAGGCGAATCGCCTTCAGCATCAGCACCTGCCCCGTGAGCGACAGGTCGACCGCGTCCGCCGACACCCCGGGGAGGTCCACCAGCAGATGAACGTCGGTCTCAGTCTCGATGACGTCCGTCGCAGGGGGCATCGGTCGCGACTCGGAGGCCAGTCCGACGGCGTCCAACGTCCGCTCCCCGGCCACGCGTGCCGCTTCGAACCAGCGATCGAGTTCCAAACGCAGTCGATCAAATGTTCCCGATGACGAACCGGTGGCGGACATGGCGGACCTCCTGATCTCGTAATCACGGGTCGACGCCCAGACGGCGCTTTGCGACCCGTTCACTTCAGCGTATCAGGATGACGCGATCTCCGCACGAGCCAAACCCTCTTCCTCCCCCCTGAACTTCCCGCCTTCCAGAAATGCCGGTCCCCATTGCCGGCAGGACCCGACGACAGTCATACTGCCGGGGGAAACTGACACCGGGAACGGAACCTTCCATGCTGGCTCGTCGCGATTTTCTTGGCACACTGATTTCCGCCGCCCTTGCCGGTCGACTGCGAGCGGCCGACGCTCGTCGGCCGCGGATTCTCCTGCGTTCGTCGTGGCAGGTCGTCAACATCGGGGACATCGCCCATACGCCGGGCGTACTCGCGCTCCTGGAACGATTCCTGCCCGAAGCTGAGGTCGTGCTGTGGGCGTCGGGCGATTTGTCGGAAGAGGTGGCCGCCATGGAACATGGTCGGTTTCCCAAGCTGCAAATCGTGAAAGGGTCGATCAACGACGACGGCCGCGCAACCACTGCAGCCCTTGGCGCCGCAGTGGCGAGCACCGATTTTCTGCTGCATGGGTCGGGCGCGTCGTTCGTGGCGGCGAAGGACGTCGCTGCATTTGTGAAGCATACCGGTAAGCCGTTCGGTGTTTACGGCATCACCTATTCGGGCGCACCGGAATCTCAGCGGGATCTGCTGTCGAAGGCCCAATTCGTTTTTTTTCGGGATTCCGTTTCGCTCGCCAAGGCGAAAGACGAGGGAGTCTCTTCACCCGTCATGGAATTTGGGCCGGATGGTGCATTCGCCTGTGATTTGAAGAACGACGCCGCGGCCGAGACCTTTCTGCAGCAGCATGGTCTGGAGCCGAAACGCTTCCTGTGCTGCATTCCCCGCTTGCGTTACACGCCGTATTGGCTGATCAAGTCAGGACGCGCGCTTGACGCCGAGAAAGACCGCCGCAACACGGAAATGGCGGAGCAAGATCATGCCCCTTTGAGAGCGGCGATCAGTGCCGTCGTGCAGCAGACGGGCTGCAAGGTTCTGGTTTGTCCCGAAGACATGACGCAGATGCAGGTCGGCAAGGAGCACATCGTCGACAAACTTTCCGAAGACGTTCGACAAAACGTCGTCTGGCGGGAAAACTTCTGGCTGACGGACGAGGCGCTGAGCACCTATCGCCGGTCGGCCGGCCTGTTCGGACTCGAAATGCACAGTCCCATCATGTGCATCGGCCATGGGATTCCCGCGATCGTGGGCCGCTTCGCCGAACAGACGAGCAAGGGGATCATGTGGCGCGACATCGGACTGGGAGACTGGCTGTTCGACATGGATCGGCCCGAAGAGGTCGCCCGCTATCCGCAAATGGTGCTTCGCCTGCTCACCCATCCTGACGAATGCGCACGGCGCGTGGCCGCAGCCCGCGCGGTCGTGGCGGAACGTCAGGGAGCGACCATGACCGTCGTGCGACAGTCCGTCACTGGTTGAATGCGAGTCACCGGAACCCGACTGTCGATTCCCATGCGCAGTTTCCCGGAAACGATGTGGTCGATCGCGGGGGCCGAGGTAACAGATTTCGTGCCGGGGCCGACATTCTCCCCGAAAATTTGAAACTTCCGCCTTCCGGCTGCCGATACACTCTGTGGCGAATGTGTTCGCCGAACGCCGAAATGCAACACAACGTATTGTCGTGTTGCGACTTGCGAATGATGGCAAGGTTCGGCGCCGCCCGTTCGGGATCATGAAGTTCCCTGCGGCGGATCGACCCTCACGCGGTGTCGATCTGTCCACGCGTCAACCACGCAAGGGAAAATCATGCAACCGACCGGTTCACAGGCCCGATTGAATCGCTTTGCAGTCGTCGACTATCATGTCACCCTTGGCGGAGTTCCGTTGCGGCCTGCGGCCGCAGCCGCGGGACTCGGTCCCGTCCAGGAGGGGAGGGGTGACATGGACGTCCGTGGTGTAGGTTCGGTCTCGGGGGCAGTGCCGATCCGCCCGACGAGCGGCGCGCCGGCAGCGCGTGACCCGCAAGTCAAAGCGACGCAATTGCCGCGCGACCAGCTGGAGATCTCCAGCGCGGGGAAAATGTTGGACCAGCTCAGCCAGAATCCCGATGTCCGCGCCGAGCGTCTTGCCCGGATCAAGGAAGCCATCGCCAATGGCACCTATGATACTGACGAGAAGCTGGAAGCGGCGTTGTCGCGGATGTTCGATTCCCTGAGTGCCGACCTGGACAACGAGTAGGAAGGCGCCGGAGCCGGTCGTGAGCAATCTCGGAACCATTGATGATTCCGTCTCGCCGGTCGGGAAGTTTCGTGAGTTCCTGACGACGAAGAAAATGCGGCTGACCCCGGAGCGGGAAGCCATCGTCGAGGCCGTCTACTCGACGCACGACCATTTTGACGCCGAGCAGTGGGTGGGGAGCCTCTCTCGGCAGAACGGTCCCCGCAGTCGAGCCAGCCGCTCGACGATCTATCGCACGTTGAACCTGCTGGTGGAAGCGGGGCTCCTGCGCAAAGTGGCCCGCAGCAACGACCGGGAAGTCTACGAGCACGACTATGGCTACCCCGCTCACGACCATCTCATCTGCCGCAAGTGCGGCGACATGATCGAGTTCACGAACGAAGCCATCGCGGAAGTGCTGGAAAAGATTGCCGCGGACCACGGGTTCCGCATGGCCGGCCATCGCCTGGAGGTTGACGGGGTCTGCGCCCAATGCAGCCGTCCACCGCAGCGATCCCATCGCAAGCTCGATATGATCTAGCCGCGTGCGGTATCGCCATTCGCGTTCGTCTCTTGGCTTCCCCTACACCGAGGTCTCCTCATGCGCGCCCTGTTCGGTCTCGTCGCCGGTGCTCTGTTGACCCTGGGATTCGTCTTTTCCAGCTCGATCGCCAAAGAGGAGTCACCCCGCGTGCTGCGGCATCTGGTGCTCTACAAGTTCAAGGACGATGTTCCGCCCGCGGAAGTTCAGGAAGTGATCGACACGTTCTGCAGGCTGCCGTCGCAGATCGACACGATCATCGGCTTTGAACATGGCCCGAACATCAGCCAGGAAGGAAAATCAGATGGCTTCACGTATGGATTTCAGGTGACGTTCCGCGATGAAGCCGGGCTGGCGACGTATCTCAAGCACCCTGCCCACGACGCCTACGTGCAGGTTGTCAAGAACCGCCGCGAAAAGGTGCTGGTCTTCGACTACCTGGCGCCGGCAAAGTAGCGGACTCTCCCAGCCGCAAATGCACTCGGAGGCTGGGGACGCCTGCTCACGACCGCTCATCACGCGGAGCGTGATGGCCACAGTAGCCATCACGCTCCGCGTGATGAGCGGTCGTGTTGCACAGTGTGAATCCGCACGCAGAAGCTGCATCGCGCGACTTCACGCCAACGATATGTTTCGAGGATCCGCGCTGCGGATGGATGCTGCCCGCGTCCCTACGGTTGCCCGCGCAGCCGGGCCGGCGTTTCCGGGGCCTGTTCGATCAGCTCGTTTGCTGCGTTTTCCCGCTTGCGGAGCGTAAAACCGTCGTAGAGCCGTCCGGCGGCGGTCTTGGCCTGATAACGCAATTCGTCGCCGTCGATACTGATCACCTGAAAGAGTTGCGTGTCTTCCGCGACCCGGCGGAACTCGGCGCGCGTCGCACCGCCCAGGGGATACATCTTCGGGCCGCTGACTGACACGACATAGACGGTACCCGAGCCGTCCTGACCGGTGACGCCGGTGTCAGTGTTCTGAGTGCCGACGAGCCCCGACCGGGCATACGTGTGATCATGCCCCTGCAGCACGAGGTCCACGCGATGTTTGTCGAAGATGGGCTTCCAGGCTTCGCGCAACACGGGGTTGTCGCGATTCTTCGCGGCGGAGAA
>JANRLN010000235.1:0-7037 GCA_033762515.1 Planctomycetaceae bacterium
GCGGGCCCTCGCCGAAGAACTGCGTCCACAGCAGGCCACGCCGTCCGCCCCCTGGGAGCGCTGGCTGGCCCTCCTCGACCCGCAAGCCGTGAAACAACGTGCCCGCAAATACGCCCGCAAGTGGTTCGCCGGAGCCTAGGAAGAGGGGTTGAGGGTTGAGAGTTGAGAGTTGAGAGCAGGAAGTTCGCTATGGATGCGGGAATTTCTAACTCTCAACCCTCAACCCTCAACTCTCAACCGTGGAGCCAGCTCAATGAGAATTGATGGAATCGACATCGAACGCTTCGGCGCCTGGAGAAATTTCTCCCAGACGCTGCATCCGCATGGTTTGAGCGTGATCTACGGCCCCAACGAGGCGGGCAAGACGACGCTGCTGCGGTTCATCCGAGGGGTCCTGTACGGCTTCCCGACCGAAGATCCGCACCACACCCGCCGAAACAAGCGTGCGGAACCGATGAGCGGTTCGCTGCGGTTGAAACATCGCGAGCACAGCTACCAGGTGCATCGCAGTTCGCGCGGCGACGACGCCGGGTTGGTCAGCATCACTGGTCTCGATTCCAGCCAGTCCCCCCGCCGTGTGCTCGACGAAGTTCTCTCGGGCACCGACGAAAAGCTGTTTCAGTCGGTCTTCGCCGTCGGTTTGCCGGAGCTGCAGGAATTCGCGACCCTCACGGAAGACGAAGTCGCCCGCCATTTGTACGGCATGACCCTGGGCCCGCAGGGGCAGATCCTGATGGACCTGCCGCGGAGGATCGAACGCGAACTCGATCGCTTGTGGCCCAGGGATGGGCATCGGGGGGTTGTCGGCGACCTGCACGATCGGCATCGCGAACTCACGCAACAGGTCAACGGGTTTCGCCCGCAGCGCGAACGCTATCGCACGCTCGTCCGGCAGCGCGGCGAGTCGGAGCGCAAGATCAATGGACTCAAGTCGCGGCATTCCGAGCTGCAGACCCAACTCCGCGCCCATCAATACCTCGCCAAGATCCATGCACCCTGGCTGCGGGTTCGCGAACTGAAGCGGGAACTCGCGGCGATTCCCGACCTGCGGAGCTTCCCGACGGATGGATTAGGTCGGCTGGACCGCCTGGAAGCCGATCGCGACGCCGCCTTGCGCACGCGTGACGACCTGCAGCGCGAACTGCGCGAGATCAACAAGCAGTTGCAGGCGAGCGTCGGCGACGACAGCATCCGTCGATTCGCCGGTTCGATCCGTGCGCTCAGCGATCAACGTGCGCAATGGGACGACATCCGCCAGCACATGCTCGATCTCGAAAGTCGTGCGGCGGAGCATGACCGCGAACTGCATCTCCAGGTTTCGAAAATCGGTCCCAAGTGGACGCTGGCCCGGCTCGATGCGCTGGTCGATACTCCCGAGGGGCACGGCCGCTTCGTCAACGCGGCGATTCAATTTCAACAGGTCCGCACGCGCACCAGTCGTCGCCAGCGCAAGTATCGCCGCTTAAGCACCGCCTGCCGCGATCGCGAAATGGCCCTCCGCACCGAATTGATGCATCTGGGCGTCGACGGGGAGTCGCTGGAACAGCCGCTGGAACTGGCGAAGGGCCGGCTGACGAAGTTGACCGAGCTCGGCCGACTCCAACTGCAGGTGCAGGAGCTGCGGCATCGCGCCGAGTCGATCGACCAGCAGATCGAGCGGATGCGCGAGCGGCTGGGTCTCCCTGATTGGGTGTGGGTGCTGCTGGCCTTCTTTGTGCTGGCCGGGATCGGACTGTTTGTCGCCGGACTCTCGGCGAGTATTTCGACCGGTTGGCTGGTCGGCTTGATCTACGTGGTTCTGGCCCTGACGGCGGGGGGAACCACCTGGGCGCTCAAGCTGCAGTTTGAAAACGAGATGCAGGATCAGGTCGCGACGCTGCGGGAACAGCGCAGTCGGTACGACAGCCAGCGGCATGAGATGGAACGCCGTGTGCACGAGCTGATCGAAGCCCACGGACTGCGCGATCCGCAGGCGGCCGATCCCCGGAAGTCGATCGACGCCACCGACGGTCGACTCATCTCGTTGGCCGCCGATCGCCTGGCGCAGTTGGAAGTGGCCCAGAACGAGTATCAGCGGATCCTCGACATTCGCAAAACGCTGAGCAGGATCCGCGGCAACATGCAGGGCTACCAGCGGGAACTGGCCCTGGCTCGCAAGACCTGGTGCGACACGCTGAAGTCGCTGGGTTATGACGAAGTGGTGGATATCAACGTTGCGTTCGCGCAATGGCAGGCGGTGACGACCGCCCGCGAGCTGCGCCGCCGCGGGTTCGACGCCCGACATGAACTGCGTGGTCTGCGCGAAGACTGGGAACGGTTCCGCATGAAGGTGGAAGACCTCGGCCGCCGCATGCGGGCCGAGAATATCGATTACCAGCAGCCGTTCCAGGCGATCGAGCGGTGGGAAGGGGAACTGCGGGCCTGGATCCACAGCCGGCAGGAATACAAACGGTTGCTGAAAGACCGCAAGACGCGTCGCGCTGAAGTCGAGGACTTTCAGAAGCGCGTCGATCAGCTGCAGCAGCAGGTCGCGGCGCTGCTGCAACAGGCGAACGCCACCGATCGGGCCGACCTGGAACGCAAGCTGCAGCAGTTCCAGCGGCGTCAGCAAGTGGTCGTGCTGCTGGAGCAGGGGCAGCGCGATCTGGAAGCCATCACCCGGACGGAACCGGAACTGGCCATTGTCGAAGAGGACCTGGCGCGGTTCCATGCGGAAAGCAACACCGACGCCATCCGCCGCATCACCCGTGAAGCCGGAGATGCCGAAAACCAGCTCCAGGAACTCTTCGAGCAACTGGGGACCATTAAACAGGAGCTGAAGGCCCTCTCGACCGATCGCAGCGCCAGCCGGACGCGCTTTGAACTGCAGCAGACGCAGGAACGGCTGCACGACGCCTGGGAAGACTGGTACGCCACGGCGGTCTCCAACGAGACGCTGGATCTCGTGGGCGCGATGTTCGAACAGGCCCATCAACCCGAGATGCTCGCCGCGGCGATCCCGTTCCTCGAAAGTCTGACGCTCGGCAAGTACCACCGTTTGTGGACGCAACTCGGCCGGCGGCAGCTGTTCGTCGATGAGGAGAACGGCACGCCCCGTCCGGCGGAGCAGCTCTCCGGCGGCACCCGCGAGCAGCTCTTCCTGGCGATCCGGCTGGCGATGGTGCGGGCCTTTGCGCGGCAGGGGATCGAGCTGCCGATGGTCCTCGACGACGTCACCGTCAACTTCGATCAGGAGCGTTCCGAAGCGGCCGTCCGCACATTGCTCGACTTCGTGCAGGATGGCCAGCAAGTGCTGGTCTTCACTAGCCATCTGCACTTCGCGCAGATGTTCCAGCAGCACGGCGTGGAACCAGTCTGGCTGCCGGCGCGCGACCGCATGGAGCCAGAGCTCGCGTGGGAAGAGCGACTCGCAGGATAAACGACTTGGCCGCGAGGCGCTGGCCAAGCGCTCTTATTCGGCGATTTCCTGGCTCGTGAAGATCGACGATTCGGCGACGTCGGCGTTTTTGAGCAGGTCGCGCAGTTGCATCTCGGCGGAAACGCGGGCGGTTTCGGTTTTGTAGATCCGCAGCTTGATGCCGTCGTCGTCGCCGGTGGCGGACTGCACCATCGCCACGAGCGCCTCCAGATCGATCGGGGTCTCGCTGTCTCCGCTCCGCAGACAGTAGCTGCGGTCCTTAATGACCACGCGCAGCGTCACGGGTGCTGCTCCCGCAGCCGTCTCCGCGCTCACGCCCAGGTCGACCGCAGGTCCTGATTCGTTCGTGCCGGGTCCGCTCCAGCCCGACTGCCCGATCCCCACCCCGTTGCCGGCGCCGACCCCCTTGAAGAGGTCGCCCAGCCAGACTCCGGCGGCGATTCCCAGGATCAGCGCTCCGCCGATGACGTATTTCATCTGCTTCATCATTCGCAGCGCCCTCTGTGCCGGAGAGTTACAGCTTCCCTGCGGGTCGAAATCCCAGGACGGCGTATTCAAACCGAGATCGCTGTCCCGCGTCGAGGCGGATTTGTTCCAGCACTCGGGGAAGGCTGTCGAGCGTCGCCTTCAAGGGCTTGAATTTCGCGTCGCCGTACGTGAAGAGAATCAGCACCATGCTCTTCGATTCCGGCAGCGTCTTATAGGCCTCGAAGATCCGGGCGACGATATCTTCGGTCGACTCTGCGCGCAGCGGAAATTTTTTCTCGCCGACGGTGAGCACCAGGGCGCCGGTGTCGCTGAGGTAGAGCTCCCACAGATCGATCCGCTTGCGCATTTCGCCGAACGCCAGCAGGTGATCGACCACGCGCTCGGGGGAATTGCCCGCCAGCGCTTTGAGCCGCGTCCGCAACTGGGCCATATCCGCCGCCGATGGACCGGGTCCCGCGGCGTTGCGCTGCTGCAGCAACTGATTCACCGCGGCCTCGGGCACGCGGAACATCTCTGCAACCATTTCGCCAATCAGGTCGCGCTGCACCCGAAAACGTTCGGCGTCGACGGAGCGCGTTTCGGCGACGTGGACCTCGTCCTGCAGTTCCGCCATCCGCTCGCGCAGCGCCAGAATCTGCCGCAGCGCCTCGTCGAGCTGCGACGACAGCAAATCGCGGCTCGATTCCAACTGCGTCGTCTCACGCAGCACCGCCGATTCCACTTCCAGGAACTGCGCGAACATCACGATCAGCAGCAGATCAATCAGCGGCGTGAGCTGCATCGTCAGCTTGCGCGGTCCGATCATGGCGCATCGGCTCCCCGCACGCCGAACGACAGCTCGCGCTTCACCCGGGCCACCATCTCGCGAACTTGTCCTCGGCTTTCACTCAGGCGCCGAAAACGGGGTTCGACGAGGCTGTTGACGAACATCAGGCAGATCGCTCCCATCAGTCCCGCGAATGTCGACCAGATGGCGTCGCCGAAGTAATTGATAATCGTGGCGACGCGCACCGTCTGATCCTCGGACGACGTTTGCAGTGCGGCGCCGATGGCGAGGATCGTCCCCAGCGTTCCAGCGAGGGGATAGGCTTCGATCATCGTCCGGCAGACGTTGTAACAGGTGTCGAATTTCTGCGACTGCAGATAACGCCGTTCCTCGTCGAGGATTTTCATCCGCTGATGCAGCGCCTGCCGCTCGGAGCTGCGCTGCGGATCGTCGAGGACTTCCTTGACGTCCGCGAGAAACGCGTCGAGCTGATCAGTGAGGTTCGCTCCCCGCTCGAAGAGGCTGCGATGCTTCAGATCGCGCGTGAAGGAATCGAAGTCGCCTGCCAGCCGCCGCAAATCGCGGCGCGCCCAGCCGCTGAGCCATAGGAACGCCAGAAAATGCAACAGTCCCACCCCGGCGATGACCGGAGTCGACCAGGTCGACACATGCTGCAGCAGATCATCGGGCAGGGGGGGCATCCGTCAGCCAAATCTCAACGGTGGGGAAGGACGAGCCTTGCACAAGAGTCCAGTCTAGCGTGCGCACCGATGTTGGGGGAGTCTGGTTCGTACGCACCGTCAGCGCTGACCCTTGGCTGTGAGGGCGGAGGGCTAAGGGCTGAGGGCCAAGAGTCAAGAGCTAAGGGCCAAGAGCCAAGAGTCGAGAGTCGAGAGCCGGAAGCGGATGGCCGCTTTCGTTTGGCTATTTGCGTCTTTGGGCTGTCCCCACGCGGGTTTGTTCTTCCTGCTTGCCTCCTCTGTCCTTCCGCCTTTGCTGTCCACCGTCCACTGCCCACTGTCCACTGTCCACTGTCCACTGTCCACTTCACCAACAATCAGCGCCGGGGAGCGCCGCCCGACAGCGGTGCAACTCCCCGGGCGACCAACCGCCGGGTCCCTGATCAGGCGGCGGTCATGAAGCCATGCCGCCACTCTGCCCAGATTTTGTGCGATGCTTACCGGTAATACGGAGCCGCCTGTTACGGCGACCCCAAAGACAGCCACGGGCACTGTCCCTCGCGACTGGGGCCTGATCGACCCGGGAGACGCATACGAAGTATTTCCCGACGTTTTCGATGCCGTCGTTCTGCTGGCCAGCGCGCCTCTCTTGTTTGCTGCCTGACTGCCGGGTGTCTGTTTTTGGACGTCCGTGGTCCGTGGTCCGTTGTCAGTGGCTTGTGACAGGCGGGTACGGCGGACGCATACAAACGACCAGTGGTCAAGCGTTAAGTTCAGGGTCGCTCTGGTAGGCGTGGTCGTCAAGAGGAAAATCGGAAATTTTCTCAGAAATGTGGAGATTGTCGCACCGAGGGTTTTGACGCAGGGTTCCGGAAAGTAGCCGTCACGCTCCGCGTGACGAGCGGGCGCGGGGGAAGCGTTCGAGTCGCCGAAGCGCTATGCGCGTAGCGCGGGCCTGATGCTGGCAAGACGCGGGCGACTGTCGTGTCATCCGCGTCTCGTTGACACTCCGCTCATCACGCGGAGCGTGATGGCTACTTTGGGCGGGCGTCGCCGCGTTGACGAGTGGCGCCCGGCGGAGCCGCGCATTTCGTAGGGTGACGCCGAGTCCGCAAGGCTCACCCCGTTGGATGGGAATCGCCACGCCTTGGCAGCAGCGGTGAGCCTCGAAGACTCGGCGTCACCCTACTTTAGGCCACGGGTCGCTGCTTCAATGGAGCCGTCACGCTCCGCGTGACGTGCGGAGCGCAGTGGGCGTGTTGGAGACGCTGCCGCGTAATACGCATTCAAGACACGGGCGACAGTCGTGTCATCCGCGCCCCGTGGACGTTCTGCTCATCACGCGGAGCGTGATGGCTACTTTGCGCGGGCGTTGTCGCGTTCGCGCGACGTGTTGACGAGGGGCGCCGGCGGCAAGGATCAGCCCAAAGTTTTCCGGACTACTGACTACTGACTACTGACTACTGACCACTGACCACTGACCACTGACCACTGACCACTGACCCCCATGCGTGCGCCCGCTTCCGCGTGGGTTCAGAGCTCCCCGCGGCACCAATACACGAAGAACCCGAGCGCCTCGTGAAAGTGGCTCTGGTTGGCGTGGATCGCCGAGGCGCGAGGCCAGAAGAGGAACAGATCGAGTTCGATGTCGTCGAGGTGATAGTCGCATCCGGCGGGGATGACC
>JANRLN010000236.1:0-4219 GCA_033762515.1 Planctomycetaceae bacterium
CCGGGCAGCGCCGATCAGCCGACCAACGTGGCGAGCCGCATTCTCTTTGAAAAGGGGGACCTTTCTTCCGGCTTCGCCCAGGCCGATGTTGTCGTTGAACGGGAGTTCCGTACGGCGACAGTGCACCAGGGTTACATCGAACCCCACAACGCCACGGCGCTCTACAACGCCGACGGCAAAGTGACCGTCTGGATGAGCACCCAAGGCTCGTTCACGGCCCGTCAACAAACTGCCGAACTGCTGCGGATTCCCGTCTCCGACGTTAAGGTCGTGCCGATGGAAATCGGCGGCGGCTTCGGCGGGAAAATCTCGGTCTATCTGCCCCCCGTGGCAGCCAAGTTGTCGCAACTGTCCGGTCGGCCGGTTCAGTTGGTGATGGATCGAACGGCCGTTCTCGAAGCCACCGGGCCGACGCCGGCGTCGTACATCCGAGTGAAAGTCGGGGCCACCAAGGAAGGCAAGATCGTCGCCGGTGATGCATACCTCGCCTACGAAGCAGGGGCCTATCCCGGTTCCCCCATCGGCCCCGGATGTATGTGCATCTTTTCGTGTTACGACTTCCCCAACGCTCGAGTCGAAGGCTACGACGTCTGCACCAACAAGCCGCGAACAAACGCCTACCGAGCCCCCGGATCGACCAATGCGGCCTTTGCCATCGAAACCGTCATCGATGAGGTCGCCCAGAACCTGAAAATGGACCCGGCGGATTTCCGCATGAAAAATGCCGCCGTCGAAGGGACGCGCCGGGTTGACGGGCCCAAGTACTCCCGGATCGGCATGGCCGAAACGGTGCAGGCCATCCGGGAAAGCGAGCACTACAAGTCGCCCCTCGGCGGTCCGTATCGCGGTCGCGGAATCGCCACTGGATTCTGGTTCAACGTCGGCCTGAAGTCTTCCGTCACTGCGACCGTCGCTCTCGACGGCCATGTGGCTCTCGTCGAAGGGTCTCCCGATATCGGCGGCACCCGCACCTCGATCGCCATGCAGTTCGCGGAAACTCTGGGGATTCCCGTCGAATCCATTCACCCGTCGGTCGTGGATACCGACAGCATCGGCTACACCGACGTCACCGGCGGCAGCCGTGTGACCTTTTCAACGGGCATCGCCGCGGTCAACGCCGCGAAGGACATTCAGCGCCAACTCATCGACCGTGCCGCCCTCTTGTGGGACGTCCCCCCGCACCTGGTGACCTACATCGACGGCGGCGTGAGCGGCCCCGAGGGCAAACGGCTCAGCTTCCAGGAGCTTGCCGCGGAACTCCACGAATTGGGCGGGCCCGTCATCGGGCAGGGAACCTCGGGCAAGGAAGCGCAGGGGGGCGCCTTTGGAACCCATTGCGTCGATGTGGAAGTCGATCCCGAGACGGGGAAGGTTCAAATCCTGCGTTACACCGCGGCTCAAGACTGCGGCACCGCGATCCACCCCAGCTATGTCGAAGGCCAAATCCAGGGGGGAGCGGTTCAGGGGATCGGCTGGGCGCTCAACGAGGAATACTGGTACGACGACCAGGGATCCATGCGGAACGCCACGTTCCTCGACTATCGCATGCCCACCTGTTACGACGTCCCGATGATTGACGCCATTCTTGTGGAAGTCCCCGACCCGTCGCACCCTTACGGCGTCCGCGGCGTCGGCGAAGTCCCCATCTGCCCCCCGCCCGCCGCCATCGCCAATGCAATCACCAACGCAATCGGCGTCCAGATGCACGAACTCCCGATGTCGCCCCCACGGGTGATGGCTGAGATTTGGAAGCAGCGGGCTGCAAATTCGCGCTGATGCAACGCCCGGTGATGCAACGCCCGGTGATGCAACCAGTTTCATGCCGCCGGGTTTGGTCACTTCAGGGAAATCGGTTCCACGTCGATCCACTTCCGGAATGACGTCTCGTCGACGTTGCGGCCGCTGAGAACGAAGACGACGTCGCCGTCTCCTTCGCGGAAATCGATTTCGCCGCTGAAGGCGGCGGCGATGGCGATCACCCCAGAAGGTTCGGTGCGGAGCCCGTGGCGTTCGTACATCCAACGCATCGTCTGTTGAATCAAGAGGTCAGGAACGGCGACAGCCCGGCGGACGTGCTGCTTCAGGATCGGCCAGTTGTATTCGCCGACATCATAGGAGAGAAGCCCGTCGCAGATGCTGGCCGGACGATCGATTCGCACCCGCTGACCAGCCGCAAGAGACTGCCGGAAATCATCGGCGCCGGCGGGTTCGACCCCGATGATTTCCGCATCGGGAAAGCCGTCGGCGATGGCAAGGGCCTGGCCCGCCATCAGGCCGCCGCCGCTGACGGGGCAGAGGAAATGCGAGATGCGACGATGCGCCCGCTGCAAGTCGCGTACGACCTCGAGCGCCCCGACGCCGTTGCCCGCGATGACATACGGATCGTCGTAAGGGGACGCCTGGATCGCCCCTTCGACTTCGGCGATCTGATGAGTGAGCTTGTCCCGCTCCCCCGTTTCGTGATCGCGGGCGATGTTGTAGGTGCGGACATCCGCCCCGAACGATTTCGTCTTTTCGAATTTCACCTGGGGGGCGGTGTCGGGCATGACGACGATGACCCGCTTGCCGAAGCGCATCCCGGCGTACGCAATCCCGCCGGCAAAGTTGCCTGAGGAATGGGCCGCCACGGGCCGCGTGCCGACTTCTTCGGCGTGATGGGCCATCCAGTTGAGCGCCCCCAGCAGCTTGAACGACCCGGACGGGGTCCAGCCGTAATCCTTGATCCACACTCGTCGCGACGGCGGCAGACGGAGCGCCTGCTCCAGCGCATACGAGCGAATCAGCGGCGGCGGCGACATGTGCGCGTTGATCACATCTTCCGCGGCACGGACATCGGCAATCGTGGGAATGTGCATGCTCATTGTTCTTCGTCTACTGGAGATGGTTGGTCCAGGAACCGCGCGCGAATCCGGTCGATGCCGGGGCCGCATAACGGACGTCGAGAGCGGCGTCGGCGACAGCTTCCTGACCGGCATGCAGCGACCGCAGGGCGAAGTCGCACATCGTACTGGTCAGCAGCGTGCGTTCGACGGGATACGACGGTGTGCCGCGGTGGAAGAACTGTTCGATGTGGTATGTCAGCGGATTGAAGAAGTTCGCCGCGGGAGGCGTCGGCAGATAGAGGCAGCAGGCGACCGGATCGTCGCGACCAGCGACCTTGCCGGCGAAGCCGAATTCCGAGGTTTGCTCGATCAAGTTGAGAACCGTCCCCTTGGTGCCGTCGTTGTACTCGACGAGGACCGCGAGAGGATCTGTCACATTGTCGCGCACGCTGCCCACGTTCAAACTCTGGCAGTTTTTCAGCGCCGCTTCCATCAGCGACCACGACCAGCGGCCCTCTTGTGCGGCCTGCCAGACGGCATCCCCTCGGAGCATCTGCACGCTCTTCACGCCGGTCTCGCCTCCGTTACGGCGCTCCATGAAAACCTGCAGCGATTCGAGGGCGTGGAAGAGATAGATATCGATGGCTCCACGGTCAAACCCGTACGTGACGAGTCCCTCGGTGAAGGGAGTGTTGACGGGCGGCTCGATCTCCGGAACACGCCACGTCACCGGCAGCGATGACCCCGCCATCAGGCCGAAGCCCATCGCGCGAGAGGTCTGCACCATCTGCGCCGCTTTTTTGAAGTCGTACGACAGGTGTTTGTCCACGAACACCGGCACGCAGCGGCCGGATTTCTGAAAGACGTCGACCACCTCCTGGAACATCTCGAAACGGGGATAGAGGACCTGGTCGCGATCATTCGCCGGGTAGTCGCCATGTTCGACGATGATCAGGACGGCGTCGACGTCGAGCGCATTGTCGCCCCCGAGAGCCGCCTTGACCGAAGAGCAGAGTTCGACGCCATGCTTCCGGCAGATCTGGGGGCCGATGTCGTTTTTCGGCTGCTGGTGGTTGTACATCCGCACGAGCTGGACATGGGGCTGATGATGGAACCCATTCCAGGTGAAGCCGTGAATCATCCGCCCGCAGATGTGGTAGGCGTGTGATCGCAGCCAGTAGACCGAGTTGATGGCAGCGATGCGCAGGGGCTTGGTCGGTTTCGCTGGTTCTGTAGCGGCCGCCGCCGCAGGTGCAATGGCACCCCCTGAAGCGAGTGCGGCGACCGAAGAGGCAGCGAGGAAGTCACGACGAGACAGTGCCAAATCCACGGGCATGGGGCGTCCTTTGTGATCAGACGGCACGGAGCACTCTACGAAGCCCAGGGATGGCTATCCC
>JANRLN010000237.1:0-3279 GCA_033762515.1 Planctomycetaceae bacterium
GGCTACGTGCGACTGTCGTTCGCCACCAACATCGACCTGTTGAGACAAGGGTTGGATCGGCTGGAAGGGTTTCTGGCGGGCTGAGGGCTAAGGGCTAAATGAAAGAGGCGTGCGATGCCGCATGTCCAGTTTCGTCGAGTATGACTGGCCATAGAGGAGAGTTCGCGATGACGCGCATCAGCGGGATCGTCCACGGTCGCCGGATCGAGCTGGATGCGGACTCCGGACTGCCGGATGGATTTCGGGTGGAAGTCACGCTCGTGGGTTGCCCTTCCGAGACGGCAACGCGTTACGAGTCGTCGGCCGCAGCGGCGATTCTTGAATCGGCCGGAAGTTGGAGTGATGCCGATCCGGTGGAACTTGATCGCTGGCTTGAAGAGACTTACCGCGGTCGCGGATCTCCGGAACGTGACATATTTATGGCAACGGACGAAACCCCATGAACGGGTATCTGCTCGACACAGACATCTGTTCACTGCATCTACGTGGATCCTCCGTCGTCAGCCCACAGCTCGTACGCCAGGCAAAATCCCTCAGCATCTCTGTCGTGACGGTCTCGGAAATCCTCACTTGGACGCTTCGCCAAAATGCTGCTGCCAAGTGGCATCGACAGTTCCTGCGATTCCTGGACGCCACCCAGGTCTTGCCTGTCGATATTCACGTCGCAGAGCGGGCGGGACAAATCCGTGCCAAGTCATTCGACCGCGGTCAGCCATTGGCCGTCGCCGACATGCTTATCGCCGCTACGGCGTTGGTCTACGGTCTGACGTTGGTAACCCATAACGCCAAGCACTTTTCAAACATCGATTCGCTCGTTATCGAAGATTGGTCGGCTCCCTGACCGATCCAGACAGGACTGTTCCCCGGGAAAATCCGCCAGACTCTGCCGGGCGATCTCACGACAGGCATTCATCAATCGGCGATTTCGACACAGCAATTGGATCCCGATCACACATCGATCGACCAATCCTCGCTTCTGGCATCACAAGCACGTGTTTGAAGTCTCTCCGCGAACCTGTCGACACCCTCCACCTCTCTGGACCGAAACGCTAGTCTGTCCGTTCGAGGAATCGACCGAGGGAACGAATCCACTCCGCCGCAATACAGGCGGCAGCAACGCGCCGCGTTCCCCAAATTCGTTGTTGAGGATCGCCGCGTGTCAGCCGAAGATTTGCCTCGACCCCGATCGCGTCTCTGGCGGACGTGGATGAACTGGCATCGGCCGCTGCAGGAACTGGCCGTGCCGATCGACGCCGCCCCCTTGCGCGCGCAGCTCCCCGCCACCGAAGAAGTCTCTCCCTACGGCGAGTTCCTGCTCCTCGAAGACCATTTGTACGTGCTGCATCGCGACGGCACCTACTCGTTCCGGCTGCATCTGGTCGTCGCTCCCTGGAGCAACCAGACGCTGGCGAACTGGGATCAGTTGCAGCGCTGGTTCAACGTCCGCCAGTCGCGCACCACGTTTCGCCAGGCCTGGCTCTATCACCCGGACGGCTCGCGGCGGAAGCAGAAAGTGCATCACCAGAGCGATCAGGCGGGCAACCACTATCTCCAGCTCAACTTCAAACCCCTGCAGCCGGGCGTCGTCGTCGAACTGGAAGAGCAGTCCGATCACTTTCGCGTCAGCGACTTCGGCCCCGCGATGTGGGGCCAGTTCCTGCTGCAAACCGGTCCCCCGTGTCGACGTCGCCGGCTCACGATCGCCGCGGCGAAACCGTTCGTGACGACCATCACGCAGCATCACGGCGCCGCCGACCCGGTCGTCCGCCAGCAGGGAGACTATCAGGTTCATCAGTGGGACCTGACCGACATTCCCGGCATCCCCGGCGACCTGATGCCCCACTCGCGCGACTTTCTCCCCTGGATCGACTTCAGCACGGTTCCCTCATGGCGGCCGATTCATCGGCATCTCGCGAAAGAGCTCTCTCCCAAGACGTCCAGCGGGGAACCGGTCCGCAGCCTGGTGCAGCGATTGACGCAGCCCCAGCAGTCGCCCCGGGAAAAACTGATCGCCGTCCACGGCCATGTCGCCCGCGAGATTCGCTACGGGCGGCCGCCGGCCGACATGAGCAGTCATCAGGTGCGCGAACCGAGCGACATCCTGGAAGAACTGCGCGGAGACTGCAAAGACAAGTCGGCCCTGCTGATCCAGTTGCTCAAAGAAATCTCGCTCCCGGCCCGGATGGCGGTGGTGGTGACGGCGGACGACGGACGCACCCCCTATCTCCCGTCACTGCGGTTCAACCATGCCATCGTCAAAACCGAAGTCGACGGCCGCGACGTCTGGATCGATCCGGCCGCGGGACCCTTTGGCCTGGGAGAACTGCCCCGCAACGTCCAGGGGACGCAGGCTCTCCTGCTTGGCTCCTCGGAGCCCGAGATGGTCACCACGCCCCCCGCGCGGACTCGGGAACACGCGATTCGGCGTCTCTTTCGCGGCACGCTCACTCCCGAGGGGGACTACATCGCACGCGTGGAAGCCGAGATCAGTGGCGAAATCGCCGCCGAATTCCGCATGGCTCTCTTGGACGCTCCCGCCGAAGATCGATTGAAGTACTGGCAGCGCGATGTGAGCGAAGCGATTCCCGGCGCGGAAGTGAGCGAACTCCAGATGCCCCATCTGGAAGACCTCAGCCAACCCGTGAAGGCCACTTACACCCTGACGCTGCGACACTGGGCGCGGCGCACCAAGAATGTGTGGGTGGCGCGGATGCCCTGGGGCTGGACGCTCAACGTCTCCGGCGCCCTGGCGGCGGTCGAGCGGGACCATCCGCTTCCCAGTCCCCTCACGTGCAGTCTCTGGGAACGTCATGAACTTCAGCTTCCGCCGGATGTTCGCCCCTACGGCCTGCCGTTCCAGCGGCAGTTGTCGTCTCCCTGGATGAAGTACCATTGCCGACTGGGAACGCGGGCGGGAGCCCTGATCGCCGTCCGCCAGATCTCCTTCCGCAACGGGATCATCCCCTCCGAGCGTTACCGGGAACACCGCGACAACTGGGCCGCCGCCTCGGCAGCCGACCAACTCGACATCCTGCTGATGCTGCGTCGGCCTGCCGAGCCGTAGGGTGACGCCGAGTCCGCAAGCCTCACCCGGCATTGCACAAGAAGTGGACCACGGACCCTCCATTTTTTGAAACCCCGGCTCATCCCGCCGCTTGTCGACGCGCTTCGACGCAGGAACGGACTCCGGCCCGCCGATGCCCTGGGGAATAGGCGACTGCGGAAATGCACTTGCCCCCACAACTGCCCTTGCGTACACTCCAGCAGTGCGCACCATGC
>JANRLN010000238.1:0-4916 GCA_033762515.1 Planctomycetaceae bacterium
CGGGCGGCCGCGCCGAATGCCCCGCGCAACTCTTTGAGGGCCGCCGCTGCGTCGGACATAGGGGTCAGGAAGGCCTTGATTTGCACCACATGGTCTGGCTTTGAGCCCAGGAACTCGAGCGTCTTGAAGAGTCCCGCCATCGTTTCCCGGGTCGCACTCGCCAATGAACCGTCACCTTTTTCGGCCTGGCCCGAGATGTAGATCACGCCGCCGCCGGGGAGGATCGCCGCCGGGGCCGGTTGTCCCTTCTCGGTGGACTCGAGCAGTACGACCGAGGCAACGTCGTCCCGGCGGGTGCGCGCCACGGCATCCAGGGCCACCATCGCCGCCGGATCCGGGAGCCGGGTTTGGACAAAACTGACCGCAGGCAGCGATGGCGCACGAAAGCGGGACCTCAATTCCTGTTCGACGAGCGGCGTCACCGAGGGATGACTGACGTAAACGTTCAACTTCACGACGTCCGACAACTCGGCGTCGGCGACTTTGAGCGCATCCCGCAACTTCGAAAACGCCTGAAACACCTGCTCCCCGGGTGGAGTGGGAGTGGTCGCTGAACCCCAGGGCAACATCTGTCCGGTGTGGACGAGCGCGCCGCCGTCAATCCGCACCGCCAGCGACTGGCCGGCCTGGGCGTTGGGTTCGATGAACTGCGGATCCGCCGCCCAGACGAGACTTGCTCCGATGCACCACGCAGCCACCATTCCAGCTTCCTTTTCCGGTGTCCCCGATTTTGCGGCCTATCTGACGGTCTCCCGAGTCGGAATGCAACTCGGAGCGTGCCTCCCGGCTGACAGGACGCCTAGGATCCCCCTGCGTCGTTGTTGAGAACTGGAACCTGGCGGAACTGCGCCGTGACCATCGCCGCCCTCGTATATCCCCACCAGCTGTACCGCCGGAATCCGGCGATCCTGCAGTCGGAAATCGCTGTCCTGGTCGAGGAACCCCTGATGTTCCGACAGTACGCTTTCCACAGGCAGAAGCTGATCCTCCACCGGGCGTCGATGCAGCACTACGCGGAGGAACTGAGGCGATCCGGCCTGCGGGTCGACTATGTCCATTCGG
Organism: Planctomycetaceae bacterium; assembly: GCA_033762515.1. Lineage (GTDB taxonomy): Bacteria > Planctomycetota > Planctomycetia > Planctomycetales > Planctomycetaceae > DSVQ01. Next base: position 1,063 of record JANRLN010000238.1, read on the forward strand.
CCGAACTGACGACCACCGAGGGAATCGCAGACCGGTTGAAACAACTCGGCGTCTCTCATGTTCGCTGCGTCGATCCTTGCGACGACTGGCTGCGGCAACGCCTGACGGAAGGCCTGCGGACGGCGGGACTCCCGTACGAATTTCTCGACGACCCCAACTTCCTCACGGCACGATCGATCATCGAACACCACAGCGCCGCGCGGAAGAAGTTCTACTTCACGGACTTCTACATCGAGCAACGGCGACGAATGCACGTGCTGCTAACCGATCAAGGGGGGCCGGTCGGCGGCAAGTGGAGCTTTGATGTCGAGAACCGGAAAAAATTGCCCAAGGGAATTGCCATTCCGCAGGTGCGGCCGCCGGCCGAAGATGCCTTTGTTCTGGCAGCGCGAGAATCGATTCGACGCGACTTTCCCGACGCACCCGGGGAGGACCACCCGTTCGCGTATCCGACGACGCATTCCGCGGCTCAGGACTGGCTGCAAGATTTTCTGGAGCACCGCTTCGGCCTGTTCGGCGATTTTGAGGACGCGATCAGTTCGCAGGAGACCTTTCTGTTCCATGCGGTGCTGACGCCGATGCTCAACATTGGGCTCCTGGCTCCGCAGCAGGTCGTCGACGCGGCGCTCACGTTCCAGGATCGTGTGCCGTTGAACGCCCTCGAGGGATTCCTCCGACAGGTCATCGGATGGCGGGAGTACATGCGGCTGGTCTATTGCGCCGTGGGGCGACAGCAGCGGACCCGCAATTTCTGGGGGTTTGAACGTCAGTTGCCCTCCAGTTTTTATGACGGATCAACGGGCGTCGCACCGGTTGATCGGGTGATTCGTCGCGTCTGGAAGCACGCCTATTGTCATCACATCGAGCGACTGATGATCCTGGGGAACTTCATGGTCCTCTGCGAAATTCACCCGGACGACGTCTATCGCTGGTTCATGGAAATGTTCATCGACGCGTACGACTGGGTGATGGTGCCGAACGTGTACGGCATGAGTCAGCACGCCGACGGCGGCCGCATCACGACCAAACCCTATATCAGCGGGTCGGCGTATGTCCTGAAGATGAGCGACTTCAAAAAAGGAGACTGGTGCGCGATCTGGGACGCACTGTACTGGCGATTCATCGACAAGCACCGGGCGTTCTTCGAAAAGAATCCGCGAATGGCCGTCATGACCGGTCAACTCGATCGCCTGGGGGCCCGGCTCGATGAACACCGGAGGATTGCCGACAGGTTCTTGACGCAATTGCACCGCGGGTGAGAAGCCCAGGGATCGCTATCCCTGGGCTTCCGAGTGTTGATCGCCGTCACCACTTTCGATCCGATAGAGCGATAATGCCTTGTCGCGCTGCACGGAATGCTCCACGATCGGGGCGGGATAGGCGCCGACGTATCCGTGGGCGTACGGCTCATGGATCGCCCGCGAATTCACTTCCCGCAGCTCCGGCACGAATTCGCGAATGTAGTCCCCGTCCCCGTCGAATTTTTCGCTCTGCAACTTGGGGTTAAAAATGCGGAAGTAAGGTTGCGGGTCGCATCCGGTTGAGGCCGCCCACTGCCAGCCTCCATTGTTGGGGGCCAGGTCGCCGTCCAGAAGTTGCTCCATGAACCAGCGCTCGCCCCATTTCCAGTCGATGAGCAGATCCTTTGTGAGGAACGAGGCGACGATCATCCGCACGCGGTTGTGCATCCAGCCTGTCGTGAGCAGTTGCCGCATCCCGGCGTCCACGATGGGAAACCCCGTCAGCCCTTGTTTCCAGGCTTCAAACCAGTCCTCGCGGTTCTCCCACGGCAGATCGCGATAGCGTTCCAGGAAGGCGGAATGCTCGACCTCAGGACGGTGGTGGAGGACGTGATAATAGAACTCCCGCCAGGCGATTTCTTTCACGAAATGGGTGGGGCCGTCCTTATTTTTGAACTCGGAATGCTCCAAGCCGGTCTCGGCCAGGACCATGGCCGGAGTGATCGAACCGTTTTTGAAATAGATGGAAAGCCTCGACGTCGCATCGACGGAGGGATAGTCGCGCCGGTCTTTGTAGTCCTTCAGGCTGCGCCGCCGAAATTCCCGCAACCGTTCGAGCGCTGCAAGACTTCCCGCCGGGGGAATCGGCACGGTCACGTGAGCGGAATTGGCGGCAATGGACGCATCGAGGTGGTCTTCGACCGGACAAGTCCCGCCGAACAACGCCGACCAGGTGAGCGAGAACAGTCCGCCGTCAACCTTGCCCGATCTTCGATCGTCGAGATAGGCGAGCGCCTTCTTCTGGGATTCGATGCGCTGCCGAACATCGTCCGTCGCCAATCGATCAAACCAGCGCTTCGCAAAGGGAGAATAGACCTGGTAAAGCGCGCCGGGGGCGCCGTCGCGCGTCAGCTCGTCGGGTTCAATCAGGACGTGGTCCCGTTCAGTGTGCACGGCGACGCCGAAGGTCTGCGGCAACCAGGTCGATATCCGCCCGTCTCGTTCACGCGCGAACGGCTCGTAGTCCCGATTGAAGGAGACCGCCGCCGGACGGGCCAGTTGCCGGGCCTCGAGTGCGGCGAACAGTTGTTGAAAGGCGTGTTCGGGGCCGACATCCAGAACCAGAAGGTCGCCGCCGACGGATCTCAATTCGTCACGGAGGACCTTCAGAGTCTGCAGGAAGAACGCGAACCGATTGTGCGAAAAGTCGGGCCGACTCAGGAACTTGCGATCGAACGCAAAGAGTCCCAGAACCCGACCGCGGTGCTGTTTCCAATTCCACTGCAGTGCGGGATTCCCGGCGACGCGCAGATCGCGACGGAACCAATGTACGCCGTAGGGAATTTGCGACACGCGTCGGGCTCTTGCTGGAAGGTATCGACCTCAAGACAACGAGGATGATAGCCGAGTCGCCCAGTGGTCCTTGCTTGACGGCAGACGGCAGCTGCGATGGTCGCCGCGCGACCACTTGCGATACCATGCCCCGGCAGACTCCGCCTGCCCTGTCAAATTGCCGACGAAACACTTCTTTCCGAACCTGGAACTTATGACGACCACGCATCGTGAAGAGCCGCCCGCCCGGCGCCGAATCCCCCCCGCCCTGCCGCGACAATTGGAAGGGGATCGTCGGCTCCTGGCCGGCCCGCGTTCCCGCACGAACGAATTCCTCCGCGTTGTGCGGATCTGCATCGAGTTCATCCGCGGCTTTCGTGCGCTGCACTTTCTCGGCCCCTGCGTCACCGTCTTCGGCTCGGCCCGATTCGAGGAAACGCATCGCTACTACCAACTGGCCCGTGAGGCCGGACGGGCAATCGCGAAGCTGGGATTCGTCGTCATGACCGGGGGCGGCCCGGGAATCATGGAGGCCGCCAACCGCGGCGCCCGCGACGTGAAAGGGAAGTCGGTCGGTTGCAACATCGTGCTCCCCAAAGAACAGGACGCCAATCCCTACATCGACAAGCTGGTCACCTTCCACTATTTCTTCGTGCGCAAGGTGATGCTCATCAAGTACTCGCAGGCGTTCGTCATTTTTCCCGGCGGCTTTGGCACCCTGGACGAAGCGTTTGAGGCGGCGACGCTGGTCCAGACCGGGAAGATCATCGACTTCCCGCTGATTTTCGTGGGCCGCGAATACTGGCAGCCGCTGTTCGATTTTCTGCGCGAGACGATGGTGGCGGAGGGAACCATTGACGAATCCGACTTCGACCGTCTGGTCATCACCGATTCGATCGAAGAACTCAGTGCCCAACTGCAACGGTGTCCCTCGATCCCGCACCACCGCATCGGCGACCGCGTCACGTCACGATTGTGGCGCCTGTCGCAGTAACGCGTGAGTCTCACGGACTAAGCCCGACGCCCGCCCAAAGTAGCCATCACGCTCCGCGTGATGAGCGG
>JANRLN010000239.1:0-4741 GCA_033762515.1 Planctomycetaceae bacterium
GTTGGGAGGTCGACCTCCAGAGTGGAAACTGATCGATGGGGTGCTGGCAGCGCCAACGATCGAACGGCCGAAGGGGGGCCATCTGGCGACGAAAGCCAACTTCGGAGATGTGCAAATTCACCTTGAGTTTCGCACCCCTTACCTCCCCGAAAAACGCGAGGAAGAGCGCGGCCGCGGCGGTGTGTTCTTGTGGGGGCTTTATGAACTGCAGATTCTGGACAGCTTTGGCTTTCCACGTCCCACGGAAGGTGCGAAGGAGTTTGTCGATGTCGAGTCCCTGGGCGCCATCTTTGGACAGAAGGCCGCCAGCGACACCGCCGCATTGCCTCCGGGAGAGTGGCAGGCCTTCGACATCACGGCGACCGTCGCCAGGTTCGACGCGGACGGAACAATGACGCGATCCGCCGAAGTGACGGTGTTTCTCAATGGCACGCTGATCCATGACCGTGTGCCCTTGAGGAAGCCTACCGAAGACGCTCCGCTCCAGGACTCCGACATCAAGTCTGGCCTGGTTCTGCAGAATGCCGGCCAGCCCGTCGAGTATCGCAATCTCTGGTACGTGCCGTTGGACGGACCATCGAAGTAGTTCACTCCGGCTGCCCGGTTCTCCCTCCGGTTTCCGCTGCTCCAATCGGCGGCTTTTTACGCATTTCACGAATCGACGAGTTCGGGGATGTTCCCTGCTGGACCGCTCGTCGAATCGCTCAGAGGTGCGATTCGTGGACGCCGGGTTCCGCCGTGCGGTCAAGAAGTAAAGTTCCCAGCCTGTTCACGCCGCACTGCGACAGGGGAAGACGCGGGAGAGCGTTCGCGACGTGATTCGAGTTGGATGTCGTGCGGATCCTTTCGAATCGCTCCGCCGCCGAACACGACCCGAAGTCAGGGAGTCGATGCGAGTTGATTGAGTCGCAGTATGATCTGGACTCCTTCTCGCCTGGACCTGTTCGCGCGGCAGAGTCTCGCCGTCGGACGTTGCCAGCGGGGTTTCGGGAGGAGTGAAGGGATCGCCCCAATGCTATCGCGGATTGACGAGCGCGACGCGCAGATCCATGACATTGGTGTGCGTTGGGCCGGTCCTGAGCAGTCCGCCGGCGGCGTCGAAAAAGGGATATGAGTTGTTGATCGCCAGAAACGGCTGGGGGTTCAGTCCCTGTTCCGTCGCGACCTGTCGCACTTGAGCATCAAAAAATGCACCGGCGGCGTCAGTCGGTCCGTCCTCCCCGTCGGTGCCGCCCGAGAGAATGGTGATCCCGTTGAGATCGTGACTCCACAGCCGCTCCGCTGCCGCGAGAACGAGTTCCTGGTTGCGACCACCTCTGCGAGGCTGGGATGTCGCTACGAGTTGAACCACCGGTTCCCCGCCGCTGATCAGGCACCACCCACGGCCCGGGGCCGGGCGATGGCGCCAAGCCAGCAGTTCATCGGCCAACGCCTGGCCCACGTCGCGCGCGATCCCCCGTTCGTCAGTGGACTGCCTCGCTAAGCTGTAACCCAGCTTCTCTGCCTGTCGCGCGGCCGCAATGACCGCTGTCTGATTGTTGCCGACGATGACGTTCCGAAAGTCTGGTCGCACACCTGGATGTATTCCTGCAACCGACTCCCCCTGCAGACGCAGCACCTGAAGCACATTGGCCGGAACGGCTTCGGGACGAACGAAGTTCTGCAGGATCCGAAGTGCAGCGGCGGCGCTCGGCGCGGCATCGACTGTGGGACCGGACGCGATCACGGTCAACGGGTCGCCGATGACGTCGGAAATGATCAGACCGATCCCGCGACCTCCAGACATGGCCCTCAGCAGGCCCCCGCCCTTGAAACGCGACAAGCAGCTTCGGACCGCGTTCAACTCGTCAATCGTCGCCCCGACCTCCATCAATTGCCGAGTGACGACTTGCTTGTCCGCAAGCGTGATTCCATCCACCGGCGCCGGCAGTAGCGCACTTCCCCCCCCGGACAACAGAACGATGCACAGATCCCGCGGCGCCAACGTTGAGACCAGTTCCAGGATGCGTTCGGTTCCCGAGACGCCCTCTGCCGTGGGTTCGTTCACGCCTGCCGGGCGTCCCGCATGCAGGTGGATCTTGTGCAGGGTGCGGACGCAATCCGCAGGCACGTTGAGCCATCCGCTGAGTCGCTGCTCAACCAAATCCGCGCCCAAGGCCTGTTCGAGGCCGGCTGCCATCCCCGCACCAGCCTTCCCACCGCCCACAACGACGATGCGATCCAGCTGCGACAGTGGAAACGTTCCGCCGCCGATCTCCAAATCCTGGCCGCGACGGCGTACGTGTTCCTGCACCAGCCGGGCGGAGTCCACTGCCGCCACCCCGGCCGACCAAATCGTCATTGCATCCTCGCTCAAGGATGTCGCCATCAAGTGACCTCAGAAACGATCGAGGGATTTGCTCCTGAGTTTAGCTCCGCGGTCCATCTGCGCCTCAGAGAAACCACATTTCTGTCGATCGCAGGTCGCAACGGGGCGCTCAGGCGATATTATGAAGCGGTCAGCCCATTCTCCGCGTCGGCCTATCTTTTGCGAGGTCGGATATGCCTCGAATTCTGTTCGCATTGGCGGTCACTGCAACACTCCTGCCGCACGCGGCATCGGCCCAGTCCGATGGCGAGATCATTGCCGAAATCAACCGGCAGCTGCAGCAAGGATGGAAAGACAATGAAGTCGCGCCATCCCCCCTGGCGGAGGACGGGGAGTTCGCCCGACGTGCCTCCCTGGACATCGTGGGGCACATTCCATCGCTCGAAACGCTGATTCCATTTCTGGTCGACGAAAGCCCGCGCAAACGGGATGCGCTGATCGATGCCTTGTTGGCCGATCCTGACTACACCCGCAACTGGTCGACGATCTGGGGCAATCTGCTGGTTGGGCGAGGGAATCGGCAGAACCAGGGAGCGCGAAACGCCTTGGATCGCTGGCTCAATGCGGCGTTCGCCCGGAATCTGCCTTACGACCTCCTGGTTCATGATCTAATTTCTGCCACGGGGAGCTCCGATGAGCTGGGGGCCATCGGCTTCATGGCCAGCCATCTCAATGAAAATGCCGTCCCGGCGACCGCCATCACCGCGCGGCTCTTTCTGGGAACGCAGGTGCAATGTACGCAGTGTCACAATCATCCGTTTAATGACTGGAAGCAGTCGCAGTTCTGGGGACTGAACGCCTTCTTTCAGGGCACCCGGAGACAAAACGTCAACGGGCGGCAAACGATCTATCTTTCCGACGACCTGACGCAGGACGTCGTCTTCTTCGAGAAACGTTCGGGCACGATGGAAGCCGTCGTCCGCCAGTTTGTAGACGGCACACCACCATCGGAGTCGATCGCCGGGCCGCGTCATCAGCTGGCGGCGATCATTATTGATCCCGCAAAACCCTACCTGTCGCGGGCCATCGTTAACCGCCTGTGGGGACATTTCCTCGGGCAAGGTTTCACCCGCCCGATCGACGACATGGGACCGCACAACCCGCCGTCGCATCCGGAACTGCTCGACTATCTTGCGGCCCGGTTCCGGGAAAACGGTCATGACCTTAAGAAGCTGATTCGCTGGATCACCGCATCGAATGCCTATCAATTGACCAGCGCCGCCGCCCCGGAAAATGCGAGCGACGACCCGGCGGCGGGGGGCGTTCCCCTGTTTTCCCGTCGCTACGTCAAGCCCTTCACGGCCGAGCAGTTGTACGATTCGATGCTGATTGCCACCCAGGCGCACACCGCGGGTCGTAACTTTGATCAGTCGCAGGCCAAACGGGACGAATGGCTGCAGCAGTTCGTGCTATTGTTCGGCACGGATGAGAACGACGAAGCCGACACCTTTAACGGCACGGTTCCTCAAGCCCTGACGCTGATGAACGGCGAACTCGTCCGCAGCGCCATCAGCGGCGAACCGGGAGGATTCTTGCGGTCGGTCTTTGAAGCCCGAGTGCCGGCACTAATGAACGCCAAGACCGCCAAACGTGGCGGGACAAAACTTCCCTCGCCCAAAACCGTTGCGGGTCGGATCGAAGTCCTCTACCTCACCGCCCTCGCCCGTCGACCGGGTCCCGCCGAACTTCAGGCCCTGAATGCAGCCTACACCAAGGCCGGCGGCCGTGACCCGGTGCGTGGACTGCAGGATGTCTTCTGGGCTCTTCTGAACTCGAATGAGTTCATTTTGAATCACTAAGCACCGACCGAGATCGACAAATTCCGAGTTCGTGGAGTGTCGCATCACTCGGCTTCTGCCGACCGGGATTGTGTACGTTTGCGCACAACCCCCGTCTTGCTCTCGACCGGCAGTTTCCGCTACAAACCTACTTTGCGTGTCGGGAGAACCACGAAGGTTTCTCTCGCAGCGTGAGGGCTGCCTGGCAGGGGCGCTGGCAGTCGCCGCATACTGACTACAGGGAAGGGACTCCCGAATGAGCTTTACGCTTGGTGCGCTGGCGGAGCGCGTCGGCGGCGTCGTGCGGGGTGACGCTGAGACCATCATTACCGGCGCGGCGGCCATTGAGGCGGCCCAACCAGGACAGATCACTTTTGTCCTCGACCGGCGTCAGCTTGCTCGACTGAGTGGGGCCAAGGCGTCGGCCGTTGTCGTTTCGGAACAGGACGCCCAAGACCCGCGCGTTCAACAGCTTCCGGCCATCGCGGTCGCCGATCCGCAGGCCGCTTTCCTCCAGATCGCTCTGACCCTGCGGCCGCCGCGACCTCGGCCCCCTCGCGGGGTTTCGCCCCACGCAATTGTCAGTCCTTCGGCA
>JANRLN010000240.1:0-3816 GCA_033762515.1 Planctomycetaceae bacterium
CGATTGCAGAACGGGATTGAACAACCCCACCAGCACCAACGCCGCATACTGACTGAACCGCAGCCGACGATTGCCGGCCTTGTCCCGCGCCGTCCCCGACTCGGCCAGCACGGCCAAGAGCGGAAACACCCGTCTCAGTATCCCTGCTCCCTGCAGGATCAGCGGATCAATCTCGGTTCTCTTCGCGCGCCTGGCTGCCATGCGGTCCATCGCCCAGAGGAACCATAACCGTTACCCTCCACTGCGCAAAAAGCGTGCCGAACAATATTGGGCCCCTACGCCCCCTACTCCCCCTGCAGCGTCAGAATCAGCGACCGGGACCCGCCGTGGTTGCGGTGTTCGCAGAGGTAGATTCCCTGCCAGGTTCCTAACAGCAGCCGGCCGTTCTCAACAGGGATCATGAGCGAACTGCCCAGCAGCGAGCTCTTCACGTGGGCCGGCATGTCGTCCGGGCCTTCGCAGGTGTGCTGGTACGGGAAACTCTCGGGGACGAGGGCGTTGAATGACGACTCCATGTCGACCGGAACATCGGGATCGGCGTTCTCGTTGATCGACAGCGACGCCGATGTGTGCTGGATGAAAACATGCAGCCAGCCGATGCCGATCTGCGACAACTCGGGAACCGCGTCGACCACACGCTGCGTGATGATGTGGAAGCCGCGGCGATACGGCGGCAGCGTGAGGTGATGGCGGTGGAAGGGCATTTTGTCCGTGGTCCGTGGTCCGTGGTTAGTGGTCCGTGGTTAGTGGCAAGAGACAGACGTCGTCAGTCTTCCGTTGTCCTCCGCTACGGACAACGGACTACGGACTACGGACCACGAACTACCCGCCGCATTGCCCCCGCCACCGCAGATAATGATCGGCAATCACGATCGCGACCATGGCTTCCGCCATGGGGATGAATCTCGGCAGCAGGCAGGGGTCGTGGCGGCCTTTGGTGCGGACGGTGGTCGGTTCGCCGGCGCGGTTCACCGTGGGTTGCTCCAGCGGGAGGCTGCTGGTCGGTTTGACGGCCGCCCGCAGGACGATGGGGAGTCCGCTGGAGATGCCGCCGAGCATTCCGCCGTGGCGGTTGGTGGCGGTGGTAATCCCCGGTTGATTTCCACGCGGGTGTTGGGGATCGGGCTGGAAGTAGTCGTTGTGCTGGCTGCCGCGCATCGTCACGCAGCCGAAGCCGATGCCGTATTCGACGCCCAGGACCGCCGGGAGGCTGAACAGGGCTTTCGCAAGGTCCGCCTTCAGTTTATCGAACACCGGTTCGCCGAGTCCCGCCGGAATATTGCTGGCGACAATTTCCGCCGCGCCGCCGATGGAGTCACCCTCCTTGCGGACGGCTTCGATCAATTCGACCATCTGCGCCGCTACGACCGGATCGGGACAGCGGACAATGTTGGGTTCGCCGCCCGAGAGTCTTTCGACCTGGTCCAAAGTCACAGCGGCGGGGTCAGCAATGTTGGCCCGAATGTCGCCGACCTGGCAGACGTAGCCGATCACCCGACCGCCGCAGGCCGCTTCGAGGAGCTTCTTGGCGACCACACCGGCGGCGACGCGAACGGTTGTTTCGCGAGCACTGCTCCGTCCGCCTCCACGGTAATCGCGGAAGCCGTATTTGGCGTCAAAAGTGTAGTCGGCGTGACCCGGGCGGTAGACGTCCTGGATGTTGCTGTAATCTTTGCTCCGCTGGTCTTCATTGCGGATCAAAATCGCCAGACTCGTGCCGGTGGTCTTGCCGTCGAAGACGCCGGAGAGGATTTCGGGAACGTCCCCTTCCTGCCGTTGCGTGACGATGTGGCTCTGGCCCGGTCGGCGACGGTTCAGATCCCCCTGAAGATCGTCGACCGACAGCGGAATTCCGGGGGGAACGCCGTCGATAATGACCACATTCCCCGGCCCGTGACTTTCGCCCGCCGTGGTGATCCGAAACGCCTGTCCAAATGAGTTGCCAGCCATCCCTGGATTCTAACCGAGCAGCGGGGACCTGTCGCGTACAAGCCGGCGGTTCACCAGGAGAACGATCGAGCCACGGATCGAACACCGATGGAGAACGGATCAAGGCGGAGACGGATCGCAACGCAGTAGAGAAGACATGAACCCTCCCTGGGGTTCAGCCCCTCCATCGGTGTGACATCTGTGTTTCATTTCGTGGCCCGGCTTTGACCGGTTCGGCCCAGCTTGCGGCCACCGGCATCTTGCACTTCACGCATCAACGCCCGACAATGCGACGTCGATTCCCGTCGCTGTTTGCCACCTGACTGCCGCAAGGATTGACCGATGCTGACCACCTCGCTCCGTGGGCTACTGATCCTCGCGGTCACAACCCCCTTCGCGGGCCTCGTCTCTGCGGCCGATACGGCGTGGCCCAAAGTCACGACGGTCGAACGGCAACCCCTCGTCGCTGCAACGGAGCGTCTGGTGCAGGCGCTGGATTACGTCGGAGCGCCCCTCACTCCGGCTGATCACAGCCAACTGGATGCGGCCCTCAAATTGGCCGACCCCGTGGAGTGCGCGGTCCGGATTCAGGCCGTCTTGGATCCGTTGTGTCTCGCGGCGGTGACGATCAACCCCGAGAGCCGCGTATCGGTCATCGAAGGCCCGGCGAAAAAAGAACTGGTCCAGCAGGGCTGGCGAACATTTCTCGTCAAAGTCGCCAACGAAGCCGGCGTCACAGCTCCGCTGAAAGTGGAGAGCCCGAATCTCGACCCCCTCTACCAGCGCGGCAAAGGCCCCCGGAATCGGCCGTCGACGGATGAGAAACTGGTCACTCCGGCGGACGTCCCCAATCGCTTCCTCGACGCCGTCGACTTTGGCCAGCAACCCCTCAAGCCCACCCTCTCGGGGCTGCAATTGGAGTACCGCATTCTGCAGTTGTACACGCGCGACGTCGGCCGCCGCGAAGCCTCGCTGGGCTTCAACGTCGGTCAGGGGACGCAAGACATCGGGTTCCGCAATGCGGCGCCGATTCTGTTTGACTGCGTGCCCGCGGTGGAAGTGGCCCTCAGCATCCGCGATTGGAACGGCGAACCCGCGACAGCGGCCTTCGTCTTCCGAGACAAACTGGGCCGCGTCTATCCAAACCCGGCGCGACGGCTGGCCCCCGATTTCTTCTTCCACGATCAGGTCTACCGAGCTGACGGCGAATCGATCATCCTGCCGCCGGGAGAGTACACGGTGTCCGTCTCGCGCGGACCGGAGTACGTCACCAGGACACAGTCATTGACCGTCCGTGCCGATGGAGTCAGCCAGCGGGCCGAGTTCGTTCTGGAACGCTGGATCTACGCCGCCGGACGGCATTGGTTCTCCGGCGATCACCACGTCCACGCGGCCGGTTGCGCCCACTACGACAGTCCCACCGAAGGGGTGGGTCCCAGCGACATGCTGCGGCACATCCTCGGCGAAGATTTGAACGTCGGCTGCGTCCTCAGTTGGGGTCCCTGCTGGTACACCCAGAAGCGCTACTTTGAAGGGAAAACGTCGGCATTGTCCCGCCCGCAGAATCTGATGCGGTACGACGTCGAGGTCTCCGGGTTCCCGTCGTCCCACGCCGGACACCTGTGTCTTTTGCGGTTGAGCGAAGACGACTATCCAGGCACCATGGTTCTCGAAGACTGGCCCAGTTGGACGCAGCCGGTGCTTGAATGGGGTCAGAAACAGGGGGCGGTCGTCGGTTACAGCCACAGCGGCTGGGGCCTCGCCCTCCCCGACTACGCCGAGAATGGTTCGCGCGTCCCCGTCAAACAAGGACGTTCGGCCGACAAGCTCCCCGACTATGAAATGCCGCCGTTCGACGGAATCGGCGCCAACGAGTATGTCGTCACC
>JANRLN010000241.1:0-1691 GCA_033762515.1 Planctomycetaceae bacterium
ATGCTGCGGCGAAGCTTCTACGCGTTAAAGCGGGATGCGGCGCCGGGCGTGGATGGGGTGAGGTGGCGGGAGTATGCAACCGGCGCGGCGGAGAAGCTCAGCGACCTGCACGGCCGGGTGCACCGGGGCGCGTACCGGGCGATGGCGTCGCGCAGGACCTGGATCCCGAAGGCCGACGGGAGTCAACGCCCGTTGGGCATCGCGGCGCTGGAGGACAAAATTGTCCAACACGCGGTGGTGACGATCCTCAATGAGATTTACGAGGTCGACTTCAAAGGGTTCTCGTACGGATTTCGCCGGGGACGGCACCAGCATATGGCGCTGGATGCGCTGAATGTTGGGCTGCAACGGAGGAAGGTGAACTGGGTGCTCGACATCGATATCCGAAAGTATTTCGACCGAGTGTCGCAAGGCTGGCTGGAGCGGTTCATCGAGCACCGCATCGCTGATCGGCGAGTGCTGCGCCTGATCCGGAAATGGCTGAAGGCGGGAGTAATCGAAGACGGCGAATGGTCGACGACGGAGGAGGGCACTGCGCAAGGGGCGGTGATTTCGCCGCTTTTAGCGAACGTGTATCTGCACTACGTATTCGACCAGTGGGTAGACAAGTGGCGGAAGTCGGCGGCGGGCGACGTGATTGTGGTGCGCTACGCAGACGATGCCATCATCGGGTTCCAGCAGTGGGAGACGGCGCAGCGGTTTCTTGAGGAGTTGAAGGAACGGCTGGCGAAATTCGGACTGGAGTTAAACGAGGACAAGACAAGGCTGATCGAGTTCGGGCGGTTTGCGCGGGTGAAACGGAAACGGCGTGGAGTGGGGAAGCCGGAGACATTCACCTTTCTGGGCTTGCGGCATGTATGCGCGGAAGTCGGGGAGGGCGGGTTCATCGTGGTGCGGATTACGGACGGCAAACGAAAGCGGAAGAAACTGGCGGAAATCAAGCTGGAACTGAGGCGGAGGATGCACGAGCCGATTTCGGCGACCGGGGAACCTGGGGACGCTCGGGCGGTTCCGGCACGCGGTGGGGCGCATGTGGTGGCAGACGTTACGCCGCCGCAGCGACAAGCGCCGGCCGAACTGGAAGTGGATGCAGCCGATCCTCGACCGGTGGCTACCGATCTCGAAGGTGGTACATCCGATTCCCAGCGTGCGGTTCGACGCCAGAATCCAAGGCAAGAGCCGAGTGCTCTAACGGGGCGAGCTCGGATCTGTGCGGGGGGTGGCCGGCGACGGCCATCCCTACCGCGAACGCCAGACCACGCCAGACCCGTGCGTTTGTGCCGATTCGGAACGAAACTTGCGCCAGCCCACGACGCCTGTTATGGTCGAGGCAAATGCGGATCTTTCTGCTAGCCGCGGTCCTGATCGCGTCAGCCCAAGCCAAAGATCAGCCCCAATGGTTCGGCGCCACCATCGAAGCCATGGACTGCGAAGTGGACCTTGGCTCCGGCATAGCGACCCGGGGCGAGAGCGGGCGCGGCGGGGGGATGCCGATCCATGTCGTCCACTGCGAATTCGAGTTCGAGTCCGCCGACAAGCTCTACATCGGGAAGGAATCCGTGAGCCGCAAATCGATGCTGCGGCTCCCCTACGGCAGCAAAGTCCAGATCGCCATCGAGAAGAAAGCCCTGCTGCTGAAGTCAGGCGAGTCCACGCGTAAGATGAAGCTCACCGCCATCCAGCCCAAACCG
>JANRLN010000242.1:0-48559 GCA_033762515.1 Planctomycetaceae bacterium
GACGAGCAGAATCGTCCGATCACGGTTGGGGGTTGCGTCTGCTTTCCGTCGTCCTGGAGTCTCCCGGAGAAGCTGGGACTCTCGATCGCGGAGGTGCACGAGGTGGTTCCGGGAATGAATGCCGTTTTAGGGGAACGGGTCTATCGGTTGATGCTGGCGCTCAAGGCAGGGGAGGGATGGGTGCGTTCGAACTGGTCTTCGAAGGCCAGTTCCGAGAGAAATCATCACCCCCAGCAGCCCTTGCCGGAGATGAATCTTCCTCTTGATCCGGGGCGGGTCTGGCTGCGGCGGGAGCATCAGATCCTGTTTCGGCTTCCCGAGACTGGCGGCATCGTGTTCGGAATCCGTATCGAAAACATGTCCTTGCGGCAAGTTCTGGAAGATCCCGAAACGGCTCGACGATGGGCTCGCGGACTGAGAACAATGCCTGCCGCGTTGCTCGATTACAAGCGGCTGCTCGACGTCCGTGGCGAACTCGCGGAACTGCTGGTAGGCAAGTGACATGGAATCAAAACTCAGTCTGCCAGCATCTCCATTGGGGAGCATTCTCCAGCGGCCCCGAAGATTCTTCAGCGAATGCTGCACGATTCTCGCGACTAAGCTGGCATCCTCAGGTTGGAACGACTCGCCATCAACTTCGCGACGAGCGCCGGTCTCCTCTGAATCCGCGGTGTACACCATCTGAACCGCGACATGCTGCGGGTTTCTCCAGAAATCTGGCAAATGGGATTTTGATCCGGCATGAGAGCGACTCATAATCCTGCAGGGAATGCGAGAAATTGATCCTCAAAATCAATATTGCTGGCTTCGGTGAATCGCGGCATGCACTTGCTAAGGAACTCTCAGCGATGACTCTGCAAATTCGTCCAACTCAACCTCGAATTCTGTGCCGTCGGCCTCTCGGAAGCGTGCTGACGTGGATCGCGATCGCAAGCGCACAGTTGAGCGGGCAGAGCCTGCACGCGGCACAGAATCAGGAAACGCAGCTGATTTCCAGCTGCGGGTGCAATCAGCCCGCGGATTCCACAATCCTGGCTTCCGCGCAGCGGACATCGGAAATCATTTCGACCGTCATCGGCGGAGTGGTCGCGACACCCACGCAATTCCCGAATATCGGCAAGGTCCGCATTTCGAGCTCGGCGGTCTCTGGTCAACTGCTGTGTACAGGAACGCTGATCACTCCCCAGTGGGTGCTGACGGCCGCCCATTGCGTCACCAACCAATCGACCGGAACGCTCCTGCCCGATCTGGCCGTGACCGTCGAGTTCAACGATTCCATTCAACGACCGGCGGATCTGGTGATTCCCCATCCCACCTATGTGGGATTTGTGTCCAATCCGATCACCGGCAGCGTCGTTGGGGACATTTGTCTGATTCGACTGCAGACGGCCACGTCGGGCATCGCCCCGGCGGAGATTCAGACCTCAGCTCCGTTCGTGGGACAGAATGTCACGCTGGTCGGTTTTGGAAATACGGGAACGCCATTCTTCGGGCAGGCCTCGGGGACCGCTGGTGTGAAGCGTTTCGGAACGCAGCGAATCGATCAGGTCACCGTGGAGCAAACCCGCTGGCGCTTCAACTTTCCCGAAACCCAGAGCACAGCTCAAGGGGACTCAGGCGGGCCGCAACTGAGCGCGTCCGAGGCGGTGGTCTCGGTCACCAGCGGGCTCAGCCGCACGTCTTTCTTTACGCCCATTGCCGCGTGGCGCACGACTTGTTTCAACACTCGAGCGGACAAGTATTTCGCATGGATTCAGACCACTATTCAGGAGAATTCACCCACGACTGCGTCGTCGAAAAACCCCACGAAGAATCTGCGTGCCGAAATGCTGCTGGCCTTGAAGTCCAATCCGTTCCTGTCGTTGCTGCTTGCCCGAGTTCCGGTGACGCAAGCGGTGGAATAGACGCGGGATCGATGCTGTCAGCGAGACTCGCGACCGCGGGTGCAATTCGCGATGCCGGTCGACGATGTCCTGGGAATGGCCGGACTTGGGGAGAATTCGGTTAGACTCTGTTCCAGCCGAATCTCTCCCGTCTCTGCATCCTTCTGACGTTATCGAGGCAGTCAGTCATGCAACGACCCGTCGTGGTGATGATTGTCCTGCTGGCCCTGCTGGCGGGGCTGATCGTCTTGCTGCCCGATTCGCGACCGCAAAAGTTGGTGAACGACGGCGCTCGTGTCGGCTCAGATGCGCCCCTGGTCGTCTACTGTGCCGCGAGCAATCGCGCGGTGATGGAAGCGGTTCTGTCCGATTATAAGACCGATTACGGCGTCACCGTCCAGGTGCAGTTTGGGGCCTCTCAGTCGCTCCTTTCGGCTGCGGAAATCAGCGGGACGGGTGACCTGTTTGTGCCCGCCGATGACAGCTATTTGACGCTCGGTCGCGAAAGAGAGCTGCTGGCCGAGACGCTCCCGCTGGCCGAAATGCAGGCGGTTGTGGCGGTTCGTAAGGACGCCGCGTTCACGCTGAGCAGATTGTCCGATCTGCTGCAACCGGGTATCAGGCTCGTGCAGGCCAACCCCGATGCTGCCGCCATCGGTAAATTGACGCGAGATCGTCTGACAACATCGAATCAATGGGAGGCCTTGGCCGCGGCGACAACGTCGTTCAAGGGGACCGTGAACGAAGTCGCCAACGATCTCAAGGTTGGAGCGGCCGATGCGGGGATCGTCTTCGAAGCCGTGCTGCACTCGCACCCGGACTTGCAGCGCGTCGACCTTCCGGAACTCGCCGACATTCGTGCGCAGGTGGGGGTCGGTGTGCTGACGAAATCCTCTCAAGCGGCTCGGGCGCTGCACCTGGCGCGGTATCTGGCCGCCCCCGAGAAAGGGCTGCGACGCTATGCCGAGTTTGGCTTCCGTCCCGTGGAGGGAGACGCCTGGGCGGACACGCCGGAACTGACGCTCTATGCCGGTTCGATGCTTCGCCCCGCCATCGAGCAGACGCTGACGCAGTTTGAACTCCGCGAAGGGGTGCGCATCACTCGGGTCTACAATGGCTGCGGCATCCTTGTGGCCCAGATGCAAGCCGGAACGGTTCCCGATGCGTATTTCGCCTGCGACGTCGAGTTCATGAATCAGGTGCGCGAACTCTTTCCGGAACCCGACAACGTCTCGAGGAACGAGTTGGTGATCCTGGTCCCCAAGGGGAATCCCCGGCGGCTACAGACCCTCAAGGATCTGGGACGTGACGGGCTGCGGGTGGGAATCGGTCATGAGAAACAGTGCGCCATGGGCTGGTTGACGCAGCGGACCTTGGTCGAAGGGGGCGTGCAGACGGAAGTCATGCAGAATGTCACCGTGCAGACGCCCACCGGAGACATGCTCGTCAATCAAATGCGCGCCGGGTCGCTTGATGCTGCAGTCGCATACCTGAGCAACGCGGCGGGTTCCGCGGAGTTCCTCGACGCGATTCGCATCCCGGACCTGAAATGCGCGGTTGCAACGCAGCCCTACGGGATCGCCGAGCAGTCCAAGCACCCGCACCTCGCGCAACGCCTGCGCGAGCGACTGATGTCCGTCGATTCGCGGGCTGCATTCGAAGCGCACGGTTTTCAGTGGTTTGCGGTGGACGGCGGCGTCGCGAAATGATGGGAGCGCCGCGGCTCAACCCCAGAACTTCTCGCCGTGCCAGTTGATCGACGGTTGCGTCTCGACCTTGATGTCCCCTTTGACGCGCATCTGGCAGGCCAGTCGCAGGTCTTTCTCGTGGCCGATGCGGGCGAAAAACCCGAGGGGATTGCTCAGCAGCGAGAGTTTTTCGAAGACTCCTTGCCCACTGCAGGCATCGAGACCCTCCTTCACGATCACCCGGCAGCTGCAGCACAGACCCAATCCCTGGCAATTGAAGATCCGGTGAATGCCGGGATAGAGTTCAACGCCAGCCTTGAGAGCCTCCTGTCGCAGATTGGCCCCCGGGGGAACTTCGACCGTTTTCTTCTCGTTAACGAACGTCACCGTTGGCATAAACGAACCTCACGCTGGATCGTGCGCGGCCAATGTGGAGCGAATTGTGGGAGAATTGATGGGCGGATGATACGTTCTCGTCGCGGCGAATTCCAGAGCCACGTTCCGATGGGTCGACGGACCCGACCCCATGCGCGGGGGTGTCGCAGACTGGGAGCGATTTTTCTGAAACGTCGGCAATGTGGCCGGGTGGTGCATGCTTGCCGATCGGCGCGAAGGACGGTCTGCCCTTGTGGTGTCGCACGCGGGTGGATCAAATGATCACGCGCCGAATGATCCGGTTGCCATCCCCTTGTCCTTTCGCCTGACTGCCGAGACGCCTTATGGATTGCCCGCTGGTCGTTGCACCCTGGTCGCAAATCGCCGCTGACTGGCTGATTGTGCCTTTGAGCGAACCGGTCAATTGGTCTGCACCCCTGAAGCAGCTGGACCAGGCCCTGGGGGGGGTTCTCGCTCGGCTGGAGACATCCGGCGAACTGCCCGTGAAACTCGGTGCGACCCTCGTTCTCCGCGGCCTGGCGGGAGCCGATACCTCCCGGCTGGTTCTCGTGGGTCTCGGACCCGTCAGCGGGCAAACCAGTGGAGCACTCGACCGCGCCTGGACCACTGCCGCCCGCGTGGTCTCCGACAAACCCAATCAGCGCATTGCGACAGCCATTCCCCCCAAGATCCTCGGCGGTCCCGAAGTCCCGCAGCAGATTCGCTCGGCGATCGTCGGCGCGCTGGTAGGGTCAACCGGCCAGGACTTGTATAAGACTGATCGGTCGCGATTCCCGATCCTTGAAGTGCAGATCGTCATCCCCTCCGCGGCGACCGATGCCGAAAAGGCTGCCGTCGATTTGGGACTGACGCTCGGCGAGAGCGTGAATCTGGCTCGGGAATTGGTCAACCGGGCACCGGCCGACGTCACGCCAGGGACTTTTGCTCAGCGCGCCGAGCATTTGGCCAGGCAATACGGGCTGAAATGCGATGTCTGGGATCAGACGCGGCTGATTCAGGAACGAATGCGTTCCTTGCTCGCCGTGGCACAAGGGAGCAGTCAGCCGCCGCGAATGGTCAAGCTGGAGCATCGTGGTGGAGGAGAGAATCAGCCCTTCGTTGCGTTGGTGGGGAAGGGAGTGACTTTCGACAGCGGTGGTTTATCGCTGAAGCCCACGGACGGCATGGTGACGATGAAATGCGACATGGCCGGTGCGGCGACGGTGCTGGCCGCGATGACGGCAATCGCGCGACTCAATCTGCCGGTCAACGTGGTCGGCCTGATGGGTCTCGTCGAAAACATGCCGGGCGGAAACGCATTCAAGCTGGGCGACATTCTCACGGCGCGGAACGGTGTGACGATCGAAGTGCTGAACACCGACGCAGAAGGGCGACTGGTGCTCGCCGACGTCCTCAGCTATGCCGTGGATCTCAAGGTCGAACGGATCGTGGATCTGGCGACATTGACCGGCGCTTGCGTCGTAGCGCTCGGCGAGGACGTCGCCGGACTGATGGCCAACGACGACCCGTGGTGTGATCAGGTTCGCGCAGCCGCGCAGGCCGTCGGCGAGGACGTGTGGCCCTTGCCGATGTTTGACCTGTACGACGAACTCATCAAGGGAGACGTCGGCGACATCAAGAACACCGGCGGGCGCTGGGGCGGGGCGATTTCCGCCGCAAAGTTCCTACAGCGCTTCGTCGGGCAAACCCCCTGGGTCCACATGGACATTGCCGGGCCGGCGTTTGCGTCGTCCAGTAAGCCTTACCGCGAGGGGGGGGCGACGGGAGCTTACGTTAAGACGCTGGTGGAACTCATTCGCCGCCGCACCGGAGTCGGCCAATAGACGCGCCTCGCAAGTTCTGCCGGTCCAGAGACGGCGCTCCTCAATTTGCCGAGCGAACCGGTGAAATGCAGGGGTTCTTGTCTCGACCGCCCGCCGGTTTGCGAAGACAACAGGAATCGCCTCAACGGTTCTGTGGTCTGCATTCCGACGAAGGAAGCTCCTGTGGTTGCTGCCCTCCGCTGGTGGATTGTCTCTGCATGCCTCGCGGGTGCGTCGGTCGGGTGTGCAACCTTCGGCGGTGGCGGCACGTTGACCGGCGGCCCTCCGAAACAATCAGAGCCCGAGGTCGATGGTCCGGAAGACAAGTGGAACTTCGTGGGCAAGGAAGGCCGCGGCAGCCGCAAGCTGGAAGATGAACATGATCCGCTGAAGCCGCTGCTGATGTCACCCGAGGCGCAGGCGATCGAACGCAACCTGGGATTCAAGTAATTCCGCCGGCGGATTCGGTTCCGTGCCGGCGGTTGCGACTTACGCTTTCTTCTTCGCGACGCGTTTTGCAGTTCCCTTGGTTTCTGGTTCGGGGAACAGGGCCTTCCGCACCGACTCCAACAGAACTTCCATCGGAAACGGCTTGCGCAGATAGTCTGAGACGCCAAGCATCTCTGCGTACGCCTTGTGCCGGCTCCCCTCGTTCGCCGTCATCATGATGACTTTGGGCGGCGCCGGAAGCGTCTTGAGGAACTCCAGAACGGGGAATCCCCCCATCTTGGGCATCATCATGTCGGTGAGAACCAGATCGGGCCGCAGCGATTCGATCTGACGCTGTCCCTCAATGCCGTTGCCCGCGAGGAACACACGATATCCCGCGTGCAGCAGGACGCTTTGAATGGTGGATGCGATCTCGCGATCGTCGTCGATGATCAAGATGGTCTTTTGTGCGTCGTCCATGGCCTGTTCCTGCCCGCTTCACGGGGCGATGGTGAGCGTCCTGATGGTATCGTAGAAACGTCGATCGGGCTTCTCAAGGGGCGAAGTCTGCGCCGAATTCGCGTCTGACCAGATCTGCGGCGAGTCTGTCAGGTTCTTTTCCGGCCACCGACTCCTCCGTCGCAATGGGTAGTCGCGGATTGATGTACGCGAACGCAGTGGCGAATCGTGCATCCCTCCGCGCTGGTGATGACGCCTCTGAAGGTCTGCGTGGATCAGTAGCCGGTATGATTTTGGAACGTACACCTTGCTTGGGGTAAGACGCCGAAACAAATGATCATTCCGATTCCCTGATAATCCTTCGGTTCGGTCCTGAAATGTGACCGCAGATGCCCCGACGACAGTGACGGCGAGAGGAATTATTCCAGTTCCGCAGGATGTTCCTCACGATCTGGTCACACGCAGTACCAGTAGCGACTGGTCGTCCGATGGCGGAGCGCCGGCGGAATGCTCATGAACAGCCACCCAGATGCACTCGGCGGCGGCCTCCGCAGTGGCAAACTCGCCGTTGCCGATCGCCTCCAGCACGCCTGTGCTGCGGAACATCTCGCGTCCGGGTGAGAGCGCTTCTGTAATTCCGTCGGTGAAGCAGATCAACCAGTCCCCGGGCTGCAACAGAATCTGGCTGCGGTCATAGACGCTGTCAGGCACGATGCCGAGCAACATCCCATGGGAACCCAGCGGCGTGGCTCGTCCCTCACGCAGATGCCACGGCGGAGGATGGCCGGCGTTGGTGTAGGTCAGCAGGTTGCGGGACCGATCGTAGACCCCGCAGACCAGAGACATAAACTGTTCGCCGCGGGTCACGGAATGCAGGGCTTGATTGAGACGGGCGGCGAGAAGATTGGTGGCCTTGAGTTCCGCAGGGCCGGATCCCAGCAGTGTCCGCAGTGAGCCGCGCGCGGCGGACATGATCATCGCGGCAGGAACGCTGTGGCCGGTCGCGTCCCCAATTGCCAGCAGGGTGTGACCTTCACCGACAGGCCAGACTTCGCATAGATCGCCACCCAGCGTTGCCGCACTGGCGACGCGCATGGCGACATCCAGGCCGGAGTCTTCAGGAAGTAGACCCATCGCCTGCGTGGGATGGTGACTCGAAGCAAACACCAACTCATGCGAGAGTTGCCGGCGCGCATCACTCTC
The DNA here is from genome assembly GCA_033762515.1 of Planctomycetaceae bacterium. GTDB lineage: Bacteria > Planctomycetota > Planctomycetia > Planctomycetales > Planctomycetaceae > DSVQ01. The sequence goes on from JANRLN010000242.1 coordinate 7,861, forward strand.
GCGGAGCAGGACAGTCCGTTCCAGCCCGGCGGCAAGATGGGCCGCCACCAACATGAGCCGACGCACCTCCGGCTCTTCCCACCGACGTTCGCGTCGTTCCAGGCACCACAAAGTTCCCAGGCAGCCTTCCGTCGTCTGCACAGGCGCGATGAGTGCGCTGCGACAATTCCGGGGGAGCCAGTCTTCAGACCAGGCATCGCCCGCCTCGATGATCAATGCACCCTCGCGGATGGCGACGGCATCCGGGGTGTCGCCGAGGCGGCGTCGATGGCGAGGAATCGCATCGCCGGGAACGACTTCCCAGGCTCGAAGTTGCAACGACTGCCCGGCTGGATCCTTCAGGAAGAACGCCGTACCCCAACTCCGCGAGGCCCTTAACGCCGTTCGCAAGAGTCGGCGAACAATTTGGGGCGGGGTCTCTTGCAGGATTCCGGGAGATCCCAGGTCGCTGAGCAGCGGCTCATGATCGATGCTCTGCAGTCGCCGCTCCACCACGACCAACCGTTCGAGGATCTCGGCGAACACGCTCGCCGTGTCAACGGCCCGGGTTGCGTCAGCATCGACGAGGTTCCTCGCGGCCGACGGTGCACGCAGCTGCAGTTGTCCCGCCACTTCCTGGCCGTCGTGAACCGGCGCCTGCCAGACGATATGGCTGGGGGGGACGGCACTGGCTTCGTCGCCGTCGCCGGCGACGGAATAGGTCACTTCGCAGCCGAGTGCCAAACTCAGCTTGCGGCAGACATCGCTGAGCCACTCCGGATTCATCGCCGGGGACATGGTGGGAAGATCCTGCAATGAATGCCCACCCTGGCGATCACTCCTCGGTGCAGGATCCCCAATTCCGCGTAGTCGCAGACGTCGATCCAATCCCGTATCCATCGAGTTCGGCAGCAGATCGCGGACAATTCAGGCTTCTTGACGGAATTCGGATCACGCCGAACATGCCGATCAACCGAGCGACGAACATTCGTTGACCGGATGCTCAGAGAGTCGCGATCGGTACCTCTTTGGGACGCCGCACAGTTTCAGAGTCGGCGATCACCCATGAAAATTTCGTGAATCCGCGTGGCGGGACATCAGGGAGGGAATTGTCAACGAACGGGAACGCACCCGGCGAAAATCATGCAAACGTCGCGCAATCCGCAATGGGTCGACGTCACCCACCTCGCAGCGTGCCGCGACGTCTGCATCATTCCGCCGTTGGAGCAAATGACTCAGGACGCCTTCCCTGATCGTCAACCGCCGTTCGTCGACTAGCGGCGGGCGGCCGGGTGCTTGAGCGGCAGCCACTGGCCGTTGAGCTTGCTGCTGGCGACGCACTGTTGGATGAAATACATCCCCTCGACGCCATCGTAGATGTTTGGGTAAACAGTGTCGCGACGTTCGTACGACTGCTTGGTCGCCCGCTTCACCATGTCGTCGTAGGCGAACCGGTAGACGTTGGCGAAGGCTTCAAAGAAAGCCTCCGGATGTCCGCTCGGCAGGCGGCAAGCCGCTTTGCCCATCGAGTTCATAAAGGGGGCGTGCGGGTCGCGGGTGTAGAGTTGATGCGGGTGCCCGTTGCGGCGCACCATGAGCACGTTGGGTTCTTCCTGCCGCCAGGACAACGCCCCCTTGGTGCCGTCGACCTCGATGAACAGGTCGTTTTCACGGCCATGGGAGATCTGGCTGGCGGTGACCGTACCCAGGGCGCCGTTCTCATACCGCACGACGGCATGGCCGTAGTCATCGAGCGCCCGTCCCGGCTCGAAGATCTTCAGATGGCAGGAGACTTCCGCCGGCAGCAATCCAGTCATGTAGCGGCCGAGGTTAAAGGCGTGCGTGCCGATGTCGCCGAACGCACCGGCCGCCCCCGACTTGGACGGATCAGTGCGCCACGCGGCCTGCTTCTGATCCGAGGTCTCGAGTCGGGTTCGCAGCCAGCCCTGGATGTAATTGGAACGAATCGCCTGAATTTCACCAAGTTCACCGTTCAGGATCATTTCCCGCGCCTGACGGACGAGTGGGTAGCCGGTGTAGTTGTGCGAAACGGCGAAAACCGAAGTACCCTGCTCCACCAGCTTCAGGAGTTCCTCCGCCTCAGCAAGATTAAACGTCAGCGGTTTATCGCAGACGACGTTGAAGCCCTTTTCCAATGCAGCCTTGGCGACTGGAAAGTGCATGTGGTTCGGCGTGGTGATTGACACGAAGTCGATCCGCTGCCCTTCCGGCAGCGCCAGTTCCTTTTCGAACATCTCCGCGTAGGAGCCGTAGGCGCGCTCCGGCGGGACGTCGTAAGCGGGCGCGGAAGCCTTCGAACGCGCCGCATCGGAGGAAAACGCTCCGGCGACCAGTGCGGCGCGGTTGTCGAGAACCGCCGCGGTGACGTGCACGCGTCCGATGAAAGATCCCTGCCCGCCCCCGACCAGGGCCATTTTCAGTTTCCGATTGAGGGCGCCGTTGGTGGTGTCCATGTTGCGATTCCCTGTGTCGATCCGTGGTGATGTCGGCCTGCGAAAGATTCCCTGCGAGAAGAGCATATCGGCGGAATTCGCGCAGTTCCAACCCTCCAGGAGATCGCGAAACCGTGTTCGCCGCGCCGTCGGCCCGACGTGCATTTCGCCTCAGGAATGGCGAAACCGGCATGTCGACTTGATCTCTGCAGCGATTTCGACACGATGGCGGGTCAATTGGGGAAGTTTGCCGACTGCTCGATGTCTCACGGAGTCATGATGTCCGCCACCGCCGACTTGTATGCGCAACTCGTGCAGTTACTTCGCGAAGCGGAGCTCCTCGGTTCCTGCGGCAGTGTGCTGCATTGGGACGAGCAAACCTACATGCCCACGGGGGGGGCCGAACATCGAGCCAACCAGCTTGGACTCCTCGCCGGATTGGCTCACGACCGACGCACGTCACCGCGTATCGGCGAACTGGTGAGCGAATTGGAGCAATCCGGCGACTTGGGGGATCCCTGCGGCGACATGGCCGCGAATGTCCGCGAAGCCCGTCGGATCTTTGATCGGGCGACGAAGCTGCCGAAACGACTCGTCGAGGAGCTTTCGCGAACAACATCTCTTGCGCAGCAAAACTGGATGACGGCCCGCAAGGACTCCGACTTTCCCGAGTTTCAGCCCTGGCTGGAAAAACTGATTGCGCTGAAACGGGAAGAGGCGGCGGCGATCGGATGGGGGACGGGAGTGGCGTACGATGCGCTCCTGGACGACTACGAACCGGGGATGACCGCGCAGCACGTCGCCTCGGTCTTTGCTCCGCTTCGCGATGCGCTTGTGCCGCTCGTGGCGGCGATCCAGGCGTCTCCCAGACAACCACGCACAGAGATCACCGAGCGTCACTACCCGAAGGCGGCGCAGCGAGTGTTTGTCGATGGAGCAGCGCGGCACATCGGCTTCGACTTCGATCGCGGCCGGATTGACGAATCGACTCATCCCTTCTGCAGCGGTTTCGGTCCCGGCGACTGCCGATTGACGACGCGCTTCCACGATCACCATTTCAATTCCGCCTTTTTCGGCGTGCTGCATGAAGCCGGCCACGGCATCTATGAGCAAGGACTGCCGACGGATGCCTACGGCCTGGGAATCGGACAGGCCTGTTCGCTGGGAATCCATGAATCGCAGTCGCGGATGTGGGAGAATTTCGTCGGTCGCAGTCACGCGTTCTGGCAGTACTTCTATCCATCCGCGCAACTTGCGTTTCCGCAGGCGCTGGGAGACGTCTCCCTTGACGATTTCCATTTCGCGATCAATGACGTTCGTCCATCCTTTATTCGGGTCGAGGCGGACGAGGTGACCTACAACCTGCACATCATGCTGCGGTTCGAACTGGAGCAGAAACTCCTTGCGGGGGACCTCGAAGCCTCCGACGTGCCCGCCGCCTGGAATGAGACGTTTCAGAATTTCTTCCAGTTGACGCCGCCGAATGACGCCCAGGGATGCCTACAGGACATTCACTGGAGTGCTGGGCTGATGGGTTACTTCCCCACCTATGCGTTGGGGAATATGTACGCGGCTCAGTTCTTTGAGGCGGCCGGCGCCGATCTGGGAGACCTCTCTGCTCAATTCGCCAAGGGGGATTTCCGACCTCTGAAGTCGTGGCTGAATGAAAAGATTCACGTCCACGGCAAACGTTACCCGGCGGCCCAGCTCGTTGAAGTGGTGACCGGCAAGCCGCTGTCGCATGCGCCGTTGATGCGTCACCTGACGGCGAAGTTCTCGTCGCTGTTCGGGCTGTAGAACCGATGCGCGTACCGAAACCCAGGGGCGGCGATCCCCGGGGCTTCCTGGGGAGTCATTGTGCAACGTCAGCTGCTGCCCGGGACCGCCATCGAGCTGGTCCATCCGTTTCCACATCGACGCCCTCGTGCGGCTGTGTTCGACTTCGACGGCACGTTGAGCCTGATCCGCGGCGGTTGGACCGACCTGATGGTCGGCATGATGTACGAATCGCTCGGGCCGCTGGCACGAGCCGATGAATCCCCGGAACAGCTCCAGGCCCGCATCCGGGCCTACGTTCTATCCCTCAATGGTGCGCCGACGATCTTGCAGATGGAACGTTTTGCGAAGGAAATCCGGGACCGCGGCGGCCATGCGGAACCCGCCCCGGTCTACCATCAAGAATATTTGCGGCGGCTGGGGGTGAAAATCACCGAACGCAAGACGGCCCTGATGGAACGCCGCTGCGTCGAAGACGACCTTACTGTCCCCGGCACACGGACGCTCCTGCAGTTATTGGTCGACCGCGGCGTGGAACTCACTCTGGCCAGCGGAACCGAGATTGAATTCGTTCGAGAAGAGGCGGCGCTCTTGAAGATTGCCGATTTCTTTGAGGGCCGGATCTTCGCCCCGGGGTCGCAGCCGCACGCGTTCGCGAAGAAGCGGGTGATGGAAGAATTGCTGCTGCGTCATGGCGATCGGGGGACCGGCGTCATCGGCGTCGGGGATGTGCAGGTCGAAACTCGGGCGATGTCGGATCTGGGCGGTCTGCCGATCGGCGTTGCGTGCGACGAACAACATCGCAGCGGCGTCACCGATGAAGCGAAGCGCCCCCAATTGATCGAAGCCGGCGCAGCGGTGATCGTGCCCGACTACCGCCATGCCGCGGAATTTGTCGAACACCTGTGGGGCCGCCCGGAAGCTTAGGGAGAGCTATTCCTCAACTTCGGCGGGAGGCGCGAATCCTCGGCGCATCGTGTTCTCGGTGACGTTCACCGGAATCAGGAACTGCCGGAGATAATCCGGGCCGCCGGCCTTGCTGCCGATGCCGGAAAGCTTGAATCCCCCGAAAGGTTGGCGGGCGACGAGCGCGCCGGTGATGCCCCGGTTCAGATACAGATTTCCCACCTGAAATTCCTGTCGGACCCGCTTGAGATTGGCCGGGCTGCGGCTGTAACAGCCTCCCGTAAGGGCGTAGTCCGTACCATTGGCAATCTCGAGCGCCTCGGTGAGATCGCGGGCTCTGATCACTGCCAGAACCGGGCCGAAGATCTCTTCCTGAGCCAACCGGGACCCCGGAAGAACATCGGCAAAGATGTGCGGAGCGATGTAATATCCCTCTCCTTCCTTGACGGGGATCCCTGTGCCGCCGAGCGCCGGGGGCAGATCGATCGAGCACTGCGCGATCGTTTCCTGGATGCGGTTATAGGCCTCTTCATCAATCACCGGACCAATATCGGTGCCGGGGAGTTCCGCCGGGCCGATCGCGAGAGCCTTCGCGGCTGCGATGAGTCGTGACAGGAACTCGTCGTAGGCGTCAGCGAGGACGATCACCCGCGAGCAGGCCGAACACTTCTGACCCGCATAGCCGAAGGCGCTCTGCATCACACCCAGAACCGCTTCGTCCAGGTCGGCGTCGTTGTCCACGATGATGGCGTTTTTGCCCCCCATCTCCGCCAGAACATGCTTAACCCCCTGTTGGGATGCGTGCGTCTGAGAGGCCAGTTCATTGATCGACAGCCCCACCGATCGCGAGCCGGTGAAGGCGACTACGTCGACTCCGGGACTGCCGACCAGCGGCGGTCCGATTTCTTCACCGTGTCCCGGCAGGAAATGAACCACGTTGTCGGGCACCCCGGAGGCGTGGATGATTTCCATCAGTTTCGCGGCCATGACCGACGATTGCTCTGCCGGTTTCATGATCACGGTGTTCCCCGTGACCATCGCGGCGGCGGTCATCCCGGTGAGGATTGCCAGCGGGAAGTTCCACGGCGCGATGACCACCACCACGCCGCGCGGACGATAGAAGTAGCGGTTTTCTTCGCCGGGGACGTCGAATTCCCGCGGCGGATCAATTCGCCGCATTTCCTGAGCGTAATACATGCAGAAGTCGATCGCCTCGGCGACATCGGCATGGGCTTCCGCCCATGGCTTGCCCACCTCATAAACCTGCCATGCCGCGAGTTCGAAGCGTCGCTGCCGCATCTCGCGCGCCATCAGTTCCAGGTATTCGGCCCGGTAGTTGACGTCGACGCGCGACCACTCCTGAAATCCGCGTCGCGCCGCGTCCACGGCAGTTTCCACATCGTCAACCGTGGCGCACGCGAGACGTCCCACGACCTGCGACTTGTGCGACGGATTGATCGACGACAGCAACGGGCGATTCAGAATCGTCTTGCCTCCGATCACCAGACCATACTCTTTGCCGAGTTGATCTCCCACGGCTTCCAGAGCTTCCAGCATCGCTTCGCGCGGTTCCGGTCGACTGAAGTCGCTGAGAGGCTCGTTGACGAATTCCGGAACCTTCGGAGTCTTCAGCGGGGGGGCGGACTTCGCCGCCACGGCAGGTTTCATCAGCAGCGTCTCCAGGGCGAGGTCTTCGGCGTAGCTGTGCCGTAAGAAAGAATCGTTGGACGTATTTTCCAGCAATCGTCGGACGAGGTAGGCCATCCCGGGGATCAACTGCCCGAAGGGGGTGTAGATGCGAACGCGTTCCCCCATTTCGGCGAAAACCTGCGCCAGTTCCCCTGCCATGCCGTACAACATCTGCAGTTCGTAGGCTCCTTGCGGAACCCCGAGCTCCCGCGCGCAGGCCAGTGCATGGGCGAGACTCCGCAAGTTGTGGCTGCCAAAGGCGGGGCGCAGCCACTGGTAGTTTTGCAGCAGAAAGCGGGTGTTGCGCTCGTAGCTATCGTCTGATTGCCACTTCTGCTGGTAAACCGGAATCGGCCATCCGTGGGACGACGCTACGACCGTTTCGTAGTCCCAATAGGCCCCCTTGACGAGACGGACCCAGACGGGCGTCCCGCGGCGCTGCGTCCAGGCCAGCAACTCCGCCAGATCGCGATCAGAGTCGGGCAGATAAGCCTGAATGACGATTCCGACGTCTTCGACGTCGCGAAATTCCTCCTCGTCCAACACCTCGCGGAAGATGCTCAGCGTCAAGTCCTTGTAGGCGTATTGCTCCATGTCGACATGCAGGTACGCATGAGACTCGCGTGCGGCGCGCAGCAGCGGCCGCAGTCGGTGCTTGACCGCGTCGGCTGTGCCCCGCGGGTCGATCGTTCGAAAATGGCTCACGAGCGCCGAGAGTTTCACCGAGACGTTCACGCGGGGAATCGGACCGAGGTGATCGCAGTCGGCAACCACATTTTCCGGCCAGGAATTGACGATCGGTGCGAGCGTCTGGATCAAGTCGAGGTATTGCCGCTGATAGCTGTCGGCTTCGTCGTCGCTGATCACCGCCTCGCCGAGCAGGTCGAGCGTGAACGCAAACCCGCCGCGCCGCAGTTGCTGGAGGGCAACGGAGACCTCCGCGGCGTCGGCCCCGGCGATGAACCGCCTGGCCATGCGAACCGCGTTCATTCGCGCGTTGAAAGCCAAAGCGCGCGACAGCACCGAATTGGGGCGGATGTGCTCGACGCCGTACTTCACCAACTCGACGGCGAGAGGGAGGTGGTGGCGGACTTCGTCGAAGTATTCCTGGAGGTGCCGGGTGACGTCTTCGTGCGATTTAAGACGGGGAAGCACATCGACGAATCGAAACATCTGGACCTTGATAGCCTCGTCAGCCATCGCGATCCCGAGAATGCGATCGTCCCACCAACGGCGCTCGAAAAACGACGGCTGCCGACGTTTCCAACGGTTCCACAGCCGCTCTCCCAAGACCTGAGTGGCCGCATCGACGCGATCGATCCCGGCTGGGTCAAGCGTCGACGCGGCGGTCGGCGGTGCGTACTCAAGTTCAGGCGGCGACGGCGCTTCCGTCGCATCCTTTCGACGTTTCTTCGCCAAGGTGCAGTCTCCTCCTGAGACGCATTTTGCAGGATGCCGCGACGAAGGGAAAGGAAGGGAGGTCGGGATTGCGGGAATTGCGTTCGAGTCGCCCCTGTGACGACGAATCCGGGCAGGTTCTGCCGCAGGGCTTCATCAAGAATTCTGCAATACGATTGCATCTTGGCCCATTTCCCCCCACACTTTCCGCCGTCGATTCGTAGAATCGACGAGCAACCGGCGATATTCACCTTCCCCTATTCAGTTTCTCGGGAACGACGATCATGCAGCGTTCGACCATGCAGCATTCGACTTGGGCTTGGCTGGCGGCCGCAGGGATCACCTGCTGCGGCATGGGCTGCGATCAAGGCGGAGATTTCAAGCCGGCCGATCAGCTCCCGCAGGCAGCTCACGAAGAGCATGGACACGATCATGACCATGCCGCAGAGGGACCGCACCACGGAGCGCTGATTGAGATCGGAGCGGAAGAGTTCCACGGCGAACTCGTCGTCGACCATAAAACTCACGCGCTGAAACTCTACCTGCTTGGTCCTGACGCCAAGACGGATGCCACCACCGCTGCGACGGAAGCGTCGCTGCAAATCGAAGGTGGGCCGAAGCTCACGTTGAAGGCCGCGTCCGGTCAGCCGGAAGGGCAGACGTCTCTCTTCGAGCTTGTGGACGCCAAGGTGGTTGAAGAAATCGAAGAGGCCGGCTTCATCCACGGTGAGCTGATGCTCAAGATCGGCGCGAAGGAATACAAGGCAGGCGTTGACGCTCACTTCCATGGTGATCACGACCACGACCATGATCACGCCGAGATGCCCGCCAAGGAAGAAGCGGCGCCGGCTGCCGACGCCGCGCCCGCAGCGGAAACTGCTTCCCCCGCCGATGCTCCGAAGCCGGAATAGTCCGACCTTGATCCGACTTCGACGGAGGCCACGGAATCTGTTCCGTGGCCTCTGTTCCTTTCAGCTTAGGCGAGAATCTCGCGGACGACGCGTCCGGAGACGTCTGTCAACCGGAAATCGCGGCCGTTGAAGCGGTAGGTCAGCCGCTCGTGGTCCATCCCCATCAGGTGCAGCAGTGTGGCGTGCAGATCGGGGACCGAGACGCGGTCGACGACCGCACGGTGGCCGATTTCATCGGTCTCTCCGTAATGTGTGCCGCCGCGGACCCCACCCCCTGCCAGCCAGACTGTGAACGCATGTGGATTGTGGTCCCGGCCGGATCCTCCCTTCTGGACCAGCGGCAACCGGCCGAACTCCCCGCCCCACACGACGAGCGTTGATTCCAGCAGACCGCGGGCCTCCAGATCGGAGAGCAACGCGGCAATCGGTTGATCGGTCTCCGCCGCAAACCCGCGGTGATTGCCTGCAATGTTTTGATGGCCGTCCCAACTTCGTTCATTCTCCATCCCGCCGCTGTAAATCTGCACGCAGCGGACTCCCTGCTCCACCAGTCGCCGCGACAGGATGCACTGCTTTGCGAAATGGCCGCATTTTGGATCGTCGGTCCCGTACATTCGCTGTGTGGCCGCCGATTCACGACTGAGATCAAGCACTTCCGGAGCGGTCATCTGCATCCGATAAGCGAGTTCAAAACTTTCCATGCGCGCGACGAATTCTTCCTGCTCCAATACGCCGGTTAATTGTTCCCGGTTGAGTTCCGCCAGCAGATCAAGTTGCCTCCGCTGCCGGTCGGCGCTCACGTCAGGGGGGCGACGCAGATTATCGATCGGGTCACCCTGAGGTTTCAGCGCGGTTCCCTGGTACACGGTCGGCAGAAATCCCGCTCCCCAGTTCTGCGCATGTCCTTTGGGGACCCCGCGACCGAGCGTGTCGTACATCACGACGAACGCCGGCAAATTGCGGCTCTCGCTGCCCAGACCATAGGTGACCCACGACCCGAAGCAAGGAAAGCCCTGCCGCGTCGATCCGGTGTTGATCTTGAACAAGGCCGGAGCATGATTGTTGGAATCGGTCCAACAGGAATGGATGAACGCCAGTTTGTCGACGTGTTGCGCCAGATTCGGAAAGATCTCGGAGACCCAGGCGCCCGACTCGCCGTGCTGGGAGAATTGGAACGGTGACTTCATCAGGGGGCCGACGGCCCCCGTAAAGAACCCCGTGTTCTTATCGAAATCGGGGAGTTCCTGACCATCTCGGGCTGCCAACTGCGGTTTGTAGTCCCAGGTGTCGACCTGACTCGGTCCGCCGTTCATGAACAGCCAGATGACGCTGCGAATGGGCGTCGGCTGATGCCCGGTACGCGCCGCGAGCGGATGGTGCGATTCGAGAGAGGCGCCGCCGACGGATTCCGACAGGCAGGCCGCCAATCCCAGCATGCCGAATCCCTGGCCGGAATGCTTCAGGAACCGACGCCGACTGGCCAGCAGGGTGCACAGGTCCGTCGAGCTCGACATCGCTGACTTTCAGAGCGGCGGAGGAAAACATGGGATGAGTTCGGCGGTCCGAGTCAGAAGCTCAGTATCCACCGCGAATCCCCACGACTCAAGTGCTTGCGCCCGGCCGGGGATCTCGAATCCATCGACATTCGCCGTATCCGCCTCTCTCGAAGTTGCATCGTACGCACTCGTGCCCTCGAACAAGTCGTCCGCCGAATCTATACTGACACAGAGGCTCTCTTCCGCCGTCGATTGGTAGAAAAATCCCGTCATGGAAATTGTCCAGTATCCGCATCCGGCGTTGCGCTGGAAGTCTCGTCCGGTGCAGGAGATCAACGCGGACTTGCGGAAGATCGTCGCGGAGATGTTCGAACTGATGTATGCCCACAACGGAATCGGGCTGGCCGCGAATCAGGTCAACTTGCCGTATCGGCTGTTTGTGTTGAATCTCACGGGCGACAAGGACGAGAAAGATGAGGAACTGGTGTTCCTCAATCCCGAGATCCTGCGCCGCAAGGGAACGGTGGAAGGGGAAGAGGGCTGTCTCAGCTTCCCCGGCCTCTATGGCGATGTGAAGCGGGCCGCCGAGATCGTCGTGGAGGCCTTCGACCTTTCGGGCAGCGTGTTCGAGTACTCATTGACCGAACTGGGCTCTCGCGCGGTGCAGCACGAGAGCGATCATCTTGACGGCGTGCTGTTCATCGATCGCATGACCGAGGCGGTTCGCCGCAACTGCGATGCCATGGTCAACGACTTTGAGACGCAGTTCCGGCGTGCCCAGGCGGAGGGAAAATATCCGTCGGACGAGGTCCTCAAGCAAAGCCTGAAAGACCGCGAGCCCCAAAGTCCGGAAAAGTAGGATCGCCTGTTCCATGTCACTGCGTGTAGCGTTCCTCGGAACCGGGCGACTCGCTGGACCTGTCTTCGAGGCCTTGTGTGAATCGCCGTATCTCGTTTGCGGATTGGTCACGCAACCCGATCGAACCGGTCCCGGCCACCACCGCCACAGGAATCCGTTGAAAGACCTGGCGCTGGAGCGCGGGATTCCGGTGCTGCAGCCGGTGAAGATCAAGACGGCCGATTCCGTCGCGGCGCTGCGCGCGTTGGACGCCGAACTGTTCGTGGTTGCCGCCTACGGTCAAATCCTGTCGCGCGAAATCCTGGACATGCCCCGGCTGGGCACGATCAATGTGCATGCTTCGCTGTTGCCCAGGCATCGGGGTGCGACGCCGATTCACGCAGCGATTCTTCAGGGAGACCTCGAATCTGGGATCACCATCATTCGTCTGGTTCCCGAACTGGACGCCGGGCCGATGCTCGGGGCCGTGCGGACCCCGATCGGTCGCAAGGAGACGACCGGCGAACTCGAATCTCGACTGGCGGAGATGGCGCCGCCTTTAACGCTCGACGTCATTGCACAGCTGGCGGCCGGAACGGCGACCCCGATCGAGCAGGACCCCGCCTTGGTCACCCACGTCGGCAAATTGTCAAAAGCGGACGGCCGGATCGACTGGACCCACTCGGCCGCTCAGATCGATCGACATGTCCGCGGGATGCAGCCGTGGCCGGCCCCGTTCACGACCCTGCTGCAGACCGACAAGTCTCCCCTGCGGATGCAGATTCTTGACGTGGAACCGGTGTTCGACGATTCTGCCGCGGCTCCGGGAACCGTCATCGCCGCTGCACCGGACCTGTTCACAGTCAAGTGCGGCGACGCGGGCGTCCAGGTGCTGCGCGTGCACCCCGATGGGAAACGGCCGTTGTTGACCGCGGAATTTCTCCGCGGTCGACGTGTGCAAATCGGAGATCGCTGCGAATAATCCCACCGAGACAACGCACAACGTTCTCCGTGGCCATCATGCCGATCAACCTGTTCTATACCGACCAGTTTGTGCTCCCGCTGCCGCCGGCACATCGGTTCCCCATGCAGAAATACCGACTTCTGCGTGAGCGAATCGAGCAGGCCCCGTGGAGCGGGGAGATCCAACTCATTACTCCGCCGGCGGCGACGGATGAGCAGATCCTGCGTGCACATTCGCCGGAGTATCTCGATCGCGTCGTGAACGGACGCCTTGAGCGCGACGACGTAAAACGCCTGGGATTCCCCTGGTCGCCGGAGTTGGTCGAACGATCCCGCCGCTCCTCGGGCGCGACGATTTCTGCGGCCTACTCCGCCTGGGATACCGGTTTTTCCGCGAATTTGGCGGGAGGAACTCACCACGCCTTCGCCGACCACGGCGAAGGCTTCTGCTTGTTCAATGACAGCGTCATCGCCGCTCGGGCGCTGCAGGCGGACCAGATCGTTCAGCGGGTGGCGATCATCGACTGTGATGTGCACCAGGGAAACGGGACCGCCGCGATCGCGGCGGGCGATCCGAGCATTTTCACGTTCTCGATGCACTGCTCCCGCAATTACCCCTTTGAAAAGATGCACAGCGACTGGGACCTCGAATTGCCGGCGGCGACCGGGGATGACGAATACCTGGCGCGCCTGGCGTCCGCCCTGCCGGAGATCTTTGCACGCTCACGGGCGGAACTGGTGATCTACGTCTCCGGGGCCGATCCCTTTGCCGGCGATCGTCTGGGGCGGCTGGCTCTGACCAAGGCCGGACTGGCGGAACGCGATCAACTGGTTTACCGGGCATGCGCCGCTCGCGGCATCCCCGTCGCGGTCAGCATGGCGGGAGGCTACGCGGAGGATCTCGCGGACATCGTCGACATCCATTTTGCGACAGTGGAGATCGGGATTCGAGAATCGGGATTCGCGATTCGCAGAAGTGCTTCAAAAGAGCTATCCTGAGGAGGCTTCGAAACCCGATTTCCGAAACCCATTTCCCGATTGATTCCATGCGCGGCCCAGGCTTCCGTCGTGATCTCGATGTTCGCCGCCTCTGGCGCTGTCCGGGATGCGGTGTTGAGCGACGTCTTTCCGGGGAGCACACCAGCCTGCGGTGCCACTGCCGACCGGAAGGGGTGTGGATGCAGATCGTCGGCGAGCGCAATGCGGTGCCGCGAGCAGTGTCGGTGATGTCGGCCCCGGAGATTCCCGTGGCTGACTTTCAATTAACCGAGGAAGAACTGGCCAAGCCCCTCGAGGGGCGTGTTCGTCGCCGTCCCTTCGGAAGAACCGGACCCGACGGCCCGACTCCCCCCGATCGTCGGTCGGAGAATCGTCCTCACGAACGCAGTTCCGAGTTGGCGGCGGATGCATCCGAAACTACGGAACCGGCCGCTTCTCCCGCGGAATTCGTGGCGCAAGAGGAGCATTCCGGCGGCAAGCCGAGGCGCGAGCGAAAACGTCGGAATCCCAAGCCGATCAGCGAACACCCTCCGGATGTTGAAGCAACGGCGGAATTTCCTGAGTCGCCGCCCCCCACGGCGCCCAAACCGGAGCTCGATCCGAGCATCGATGCCGATGACGGATTCGCAGCCGGCTTGGAATGACGTTGATCGGTGCTACGGTGCGTCCCAGAAGCGATGGCCGGTGCGGTCGATAAAGACGTCTTCGAGCGTCGATTTGGTGAGGGAAATCGTCTCGATTCTCCCGGAAAACGCCGTCACGAGGTCGCGCAAGAGATCCAGTCCCTGCGATGACTCCAGGCGGAGTTGATCTCCCAGCCGCTGAGGTTCGAGTGCAAACCGCTCGCGAATCTGCGCCGCGAGGCCTTCCGCATCGCGGGTGGTGATGATCAGGGACTCTCCGCTGATCGAATTTCGCAGTTCGTCCGGCGTTCCGAGGGCGACCAGACGGCCGCGATCCAGAATTCCCAGGCGATCGCACCGTTCGGCTTCATCCATCAGATGGGTTGTCACGAGAATCGTGACCCCTTCCTGGCGGCGGACGCGATCGAGCACCTGCCAAAGATCGAGTCGGGCGCCGGGATCCAGGCCGGTGCTGGGCTCATCAAGGATCAGGACTCGCGGGGCGTGCAGCAAACTCTTGGCGATTTCCACCCGCCGCTTGAGTCCCCCGGAGAGCTGGTCGGCCGTCTGCGTCAGTCGCTCACTGAGGCCCAGCCAGCCGACGACGGCGTCAATGCGTGCCTGCAGCGGCGTCCCCCGCAAGCCGTAGAGGTGACCCTGGTGAGTCAGGTTTTCGCGGACGGAGAGCCGGACATCGAGACTGGGAGATTGGAACGTCACCCCGAAACATCGTCGAGCTGCGGCGGGAGCCGACTTGACGTCGATGCCGCAGACCGCAATTCGCCCCGAGGAGAGCGGCAGCAGGGTGGTCAGCAGTCGAAACAGCGTGGTTTTTCCGCCGCCGTTCGGCCCCAGAAGACCGAAGATTTCGCCGGAGGGGATGGTAAACGAAACGCTGTCGAGAGCCGGCTGCGTTCCGTAGGCGAAGCTGACGCCTTCGACCAGCAGCGCTGGGACGTCAGGTGCAGCAGCGGTCATCAATGAGCTGCCGCCGGAGCGTGCCCCGCCTCATCTGGGCTGTGACCCTGCTGTTCCGCCGCCATCAACCTGGCGTATTCCTTCACCTGCGGCACATCCGGTGTGTAGTAGTGCAGACCGACATCCGGCGCCAGGGCGAACGGGAGTGCGGAAGCAAGGATGAACGTGGGTGCCAGGAGCAGATACTTCCAGGCTCGTTCAAATTTCAGGTGCATGAAGTAGAGCATCACGCACAACGCCTTGGCGGTGGCGATGGCCAGGACGATGACCCGGAGCACATTCTTGTCGGCCATGTGGACCATGTCGGCCGCTACCGACATGGCTGTGAAGACGCACAGGGCCAGAAACACGACGAAGTAGGTCGCGCCGTGCGATTCATGATGTTCGTGGGACATGGCGAATCTCTCTCTGCACCGGAAAACCCGGGAATTCTCCCCCAGGTTTCACAGGGGGTTCAAACAATGTAAATCAGCGGGAACAGGAAGATCCAGACCAGGTCGACAAAGTGCCAGTAGAGGCCGATGTTTTCCACAAGGGTGCCGTTCGCTGCGGTCAGCGGGTTCTTCAGGATCACCAGCACGAACATGATGAGTCCGACGATCACGTGGATCGCGTGGAAACCGGTCATCAGAAAGTAGTTGGAAGCGAACAGGTTGCCGTACAGAATCGGGCGGATCCGGGTCACTTCATAACCAGCGACGAACTGTCCCAGCTCCGGGTCTTGCTGCAGATGTTGGAAATACCCGACCACCGTCGTCTTGTCGGCTTCGGCGTGATGCCCTTCTTCCGCCCCGTCATGATGTTCAGGAAACTTGCCCAGTTCGATGCCGGGGATCTTCGACCGATCAGGTTCGCTGCGGAGCTTGTCCATTTCCGATCGGGGAACAGCCAACGAGACTTCGTCACGCACATGATCTCGCAGATTGAAGAACTCGTCGGCGAAATGCTTGAGCGCCAGGGCCGACTTCAATTCCGCGGACTCCGGCGACTTGGCTGACAGATCGGCGATCTTCGCGTCGAGTTCCTGGATCTGGTCTTCGCGCTTAGCGGACCCGGGGAACATCGCGGTCAGCCGGGCGTCGAGTTTGTACTGCAGGTCGCGGACGAGCTTGTCCATCGCCTGGCGATCGCTCTCCGGAATGTGACCCGGCAGGATGTCGTGAGTGATCTTGCCCCAGTATTCCGCCCCCTTGATTCCCAGGAACAGGATGCCGCACAAGAGGGTCAAGACCATCGCGTTCTTCGCGAGTTGAGACTTGCCCGCCATCAGCGCGTCGTGGGAGAAGACGACGAGGTAACTCGACACGATGAGCACGAAGGTGTTGACGCCGCCGAAGAGGATGTTGATGTGCGTGATGTGCACATCCGTCGGCCAGCCGGGAGATCCGAGACGCATAACGATGTACGTGCCGATGAAGGCCGTAAAGAACATGATCTCCGTCCCCAGGAACAGCCACATTCCGAGTTTGGCGTTCGTGATCGGGATGCCCATTCGCAGCGCGGGGGCGGCAGGCCCGTGGGTCATGGCAGCGGCTTTCTCTCGAAGGACGTCAGATCAACTGTATGAGCAGCGGTTCATCAAATCGAATGGGCGCGGCGGCAACTTATTGAAGGAGCCGCAGATGGTCTCCAGCCAGTACAGCCAGCACCAGCGGCAGGTAGATCAGTGAAGCCCACAGCACGCGCCGGGCCGACGTTCGGCTTTCCGCGTGCGCGAATCCCATCGAAGCGGCAGTGTACATGACTCCGCAAGCCACCGCGGTGACCGAGTAACAATTCCCGGCAATCCCCAACCAAGCCGGCACCAGGCTGATCGGGATCAGACCCAGCGCATACGCCGTCGCCATCAGCCCGGTTACACGCGGCAGGGGCCGTCCGCCAGGCAACATTCGCAGACCGGCGGAGAGATAGTCTTCACGGTGCAGCCAGGCGATCGCCAGGAAGTGCGGGAACTGCCAGAAGAAGAGCAGACCGAACAAGGCGAAGGCGGTGAGATCGAGAGGTTGTCCGGATGCCGTCCAGCCCAGAACCGGCGGGAGCGCACCCGGAATCGCGCCGATGGCCGTGCACAGCGACGTCCAGCGCTTCAACGGGGTGTAGACCCCGGCGTAAAGGAAAAACGTCAAGCCCGAGAGAGCGGCCGTCAGCAAGTTGACCATGATCGCCAGGTAAAGACAGCCTGTGATCGCACAACTCGCCCCGATCCACAGAACTTCCAGCGGGGCCAGACGACCGGAGGGCAATGGGCGAACACGCGTGCGCCGCATCAGCGCATCGCTGTCCCGCTCAATCCATTGGTTCACCGCCGAAGATCCCGCGGCGACGAGGGTGATGCCGAGGCACGCGTGGAACAGTGTCGCCGTCGGCCAGTTCCCTTGTTGGCCCAGCAGGTAACCGACCGTCACCGTGACCAGGACCATGAGGGCAATGCCGGGGCGAGCCAGCAACAGATAGTCCGAGGTCCGGCTCGCCGCCATGGAACAGACTGCATTCCAGCGTGAGAGTGTTCTCAATTGAGGGGGGGCATCAGCGGCGGTGCTCATGTGAGCCCTCCGGCGGCCAGACCCAGGGGAGTCTGGACCACGTCCGTGCCGACGCCGCGCGGCGGCGATGCGTGCCATAATCGGGCGAGGGCCACAACGGTGCTCATATATGTCAGCAAACCCAGAACTTTGTGGAGGCTGCGCACGGCAACCTGCAGCGGCGACTGTTGCACCGCCATGATTCCCCATTCAGGAAAGCCGTAACGGACTCCCCAGGTCAACAATCCTAGCGCTCCCTGCGCCAAAACAATTCCTAACACCCACCAACCCGCGATCCGCAGGCCGGGAGCGGCTGTCCGCATCAGAAGCCCGCAGAACACGACGGCGGCCGCGAGGACGATCAAGGCGAACCACGGATGGACCAGCCAGGCTTGCGCCAGGCCGAGATGTCGCAGCAGGCTCCCCAGAACGTACTGAATCGACAGAACCACGAGCAGCACAATCCCGCCGGCCAGCGCCGTCCGGGTTTCCGGACCTTCGCCGACGGTGGCCATCGACCAACCGCGAGAGGTCATGAGCACCAGCACCGCCATCAGGCTGAAGACCACGGCGGCAAAGACCGCGTGTAAGAGTGCAATCACGCGGCGATCAGCCACCACGCGCCAACCCCCAAGCAGTCCTTGAAGGATCACGACGAGCAATATCGCCGCCACGACAATCCGGATTTCGCGAGAACATCTCGTCGTCGCCGCCATTCCGGCCAGCGCCAGCGTCACCATCCCCGTCAGCGCACCGGCGAGCCGGTGGCCGTGTTCCAGAAACTCATCCCCGTGCGACTGCCACCAGGGGAATTGGAACATCCCCTGGCCGCGGGAAGTCGGCCAGTCCGCGAATGCCATCCCGGCGTCAACCGTCGTCACGACGGCGCCGACGCTGATTGGCAGCAGCGCGATGATCGCCGTCAGCCAAGCCATTCGGTGCAGCCACGGATAGGGAGCTTCGTGTGACATTCAAGATCGCGGCCCAAGTCGTGCGACTCGGGCGGGAATGGTCATTCGGGAATTCAACACCGACCGGAACACCCGGTTTCAGTTCTAGTGCGGCGTCGCATTGGCGACGGCCAGACGTTGATCCAAGGGAATGTATTCCGTTTGGGGCAGGAAGTCCCTGTCGTGCGTCAGCGGGGACGAGTACTCGTAAGGGCCGTGATAACAGACCGGCGGGACGTCGAAATTTCCGTGTCCGGGCGGAGAAGGCGTCTGCCATTCCAGCCCGTTGGCCTCCCAGGGGTTCCTGCCGCAGCGCTTGCCCAGGAACATGCTGCCGAAGAAATTCGCCAACAGGATGAACTGAGCGACGCCCATCAGAATCGCGGCGCAGGTCATGAACTGATTCAGGGGCAGCAAGTGCTCCAGGTAGGGGAAGTGATACGGATCGGCGTAGCGGCGCGGAAACCCGGCCACCCCGAGCAGGTGCATCGGGAAGAAGGTGCAGTTGAAACCGATGAACGTCAGCACGAAATGAAGCTTGCCGAGCGTCTCGCTCATCATGCGGCCGAACATCTTCGGGAACCAGAACTGAATCGCTCCGAAGACCCCAAAGAGCGTCGCTCCGAACAGCACGTAATGGAAGTGGGCCACGATGAAATAGGTGTCGTGAATGTAGATGTCCACCGGCACGGCGGCCATGAAGATGCCGGAGAGCCCGCCGACGATGAACATCGACACGAAGGCGATGCTGTTGAGCATCACGGTATTGAACCGGAGTCGTCCACCCCAGAGCGTGCCGATCCAGTTGAATGTCTTCACCGCAGAGGGGAGTGCAATCATGATGGTCGACACCATGAAGGTCATCCCCAGGGCCGGATTCATTCCCGAGGTGAACATGTGGTGGCCCCACACGATGAAGCCCAAACCTGCAATCGCCGCCATCGAGTAGACCATCGGCTTGTAACCGAAGACCGGCTTGCGACTCATGCAGGCCAGCATGTCGGACACCATTCCCATCGCGGGGAGCAGCATGATGTACACGGCGGGGTGCGAATAGAACCAGAAGAGGTGCTGCCACAGCAGCGGCTGCCCGCCGCCGATCGTCGGCGCGGCGTTGTTGACCACGATCCCCGCGGGAATGAAGAAGCAGGTCCCCAGCAGCCGGTCGGCGACCAGCATGAAACCGGCCGCGGTGAGCACGGGCAGCGCGAAGGCCTGCAGGATGGCCGTGATGAACATCGACCAGATCGTCAACGGCATGCGGAACAGCGTCATCCCCGGGGCCCGCATGTTAATGATCGTGGTCATGTAGTTGACCGAACCCATCATCGACGAAACACCGACCAGCGTCAGGCCGATCAGCCAGTAGTTCTGAGCCATCAGCGAACCGGGGGCTGCCTGCGGCAAGGCGGACAGCAGAGGATAGCTCGTCCAACCCTGGGCGGTGCCCGCGTTGAGACCTCCCACCTTCATCGCCTCGAGCGGCATGATTGGATCGAGCAGGCCCAGCGAACAGGCGAAGCAGAGAATCGCCGGCCACATGAACCAGTAGCTGAGCATGTTCAGCGTGGGGAAGGCCATGTCGTCGGCGCCGATCTGGAGCGGGATCAGGAAGTTGCCGAAGGCCCCCGCGAGGATCGGAATGATGACCAGGAAAATCATCACCGAGGCGTGCATGGTGACGAGCATGGTGTACATTTCCGGAGTGATCTGCCCCCCCTGCGCGGCGAACACCAGATCTCCGAAGATCGGCATCCGCTGCCAGGGAAAGGCCAATTGCCAGCGCACTCCCAGCGCCAGCGCTCCCCCAACCATCAGCATCAGCAGCGTGGTGATCAGGAACTGCAGCCCGATGACCTTGTGGTCGCGCGAGAAGGTCGGCAGCGCCATCAGCAACGACAGCGGATGGGGTTCCGCGTGATGGTCATGGCCGTGGGCATGATCGTCATGACCTCCGGCTCCCGGTTGATCAATGCTGGGTGTCAGTGTGCTCACAAGCGTCGCCCCTTGCCGGCCATCTGCAGGCCGGCTCACACAAACTTCCGCGCGTCATCAGCTCCGCGCCCCTCAGTGATCACGGCTGAAACCGTAATCGTCACTATGGCACAGGCGTCGCCTGCGCCACGCCCGCCGGGCCTTTCGCCACACCATCGTAGAATTGTTCTGCCGAAGCCTGCGACTTCCAACTCTCGAAATCGGATTCCGACATGGCCACGACCTGGGCCTTCATCTTGTAGTGACCCCAGCCGCACAGCTCCGCGCAGACCAGGTCAAACGTTCCGACGTCGGTCATTTCCCACCACACCGGAATCACCAGACCGGGCACCGCGTCCTGTTTCACCCGAAACTCCGGCACGAAGAACGAATGCTGGACGTCGTCGCTGCGAAGGCTGATCGACACCGGATGCCCGGTCGGCACGCGGATGTCATTGACGGTGTAGATGTCGTCCGGCTGCGGGGTCGGCATCAGTTTCTTGCCGCGGGCCGGATAACGGATCCGCCACTCGAATTGACGGGCTGTGACCTCGGCCACCGGTTCCATCTTGTCGGGGAAAAACGTCTTGATGCGGTACTGCGCCCACACATCCATCTGGTACAGAGCGATGAACAGCAGGATGCCCGAGGGGACGATCGTCCAGATGACTTCGAGCGTGTGGCTGCCGTGCGTGAAGAGAGCTTTGGTCTCCTTCGGTTCCGCCGCTCCGCGCCACAACACGTAGCCCAGAGCGATCTGCGTACCGACGAACGTGACGGTCACGATCATCAGAATGAGATAGAAGAGGTCGTCGATCTTCTGGCCGAGCGTGGTGTGCGCTGGGCTATTGTAGGGGAACCACCAGCCGTAGCCTGGCGCGACGACGCTGATGGCGACCATTGCGATCGCCGATGCGACGAAAAAGATCGCCCAGAACTTACCCACAGGACTTCCTTTGATTCTTCAATCACAGACACTCGAATCCGTCGGCCCGGCAACTACTGCACGGGCCGAACTGCAACCTGAGGAGCAACCGGGGCAGGCGCCGTCGATTCGGTTTCGTAAGGCAGGCTCATGACGTAATTCACCACGTCCCAGATCTCTTCATCCTTCAACACGGTGCCCCCGAAGGCAGGCATCGGCGTCCCTTTGATTCCCGCGTAAATCCGGCGGAAGACGTCCACCGGTCGTCGGCCGCCCCGATATTGGCCTAGCCGCAGGTTGCGCGGAGGCAACACATTGCCCCACACGTCATGCAGACCACGCTCGTCGTACTTCTCCGTCGAGCCGGGTTTCGGCCAGAAATCTTCGGTCGCCCCGCCGTTCCCGCGTCCGGTCGCACCGTGACAGGTGTAGCACTTGGCCTTGTCCGAAAGATACAACAACCGGCCGTTGGCGCGCGATGCTTCGGTATCGGCGACGCGGGGCACGGTCGGCGTAATCACGCTGGCCGGATCTTGGGCACGGGTCCAGGATTCGGCGATAAAATCGGCCGTGCCGTCAACCGTAGAAGCAAAATCCTCTTTCAGGTAGGTCGCGAGTTCCTTTTTCGCCTCGCTCATTAAGCTCGCCATCGACGGAGCCTTGGCCGACTTGTCTCCCGAAGCGACCGCGGAGTCATACGAATTCTTCGACTTCTGGTACTCGTCCTTGATGGAACTTGTGGCATAGTCGACGAGTTCGTCCGTGAGGCGTTTTTCCATTTCGCCGCGCATCGCCAACCACCGCACGTACTCGATGACCGCGTGGGTCTCGTCATCCTTCAGGAGCAGGAACGAAGGCATGTACGTGCCGGGAATGCCGTACTTCACAACCCGCCACAAGTCATCCCGGGTCACCCGTTCCGTGGCCAGTGTTTCCGTGAACTTGAACACTCCCAGCCGATAATCGCGCGGTTTCGGATTGAGATACTTCGCGGTCGGCCCGGCGCCATCCCCTGCGACCCCGTGGCAGTGAAGGCAATTCTTCATGTAGACCTTGCGGCCGACTTCCAGTTGGCGGCCGAAATCAATGGCGAACTTGTCCCCCTCACTCGCTTTGACGCCTCCCCCCAACTCCAGGAGGGTTCCATCGTCCGACAGCCCCAAGACGTCCACTGTCGCTGTTTTCCCGGCGGCGGACTGCCCCGACATCCAGAGGAGTGTGCTGTCGGCGGTGAGCTTCGGCTTCCCGGCTTCAAACGCAACGGCCGCTTCTCCGGGGTTCAGCGTCACCCCCTCTGCGGGAGCGACGACGCTGCCGACGGCGCCGCCGTAGTTGACCGGCATCCGTTCCCAGGCCACCAGGTCTTCCGGGGTGCCGAAGTTCTCCACCATCGACTTCTGGACCGCGCGGCGGGCCTCCGGGATGAGATCGAGAGTCGATTCGCGCCAGGCGAACTGGGCCGTGGGATTCTCGACGCAGCCGACGAACACCGCTGCGGCTGCCAGAAGGCCCGCTCGGAATCGTCGAACTTGCGGAAGTGTCATCATGCTGGCCATCCAGTCCTCTCTCGATCAGTCGCTGTTGCGCCGCACCGGGCGATCACGCACCGCGTTCGAGCAGATCCACCTCAGCGCGTGGAGGAAAGTTGAATGAGCTTCGATGCAGGACCTTCAAATCGGGCCAACTTCGAGGCGGATACGGGAATTTCCACTGTCGTAGTTTCGTTGGGAGTGATCACGACCGACAGGGCCTTGTTCAATTCGCCCCCCTTTTCATGCCAGACTTTGAACTCGTGCTTGCCTGAGGGAACGTTGGCAATTTCAAACGTCCCGTCTGCGGACGAGACCGTTGCCCAGGGATGATCAACCGGCAGATGATAGGCCACCATCCACGAGTGGATGTCGCAGCCGACCTGAAACGGCAGACTCTCGGGACGGCCGTATTTCAGGCTGATGCCGCTGCGATCTTTCGGAGCCACCGTCTGATTGAACGGCGAATTGCGCTTGGGATACGTATGTGTGTTGTGGGCCACATCGTCGTCGTTGAGGATCTTCACTTCCTGCCCGGTCTGCACGACCAGCACGTGCGGGCGGAAAACGCAGGTCCGCTGATCGAATTCGATGCTGGCGCTCGGCGGGGGAATCTCCACCCCTTTGGGAACCTTGGCCATGAAGATGAAGACATTCGCCAACCCGCCGTTGGTGACGATTACAGATTCATTGGGGGCCGCTTCGAGGCCGCAGATCGCCGGATCTTTCGGGGCGGAACCTTTCTCGTACAGCGGCGGCAGCGTTGCGAAGTCGCCCTGAAACACGACCTTGCCTTTCAGCGTCCCGAAGCCTCCCGCGACGGGCGCGACGACGGCGCTTGGGGCTGCTGCTGACGCCCCCTCCTCCGCGGGTGTCGCCGCCTCGACAGCGACTTCGGCCGGGCGACTCGGTCGAAAAGAGACGGTGACATCGACATCAACACCGCCGCCGCAGCCGGAGAGGACCAGCAGCGCGCAGGCGATGCAGGACTGCCGTCGGGTGGGACGCCCCATTCGCCGGAATAAATGATGCATTTAGTTGGTCCCCGCTGTGGTGCTGGTCTCGACAGCGGCATCGCCCGTACGATTTGCGGTCTGAGGCGCCGCCGCGGCAGGAGCCACCATAGGATCGTAGACGATGCGGCCGTCCCGTTCCATCAGGCGGTGATAGTTGACGAGGGCGTCACGAACCGCCTGGGTCTGCAGATCTCCCTGGCCGCCAAAGAGTTCCACCAGATTCTCCTTCCCCCTTGGGAAGTTCTGAGGCATGGAAGTGTAGGGCGTGATCCACGTGGGGCGGTAGAGCCACAGCAGCATCCAGTCGGGGCGCAAACGATCCCCAGCCATGTCCAGATTCGGAGCGCGAATGTCGTTGGCTGGATCGGTGCTCATCGGCACCCGCCCGCCGACCGCATGGCATTTCACGCACAGGGGACTGTTCAGAACCTTCCAGGACTCCGTCAGGTAGTCGTGCCCTTTGCCCGGGAACTCCGTGCGGAAGCCTGCATCCGCTGCCGCCACGTACGGGGCTTCCCGCTGGGGGATCGGCTGATACGGATAAGCTGCACCATCCACTGCCGCGAAGTAGTTGGCGAGGTCCTGCGCCTCTTCGGAACTCATGTTGAATCGCGGCATCCGCAACACGGTCGTGTGTCGGATCTGGGTCGGGTTGCGCAGGAAGTTGAACAGCCAGGGGGTCTGCACCTTATGACCTTCCAGGTACAGGGGCGGCGGAGCCGCCTGATACCCGAGAGACAACTGTTTCACCTGCCGGCTCTCTGTTAACCGCTGCGCCAGCCATTCGGCATATTTGCCGCCGCGCGCCGGATGGATGCCCTGCAGCGCCGCCGCCGGGAAAATCATCTTGCTCGTGGGGAACAGGCTGGTGTCGCCAACCTTCAGGTTCTCCCACAATTCAGCAACGTATTCCTGGTCCTCGGGATCGTCTTCGGGGTCGGGCGTGGCGACCATCAGACCGTGGAAGGCGACAACGGGCAGAGTCTTGGTTTCGTCCCCCGACTTGACGACGACAGTTTCCTTCGTGAGACCGCTGCGTGGAGGCTTCAGGCGGTTGAGCAGCTCGATCGCCTGGGGAAATTCCGCGTCCGCGTCGGAACTGGTCAACTCCTCCAGATCGGCCCCGTAACGGATCTGCGGAAGCTCCAGCAGGTGACACGACGAGCAATTGAACTTTTCGATCAGTTGCTCACCGCGGATGATCGCCCCCTTCGGACCGGTCGGCCGGTGAAGATAGTCCGGACCCGGCGGCTCGGCCCGCAGACCGAGGATAAAGGTGGCGATGGCGTCGATCTGCTCTTCCGAGAACGGGAATTTGGGCATCCGCAGACGATCGTCGTAGGGCTTGGTCTCAGTCATCTTGAAGTCATAGCTGCGGGGTTGACGCAGCTTCTGCCACAGGAAGCCCGGTCGACCATGGTGGCCGAGGCTTTCGTAATAGAAGGCTGCCGACAATTCCCGCTGTTCGTCGGCGCCGTGCAGTTCGCCGCGTTCGGCCGCGAGGAGATTCGACTGCACCCGTTCTTCCAGCGAACCATCCGGCCAGGCGGTCAACGACAACTCTCGGCCGTCCCGCCAGATCGTCAACGGCGTCTTGGCGCCGGGAATCGTCTTACGGAGCAGGTCCTGCAACTGATCCAGATCGGCGATGGCAATGTTGTCGTAGGACAACACCACGTCGTCGACCGACAACGTGACTGGTTGCGGCGTGCCGTCGACATCTTGCATCGCGGGGATGGGATTGACCCCCGGTTCGGCGGCGGTCACGCGCACCCCGGCGGTTCCCTCAAGCTTGAGGCGCTGGGCGTCTTCAGCCGCGATCGTTTCCAGTTCCATTCCCAGGCCGGGTTGACCGTGGTGGTGCAGGAACTCGTGAATGTGTTCGAATGCCAGTCGGGCGGTATCTTTCTTGCCCCAGTCCTGCAGCGCGGTGCCGATCGGGCGGGCGGATTCGAAGTTCGGAATATCATGGCAGCCGTAGCAGCCATACTTGGTAATGGTCTTGCGGCCGACGTAGACCAGCTTCCGTTGTCGCCACTCTTCGGCGTCCAAATCCCCGCCGGTGGCGGAGATGAGCTCGATCTCGTCTCCCTTCACCTTCTCCGCGGGCAAAGGATAGACGCCGGTCTTCAAGACCTCGGTAATCTGGTTTTGAGTCAGAATCTTGCCCAGGAAGGACCGAACGAGTTCCTCCAGGTCGGCGTCGTTCACGGCGTTGACCGGGTACTCCGCCGTCGTCTTGAAGTCGGCGGGCGTTCCTTCCAGTTTCAACAGAAACGCGGCGATGTCAGCCGCCGGGTCAACGTACTTTTCTCCAGTCCCTTCCGGCTCCAGATACAGATGGGGCATCTTGGTGCGCGGATGGTGCCGTTCCGGTTCACGAATCCATGTGTAGAGCCAGTCATAACCGGCTTTTCCGGGCTTGATCTTGGCATGGATCCGGGAGAGATCCGGCCCGAAATCGGCTGCGATTCCCGGCATGTCGGCATGCGTGTGGCAAGCCACGCATCCCTTGGTGGCGAAAAATTCCTGGCCCCGCTGGGCACTGGGTTGATAGCCCTCCTTTGGAGCCATGACGTCCAGCGGCTGCGACTTGGTCAGGAGATATTGCGCCATGCCGGCGAGTTCGAGGGGATTGAACTTCTCCGCGAGATGATCCCGCTGATTGGACAACTGGAAGAACTGCGGCATTCGCGTGGAGGGACGGAAATTCTTGGGGACTTCCGTCCAGTTTTCGATCCAACCCGCTTCGGCTTTGGACGCCAGGTGCCGCAGTGACGGCCCGACCTTGCGCATCTGCCCCGCGACCTGCTTGGGATCTTCCGCGATCTTCGCCAATTCTTCCGGCGTGCCCGGCTCCAGTCGCAAGTCAGGGCCGATTGGCTGACCCGCTTCGAAGCCATGGATCTCGTGACAGCCGAAGCAGCCGTAAGTCTTGACGAGGTTGTAACCTTGAACCACTTTGGGGGCGGATGCGCCAAATCGGGAATTCGTACCCAATTCGGTCACGTTGACGTGGCACTTAATACAGGTCGATTCGCGGAACCGCTCGGGGAGCATCGGCCGCTCCCAGAAGTGGTTGTCGAACCATTTATGGTCGTGCTGCCAGGTGTGCTCTTCCAGAGGATCATTCGGCGCGTGGGAAGCGTTCTGGAACGAGGTCCCGGATCCCTGACCCTCATGGCACACCGTGCAGCCGAATTTCGGCAGCGGATGAGGGCTGGCGGATGAGAGGAACAGATCGAGCCTGGGATGGCTGGCGAAGGGGTGACCGTACGTCCCCTCTTTGCCGTCGCCGTGGGGGCTGTAGGGAAACGCAGGCTCGGTCCCCGCGGCCACGCGGTCGATTGCGTAGTGACATGTGCGGCAGCGGTCGAAGCGGTCGACCTTCGTCATGCCGCCGAGGTCGATCTTCAGGTTGGGCAGCCAGTCCTGCTGCACGCGCTCCGGCGAGTTAAAGCCGTCAATGATCGGCAGCAGCATCAAGTCGCGTTTGAACGCCGAGAACGGGTTGCTGGGTTCAATCTTGTTGATTGCCGCCGTCAACCGCGCCACGTCCGCTTTGGTGGCCTTGAGGGCCTTTTCGGCATTGTCTTTGACGGCCGTCAATTCGCCCAATTTCGCCTTGGCCCGCACGAGGGAGTCCGCCTGATCGGCGTACTTGACCTCATATTCGGTGGCGGCTTCTTGCGACGCATTGAACTTGTCGAGGTATTCCTGCTGGATCGCGGCGGCGACGTTGTCGCGGACCTGCAAGCCGTACGTGGCACGGTCGACGTCGCGCTGCGCACGACGGACGCGAAGAATTCGCATCGTGGCCGCCGCTTCTTTGGCCAGCTCGGCGACTTCCGTTTCGGCTGCAGCGATGTTCGTCTGGTGTCCGGCGAGTTCCTGCTCGGCCAGTTTCAACTTTTCCTGCGCGGCCTGCAACTCCTGCCGGTACTCGGGTCTGGCTTCAATGGCGGCGATCTGCTTCTTGTCGCGCTCGGCGATATGCGCCATCGCCTGGCGCTGATAGTGGCGCCATTCGTCGACATAGTCGGCCCACATCATCCACACCGTGACGCCCAGCAACAGCACGGAGCTGCCGCAGAACACCTTGTGCATGAACTTCGGGTCGCGTACGTAATCTTCAGTCGCCGGCATCGTCGGAACTCAGCTGGCTGGCGGAGAGCGGCGGGATCGACTCGGAAAGCCGTTTCCGGGTCGGCCAGGTGCTCTGCGCTAGATGTTAAAGAACCACTCGGGAATCGCCACAATATATTTCAGGTTCACCACCCAGCGGAGAACCATCTTCAACGGCAAGGCCGCCATGAACAACAGCAGGTTCGAGAGCACCATGAATCGGATGAAGCCCATGCGCTGAAAGAAACTGCGGAAGATCGTCGCCGCCATGATCGGGGGCAGGACGGCCAAATACGCCACGGTCGCCGCCAATCCCACGAACTCGCGCAGCAGGATATAGCCGATCTGAGTTAGGGAGTCTGAACCCGCCGGTGCAACGGGCAGAGGACGCTTCATCACGTCCAGCCAGAACCACTCCGACAGATTGACGTTGTTGAGCATTTCCAGCTTGTGCACGTCCCAGTATTCGTAGGGGCCGAAGAAGTTCCAGTTGGGACCGCGCAGGAACGTCCCTAGCACAATCATCGCCACCCACAAGGGCAGAAACCCGAACATGAAGGTGATGATCGCGAAGGGGCGTTCGTTGAAGGTGTAGTAACCGTTGCCGAGTTTGTTGAAGTCGATATACGGAATCGCCATCAGACCGACGAGGATCATGCTGGGGAGCACCACGCCGGCCATCCAGGGATCATAGTAGACCAGCATTTCCTGAAGGCCGAGGAAGTACCACGGCGCCTTGGACGGATTGGGGGTCTTCGCGGCGGAAGCGGGTTCCTCCAGCGGAGCCTGCAGGACGATGCCCCACGCGATCAGCACGGCGGTCAGCACCACCATGCAGATCAATTCGGAATAGACCAGATCGGGCCAGACCAGAACTTTTTCGTTCTTTTCCTGCTCGAACAGGGGACGCCCTTGCGCCCGGCGCTGGTCGTTGTCCACCGCCCGCTGGAATGCCAGCCACGTGAAGTAGCCCACGATGAACAACATGGCCACGATGGGGACGTTGTCGGGCTTGCCGACGATCTGCCGGAAGTCGTAGTCGGTCATGCTCAACGCCAGATACAGGCAGGCGCCGTTCAGCAGGATCCAGCCGACTGTGGGTTTGACCAGGAATTCGCGGAACCAGATGATCGCGATGAACAGAGCGGTTGACAGGCCGAAAAACGTCACGGGATTCGAAGCCGCGTTGAAGCCGTCCTTGATGACGTTGGGCATCCGCAGCAGGAACATCTCGGGATTGTTGGCGCCGGTCAGGTGGGCGACCGAAATCATCATCAGCATGGCGGCGTACAGCGACCAGAACGCCGCATAAGGGACGTCCATCCCGAACATCCGGCAGTTGCCGTCGACGGTGTAACTGCGTTGCACCCAGGCCGCGTTCATGAAGAACAACAGCAGGTAGACCCAGCCGAGGCCGAAGATCACCGCTGGCGTCAGGTCGGGATGATGTTCGAGCATGGGAGTCGGGTTTCAGGATTCGGGGAACGGGATGCGAGCGACGCGAGCAGCCAGACGCGGAACGCCTACAACGGTTGAATCGGCTGACTGATGCCGCCGTCTTTGCGGACGCGCCAGAAGTGGATGGCGATCAGAAGCGCCACCACCAGCGGGATCGCCACACAGTGCAGAATGTAAAACCGGTTCAACGTGGCTTCACCCACAAAACGCCCGCCAAGGAGCAGGAAGCGGGCGTCGCTGCCGTTCGTGATCAAGTCGAATCCACCCACGTTCAACAACTGCGCTCCCGGGCCTTCGTAACCCAGGAACGGAGTGGCGCGAGCCATGTTGGAACCCACGGTGATCGCCCAGATGGCCAACTGGTCCCACGGGAGCAGGTAGCCCGTGAAGGAGAGCAGCAGAGTGAGCACGAGCAACAGGACGCCGATGACCCAGTTGAACTCACGGGGGGGCTTATAGCTGCCGGTGAGGAAGACGCGGTACATGTGCAACCAGACGGTAATCACCATCGCGTGGGCGGCCCAGCGATGGATTTCACGCATGATTCCCAGCGTGGTGACGTCACGAAGCGCCAGAATGTCGTTGAAGGCGAATTGGAGCGTGGGCCGGTAATAGAACATCAGCAGCACGCCGGTGATCGTCTCCACCAGGAACAGGAAAAATGTGATTCCGCCCATACACCAGGTGTACGAGAGGGCGATTCCCTGTTGCTTGATGGAAACCGGGTGCAGGTGCAGGAAGAAGTTCGTCAACATGACGACGACGCGGTTTCGGCGATCCACGGGCGCGGGATGCCGGAATATGCTCTTCCAAACCTGCGATTCGCGGATGTATTCACCGATGGACATCAGCAGTCGCCACCGCCAGTAGGTTGTCGAACGAATCTCAGAACCACGCGGGGAGCGGCGGATTGGACCGACCCGCTCCGATTCTCCGTCACAAAATCACTCGCGTTCGCCGCGACGGCCAATTACGACACGGCTTCGACGTAGGAGGCTGGGTCGACCCATTGCCCCATTTCTTCCTGGAATTTCACACTCTTGTCGACTTCCAACAGTCCGTCTTCCGCGATCCGCAGTCCCACGCGCTCCAGCGGACGGGGCGCCGGTCCTTCGAAATTCACGCCGGTGATGTAGAAGCCCGAACCGTGACATGGGCACTTATACTTCTGTTCGCCGTCCAGCCAGTTTGGTGTGCACCCCAGGTGCGTGCAGACCGTCGACAGGGCGTAAATTAGATTCTTGCCCTCGTACTGGTCGGTATGCACGATCCAGATGCCGAACTGGTCTTTCCATTTGTTCGACACGGAATTCAGAGCGTAGTCGCTGGCGGGGCCGACCTTAAATTTCGACGGAGGCTCAACGAGTACGTTGGGGAACATGAATCGCGCGGTCCCCAGCGTCGCAATCCCGGTGACCGTGGCGAGCGCGGTCCAGGCGGCGGCGAAAGGAGAGAGCAACGTGCCCCAGACCATCAGGCCCAGCCCCATCAGGAGGGGACTGCTGGCGAGCCAGCCCAACAGCAGCAGGACGACGCTGGCCGACGCCACCGTCACCAAGCCGCTCAAGCTGCGGCGCGTCGCATCAGGGGCCGGCCCCTTGCTTCCCGCGGCGGCCTTTTTGGGCAATGGCTTGGCAGGCATCGGCGGTGCAACCGCCGGCTTTTCTGCGGCAACAGGCTCCGCCGGTTTCACGGCGCCCTGACGGGCGGCGCGGACCATGTCGGCCACGGAAGGCAGCGGAGCACCCGCGGCGACCGGCTTAACGACAGCAGGTTTCGGGGCGGAGGGAGCGGCCGCAGTTGGGGCGGCTTCGGCAGCGGGTTTCGCGGCCCCACCTTTTCCCTGCGCTCGAATTGCTGCAAGAATGTCCTTGGTTCCACCCGGTTTGGCCAATGGCGCAGCGGGTTTGGCGGGGGCTTCCGCCGGCGCTGCGGCGACGACCTCGGACGGGGTCGGAGTCGGCTCTTCGGCAGGGGCAGCGGGTGCCGCCGCAGCAGGTGGTTCACCAGCCGCCGCAGCCTTTTGAGCCCGAATCTTGGCGAGAATATCAGCCGTTGACGGCTTCTTTTCGTCCATTGCGAGCCAAGCCGACTAAAGGTGATAGGATCCCATCGTGCGGACTCTGGAGAATTCAGAGTTCACGTGATGGAGATGGAAAGGAATCCTGTCGATCCGCAGCCGGCGCTATCGTTCGAGGTGAACAGAGCGCCTGCTGACATCCCTCGGAACGACTGGCGATTCTGGCAACTCCGTCACAAGCTGACAACACGCACACCCGTCGAGGGATCGCTTTTCTCAGAAGCAAGAATCTGGCCTGTAGTCCATTCGACGATGATAACGCAACGTGCCGTCTTGGCTTAGGGCGAACGCGAAGCCTGAGTCGAAGGAGCGCGATCTGGGATTCGAAGAGAGTACTGCAGGCAATTCTCGAGGGAGTGGCTCTAGGAGTTCTCGGCTTTACCGCGAGCCGGCATGCAGGGTTCCGCAGGCATTCAGGAATCGCCGGTGCTCTCGGGAATGTCGCCGGAGCCTGTTCGAGTTCCCCTCCGAACTCGTCAGGGCGACCATCGCCTTTCTTCCGGAGGCTCGTCACAATTTCGAACACAGGTCCCCCGCGGGCGGGGATGAACCCACCGCCTCTTCCCCCCCCTCCCGTCTCAATCAGAACTGGGAATTATGAACGAAACCGCCGCCGGGGAGAGGGAAGCCTTGATGTCGGCATTGGAACGCACGATCCGCCGCGACCCGGCTCGCCGTGGGCTGTTGGGTAATGACGCGGAATCGCTGTGTCCGGGGCACCTCTCCGCGGCGGCCGATCATCTGGGGCGCTTTGGCAGGCAAGTCTGGATCCTCACCGGTTTTTTCGTGCCGACGGGAAACCCGCCGGCGGCGGAGACTGACGGACCTCCCGGCGCCGCCTTTCTCGCATCCGTACTCCAGTCCTGCGGAATGGAACCCCTGCTCCTGACGGACCGCCCCTGCGCCGATGCCGTTCGTGTCGCGGCCGCGAATTACGGGATCGGTACGGAATCCGTCCATATCTGTCCCGATGACTGCGGCCGGATCGACGCCTGGGTCGAAGGGCTGGAGCATCGAGCCGGGGCGGAGCCGTTGACCCACGTCATCGCAATCGAGCGCGTCGGCCCGTCTCATCAGCCCGCAAGCTGGTCCGATCCCCTTCTGGCAGATCGCTTCCGAAACGAAGTTCCCTCGGAACACTGGAATCGCTGTCACAACATGCGCGGCGAAGTGATCGACTACTGTACGCCCCCCTTGCACCGCGTCGTGGAATGGGTCGCCTCCCGGAGTCCGGGGGTGAAAACGATCGGCATCGGGGATGGCGGCAACGAGGTGGGGATGGGGGCGATTCCCTACGCGGAATTGCGTCGCCGGCTCATCGAGCCTCAGGCGTCCCGCATCCCCTGCCGCGTCCCCACCGACTGGACGATTCTCGCGGGCGTGAGCAATTGGGGGGCGATGGCGCTGTCGGCGGCGGTGTGCTGCCAGCGCGGGCGCCTGAATCTGCTCCGCGGAATGGATCGCCCGATGGAAGAACAACGACTGCAGGCCCTCGTTGCCTCCGGCCCGGCTGTCGACGGCGTCACCCGGCTGCAGGAGCCGACCGTGGACGGTTTGCCGTTCCTGACTTACCTGCAGCCGTGGGAGACCATGCGATCGTTGTTGGGAATCGACGGAGCTGCCAGTGAGCGCTCCATTCCGAGTGGTGGCTGAGGCGGGAATCCGCCGAAAAATCGCGTCGGCGTTGCTGCGGTCGATCCAGCGTCTGCGTCTGGTACGTCGCGGGGTTTGCGATTGCGATGACCTGCGACACTCCGTACGATTCGCGCGTCAAAAGTGTTGGTTTTCCGGTGGAATGGCGCAACATCACCGCCGGGACGGGTCGGTTCCAGGAAGGACATTGCCAACATGAGCGCTGGCTCCCCGGGCGCCTCACGATCGTTTTCTCGCAACGTACCGCCGACGACACTCGGATCGGCGGGATTCGGCAGGCCCGAAGCCCTGGACGTCGAACAGGCCATCGGGAGAACCCGGGATTTCCTGTTGCAGCGTCAGCATCCCGACGGGCACTGGGTCGCAGAACTCGAGGGGGACACCATCCTCGAGTCGGAATACATTCTGCTGTTGGCCTTTCTGGGACAGGGACACACGGCCCGGGCGCGCGAGGCGGCTGCCTATTTGCTGAAGCAGCAGTCTGCCGACGGCAGTTGGGGCAACTATCCCGGCGGACCCATCGACGTCAGCGCCGCCGTCAAAGCCTACCTGGCCTTGAAGATTACCGGACACGATCCCAGTTCGCCGGAGTTGTGCCGCGCCCGTGCGGCGATTCTCGCCGCCGGAGGCGTCGAGCGGGTCAACAGCTTCACTCGGTTCTACCTGGCCATGCTGGGTTTGATCCCGTATTCGCTGTGTCCCGCCGTGCCGCCGGAATTGATCCTCATTCCCGACTGGGCGCCGCTGAACATTTACGAAATGTCCGCCTGGTCGCGCACGATCGTGGTGCCGCTGAGCTTGTTGTGGGCCTGTCAGCCGGTCACGGCGCTCTCCCCCGAAATCGGGATCGATGAACTGTATGCGTCTCCGGAACGGTGCTTGCCGCAGAAGATCCGCGGCGTCAATCTTGAGGGCCGCTCTGGTTGGTGGGATTGGGCCGGGTTTTTTCAGGGAGTCGACAGCCTCGTGAAGTGGGCCGAACGGCAGGGGCTCAAGCCGCTCCGCTCGCGGGCGATCCGTGAGGCCGAGAAGTGGATCTTGGACCGTCTGCGGGAGAGCGATGGTCTGGGGGCGATCTTTCCGCCGATCGTCTGGACAATCATCGGGCTGCGCTGCCTGGGGCATCGCGATGATTCGCCGCTTGTGCAGTCCCAGGTGGCGGAACTGGAGAAACTCGTCATTCGTGACGATGGCGCCGGTTCGGGGGGCGTTCCCACCGTACGTTTGCAGCCCTGTCTGTCGCCGGTGTGGGATACGGCGATCACGTTAATCGCCTTGCGGGACGCCGGTGTGCCGCGAACCGATCCGGCGATCGAGCGCGCCAAGGCCTGGTTGCTGTCGAAGGAGGTCCGCCAGCCCGGAGACTGGTCACGCAGGCGTCCTGCCGTCGAACCGGGGGGATGGTACTTCGAGTATCGCAACGAGTTTTATCCCGACTTCGACGATACGGCGATGGTCCTGATCGCGTTCGGGCGCTGTTTGCCTGAGGGTTTGGGGGAGTCGTGGTCAATTGACTGGCCGAGCGCGACCTCCCGCCGGGCCAGTTCCGCCGCCGAGACCGCCATGCTGACGGGGCGGGCTGCCGACTCCGCCGCTGCGGTGCAGGGGCTGGACGAGGCCCAACAGTTGTTGGGGCCGGCAAGGCGGGGAATCAATTGGTTAAAGGCGATGCAGAGTCGCGATGGAGGCTGGGGGGCCTTTGATGCCGACAACACCCGCGAAGTCTTCACCAAAGTGCCGTTCGCCGACCACAATGCCATGATCGATCCGAGTTCCGCCGACATTACGGCGCGCATCTTGGAGGCATTCGCAAGTGTGGGGGTCTCGCCGAACGAACCGTGGATCGAAAAAGCCCTGAACTACGTCTGGAACGATCAGCTTCCGGACGGCGCCTGGTTTGGCCGCTGGGGAGTCAATTACCTTTACGGTACATGGCAGGTTCTCCAGGGATTGACGCGGTTCGGCGTCTCGCCGCAGGATCCGCGGCTGCAGCGCGGGGCGGCCTGGATTGTCTCCAAGCAACAGCCGTGCGGCGGTTGGGGGGAAACTCCCGCCACTTACGATGATCCCTCCCTGCGAGGAACCGGCGATCCCACCGCCTCTCAAACCGCCTGGGCGATCCTGGGGCTGCTGGCTGCGGAACAGGCTGGCACGGAGGCCGTGTCGCGGGGGATCCAGTACCTCTTGGATGCTCAACAGGCGGACGGCAGTTGGGTGGAGCCGGAATTCACCGGCACGGGGTTCCCGCGAGTCTTCTACCTCCGCTATCACTATTACCGAATCTACTTTCCGTTGATGGCTCTGGCGCGCTATCGGGCTGCGATTGCGGGTGACAAAGCTGGAGTTTAAGGATTGAGATCTGGGGGGCGCGATCGCGATCTGCCATCGTGACCAGCGATTTGACGCAGCGCTCGTCTGCCGAGTATTCTCGCGAAGTCCGCAGCGAGTTCCGCGGAAAATCTTCGGCTCGGTCTCTACCGCTCGATGGTTGAAGTCGTGTTCCCCATGACGTCCGGCGATGGGTCGCTCAGCGCACACCCTGCGACCAACGGCGAAGGAGACTCTGCCGCGCTGACCCACGCGTCGGCGTCCGGCGGGGGAGATCCGGGTATTTTGCGGCATGTGCTGGACCACGCCCCCGTTGTGGT
The DNA here is from genome assembly GCA_033762515.1 of Planctomycetaceae bacterium. Lineage (GTDB taxonomy): Bacteria > Planctomycetota > Planctomycetia > Planctomycetales > Planctomycetaceae > DSVQ01. The sequence continues at coordinate 43,750 of JANRLN010000242.1, forward strand.
TTGGCAGATCGATCAGGACGGCGTCTTCACCTATTCCGACGGGCGCGGATTGGGAACACTGGGTCTCACCCCGGGACAAGTCGTCGGACTCTCGGTGTTCGACCTGTATCGGGACGACCCGCAAGTGGTGGCGTCTTTAAGAAAGGTGCTTGCAGGCGAGGAGCAGCAACTCCTGATTCAGTTGCAGGGGGTCTATTTCGAGAGCTGGATGCGCCCCCTCACCAATTCGGTAGGGGAGATTCGCGGCGCAATGGGGGTCGCGAGCGATGTCACAGGCCGTATTCGAGCGGAGGACTCCGAACGCAGCAGTTCCGAACGCTTCCTGAAGGCGTTTCATGCCTCGCCGGCGGGCATCATGCTGACGGATCTGGAAACCGGTCGCATTGTGGACGTCAACTCCGCGCTCTGCCGTCTCCTCAGCTTCGCCCGCGACCAACTGGTCGGTCACACCACGTTGGAACTCGGCTTTTGGCCCGATCGCGCGACTCGGCTGGCCACACTCAGGAATGCCATCGAGAGCCACGGCCAGTCGCGGTTCAACTTCTTGTTGCCGACGGCGCAGGGACGTCCGTTGGATGTCAAGATCGTCGTCGAAGTGATCGATCTGGACGGCCGGGCCTGCGCCCTGTCGATCATCCGCGATGCGCGGAGGCAGCAGCGGATGCGGCGGGAGCTGCGACGCACGCGCCGTCGATATCGGACGCTGGCCCGTTTTGCTCCCGTCGGGATCTTTCATGCACGCCGCGACGGCAGCCTGTCCTACGTCAATGATCATTTCAGCCGGTTGTTTGCCCGGGAAGCCGCGCAGTTGACGGGGGACGGCTGGTGGGATGCGGTCGCAACGGAAGATCGGGAGACACTGCGCCGGAATTGGGACTCGACGATTTCCGCACGGCGCTCACTCAGCTGCGAATTTCGAACGAACGGAGGCGCCGAGGAACTTTGGCTGCTGCTGCAGTTGGAGCCGGAAACCGGCGCGCACGGTTTCGTGGGCTCGATGACCGACATCTCCCGCCGCAAGCGGGCCGAACTCGATCTTCAGGCGCTGAACCAGCAGTTGGAGCAGAGCGTACGGATGCGCACCGAATTGTTGATGCGCGCCAATAAGTCGCTGGAAGAGCAGATTTTCGAGCGCCGGCGGACCTACGAGGAGTTGGAGAAGTCGGAAGAACGCTGGCGGTCGCTGGTTGAAGAGGCGCCGGATGTGATCCTGCTCATCGATCGGGAGGGACGCATCGACTACATCAACCATACGCAGATCCGCAACGATCTGGAACCGGAAGAGGTGGTCTCGCATTCCGTGTATGAGTTTGTGCTGGACCGGTATCATGCGGAGATCGATCGCGTTCTGCAGACGGTGTTCGAAGACCGATTACCGGTCACTCACGAAGTGCAGGGACCAGGTGCGGACGGCGACATTCGGTGGTTTCAGAGTCATCTCGCGCCGATTCAGCATTTCGGCAAGGTGATCGGCGCCACGGCGATTGTGCGCGATGTGACGACCGAACGACGCGCCCACGAGGAATTGCAGCAGACTCAGGATCAGCTCGCACACGCCCGCCGAGTCAGCATGGTTGGGGAGATGATGGCGGGCTTCGCCCACGAAATCGGTCAGCCTCTGTTCGCCATCTCCAGCTACATCGAAGGCTGCCTGATCCGCCTGCAGCGCGAGGGGGGCATCGCGGAGGATGTGCTGGATGTGCTGCGCGAGTCAATCGCTCAGGCCCATCGGGCGATCGACGTCGTCCGCCGGCTGCGGGAGTTTCTGCAGCGTCAGGAGATTCAGCGCGCCTCGGCGGATTTCAACCAGATCGTGGTGGACGCGGTTCAACTGGCGGACTTTGGATTGCGAAAATATGGAGTACGCTGCAGGCTTGAACTCGACCCGGGTCTGCCCCACGTGGACGTCGACCGCATTCAAGTCATGCAGGTCTTGCTGAATCTGCTGCTGAACGCCGCGGAAGCGATGGCCGGTCACGGGGTCGTCGAGGGGCAAGTCACCGTCAGATCGGCCCGCCTGGAGCCCGACTTTCTTCTTTGTGAGGTCTCGGACATCGGTCCGGGCTTGCCGCCGGGTTCCGCGGGTGCGATCTTTGATGCATTCTATACGACGAAGTCGAACGGCTTGGGATTGGGACTGTCGATCAGTCGTTCGATTGTGGAAGCACACGGGGGGCGCATCGTGGCGATGAACAACCACCATGGCGTCGGCGCCCGTTTCGAAATCCAGTTGCCGTGCTTTACTGAAAGGTCGCAAGATGACGACGGCCGCACCAGCGATGCTTGAGCCTCCCGTGACGCTGCAATCGACGGTCTTCGTGGTCGATGATGACCCGGCCGTCCGAAAGTCGCTGCGCTGGCTGATGGAGTCGGTCGGACTGCACGTGCAGACCTTCGGGTCGGCGCAGGAGTTCCTGGCAGCCTACGATCCGCATCGCGCCGGCTGCATCGTGATGGACGTGCGCATGCCCGGCATGGGCGGCCTGGAACTCCAGGAACGCCTGCGGGAATTGGGTTGCCGGTTGCCGATGATCGTCATGACGGCTTACGGCGACGTGCCGATGGCGGTCCGGGCCATGAAGAGCGGCGCGGTGCACTTCTTTGAGAAGCCGATCAACAATCAGAACCTCCTCGAGCAAATTCAGGTTTCGCTGGCGGACGACGCGCGAAGAATCGAGGACGAAGCGCAGCAGCGGCTCTCGGAGACACGCTATCGCCGCCTCACTCCGCGGGAGGCCCAAGTGCTCGACGAGGTCGTAGGGGGCTTTTCCAGCAAGGAGATCGGCGCCCATCTGGGGATCAGCTTCAAGACGATTGAAGCCCATCGCGCCAAGATCATGAAGAAGATGGAAGCCGACAGCGTGCCCCATCTGATCCGCATGTATCTGGATCTGCCGCCGGAACTCCGCGTCACCGAGGGTCGCGACGACGAGGCGCGACCGGACAGCGACGCGTAACTCGGGCGCCGCAGCCATCCCCGTGGAATTGCCACAGTTCTCCCAACGAAACTGCGAATGCCCACGTCAGACGCACCGCTGACCGCCGCGCTTCCACCGGCGGGAGCGCTCGGAACTTCGTTCGCCACCGCCGCCGGGCTGTTGATCACCGTGTCGGCCGTGTTGCACGGACTGGCGATCATCAAGGCTGAACCCCTGCAGAGCGCCAATGACCGCTCGCGCTGGTGCACAATTCGGGCGCTGATTGAACACGGCACTTACCGCATCGACGCGGTGCGACGAATCCCCGGCTGGGACACGATCGATCTCGTCTACACCGGGGGACACTTCTATTCGTCGAAGCCTCCGCTGATGGTCACCTGGGTCGCCGGCGTGGTCTGGCTCATCTGCCGGACCACAGGCTGGACTTTCGCGGGGGACATGGCCGCCATCAACGCGGTGACGCTGTTGCTGATCCACGGCCTGCCGTTCGTGCTGGGTTTGGTCGGCTTTGCCCGCTGGCTGTCGAGACGGATGGAGTCGTACCACGGCGCCCTGTTTGTGCTGAGCGTAGCGGCCTTTGGAACGCTGTTGTCTCCGTTTCTGACGTCGCTGAACAATCACTCCCCCGCCGCGGCGGGGGTGCTGCTGGCGCTGCTGTGCTGGTGGCGTCCCGCTGCGAAAAGCACTCGCGAAGGCGTGCTGCGATTCGCGTCGTGGGGTTTTGCGGCAAGCTGGGCCGCCTGCCACGACCTCCCGGCGGCCGCCTTCACCGCTGTGATGCTGCTCGCGGCGATCGGAGTCAGTCCGAGGTTCACTCTGCTGTGTTTCATTCCCGCCGCGGCACTCCCCGTAGCGGGTTTCTTCGCCAGCAACTGGGCGGCCATCGGCAGCCTCGCTCCCGCGTATTCGGGCTACGGGGGCGAGACGTATCGGTTCCTCTATGAAGGAGTCCCGAGTTACTGGTTGCAGCCGCAGGGTGTTGACCGCGCCCTCGATTCACCGTGGGTCTACTTGCTGAATTGCACGATCGGACATCACGGCTGGTGGTCGCTGACGCCGGTGTGGTGCATGGCGTACTGGCCCGGAATTTCCTCAACGCGCAAGTTCGATGCACGGGAACTACAGATTCGTTGGGGAACAGCCCTGATCAGCGCCGTTGTCCTCGGCTTCTACTTGTTGCGAACGGAGAACTACAACTACGGCGGCGTCAGTTGCGGCCTGCGCTGGGCGCTGTTTCTGACCCCTCTGTGGTTGATGGCGTTGGCCGTCTCGGTGGATCGAATGCCTCCGTGCCGGTGGCGGCACGGGCTGGCCGGTTGCCTGCTGGGAATTTCCGTCGGCGCCGCATGGCTGCCGATGAGTCGACCCTGGCAGCAACCTTGGGCGTACCAGCTGGCAGAGCATTGGAATTGGACGCCGACGAGGGATGCCCCTCCGGCGCTGGAACGCAGGCTGTTCAGCTGGTTTGCCGAACTTCCGATCGCAGCCGCAGGCCAGCCAAGTCCCTGGGTCGAGTTCACGAACGAGAGCTTGCCCACCAGCATGGAACGATTGCGACTCACTTTGCTGGAGGATCGGGTCGTCGGATCCAGAAAGTGTGCGCTCGTCGGCATCGAACGGCGGCGTGACGACGTGTTGACGGAATCGCGGCAGCTCCTCATTGATCGCGACCGGTTTAACGCAGGGCGTCCTCCCGCGGAATGCCTGGTCTGGACGGACTCCAACGTCACAGCGTCCCAACAGCAAACCGATCTGGCATGGTTTCGTGGCTTGCCGCTGATGAAGGAGTACGCTCCCGGATTCGAGCGCTACGTGAAGCTGCCCCTGCGGAGCGATGCCTTTGCCTGCCAGCGAGTGGCGGCGCAGTGCGA
>JANRLN010000243.1:0-14400 GCA_033762515.1 Planctomycetaceae bacterium
CCAAGCAATTGTTCGGCGAAAGCCGTCAGCAAAGCATCCCGAGCCAAACCCGAGGTCGCTTCCGTCGGCAGTACGATGTGACCAAAGATCACTCCGGCACGCTGCGGATCAACTTGGGGAGCGCCCGCGTCGCGCCACGCCATCGCCGCCGCATTGAGTCCGATCGTGAACAGCGGGTCGAGACCCAGGACCTCATCGGGATCGAGACACAACCCCTCCCAGGCAGGCGGCACGTCGTCGAGGAAGCAGCCCCACGTCGAATAGACTCGATCAGGTTGCGGAGTTCCCGCGGCAAACGCCTTGTCAGCGGAGAGCGCCCAACGACCCGGAGGGACATTCCGGCCGGTGTCGACCCCCTCAGCAATGTTCTGCCAGAACGCCGCCAGGTCCCGCGCGCCGGGAAAAATCCCTCCGACGCCCACGATCGCAATCCGTTCGTCCGCCAACGTCACTGAGGCCGTTCCCAGAAAAATGCCGATCCGCCGCGAAGTCGAGAATCCGGCATCATAACTGGCGACGGGTCTGCGTCCCACCTTCGATCATTCGTGCATTTGGGACGACGAATTGATCACAGCCAGATCCGAAATCCGAAGCTCAAAATCCGATGGATGCTCCAAGTCTCAACGGGCAAACGTCAAACAGTCTCCAAAGAACGTCGGAAGCTCCGAAGCTTTGCAGCGACAAACGGTCCCGAGACAGCGACTTCCCGCGTTGGTTGAGATTTGCAATTCGGAACCTGTTTGAAATTTGGGTTTTGTGATTTGGAGCCTCAATTGTCGCCCAGGTTCTTCCGCAGGTGCTCCCCTCGTTGGAAGCGACAGAACCGGCATAATCGGTCAAGTTTCTCAGCTTCCGTCGCCGATGTTGACCACAGCGCGGCGAGGGGGGGCTGGCTGCGGCGGTGTCCTTTGCCGCGGAAATCCCTGCCCCCACAGTGGTTGGGGAAATCATGCGGCGGGGGCTGTGGCTGCTGGGAATTCTAATGCTGACGGTCTCATCCGTCGGGTGCCGCTGCTTTCCCGGCTTCAACGCTTACGCCAATTTGATTGATGACGCCAACGATCACCCGATCCTCTGGGATCAGTGGTACGTTCCGCGGCTCGACATCTCCCGCGCCGGCCGTCCTGATTGGTGCGGTCCGATCAACCGCCGGCTCGCTCCTTGCCGCTGCGATTGTGTCGGGGAGTTCAAGCGCGCCGACGAATGCTGGCGCTATCCGTCGCACTACCCGTACTGGTATCCGTCGCGGACGCTGACAATGACCACGTACGATTCCGTTGGTCCGTTGCAACCGCCGCAAGTGGACGGCGCAACTCCGATGGAGGCGGCGCCGGAACCGCCGACGCCCACGTTGGAACCCGCACCGGCTCCCGCGCCAGTCCCTTACGAAGAACCACCGGCGGGACTCTCAGCCCCGCCGCCGCCCCCTGAGTGACGACGGAAAATTCGTTAAGACGCCCGTTCTCCAGCGTCGTCGACTCAGAGCGCGCAACGCACTGAACTGAGAGACTCTGGCACAATCTCTGCCGGTTCTTCTCTCGAGGTGAATCGCGTTTCAGGGACCGCTCCAAGCGCCGCAATTCCGCTTCACAGTCGCTATCTGGAGACTCATCCACTATACTGGATAACTCGATCCGCCAGCGACGTTGTGTCCGCCGAGTTCTGCGCGCCCATGTCTGCCGAAATTGAAGAGCCCAAGCAACGCGAAATCGTCCAGGGAGTTGGTCTGGTCCAGACCGAGTTCCGCACGTTGTTCTCTGCGGACAGTCCGCTGATCCTCGAAAGCGGCGAGCGGCTCGGACCGATTACCGTGGCGTACGAGACCTATGGAACCCTCTCCCCCGAGCGGAACAACGCGATCTTCGTGTGTCACGCCCTGACGGGAGATGCGCATCTGGCGGGTCGACATTCGGCCGACGAACGGAAGCCGGGGTGGTGGGATGGCTTTGTCGGCCCGGGACTGGGTCTCGACACCGACAAATATTTCGTGATTTGCGCCAACGTCCTCGGCGGCTGCCAGGGGACCACCGGGCCGATCTCGATCAATCCCGAGACAGGGCGCCCCTACGGTCTCAAGTTCCCCTTCCTGACCGTGGGGGATATGGTCTCCGTTCATCGGGAACTGGTGCGTTCGCTGGGAATCGACAAGCTGCTGGCGATCGTCGGGGGCAGCCTCGGCGGTATGCAGACGCTCCAATGGGCGGCGGCGTACCCTGAGAGCATTCACAGCGTCATCTGCCTCGCCGCCGCGGCCAAGCTCTCGGCACAGGGGATCGCATTCAACGCCGTCGGTCGACGGGCCATTACCGTCGATCCCGATTTTCACGACGGCGACTATTACAGCGCCGACGGCCCCAAGAAGTACGGTGAGGAAGGCCCCCGCACCGGCCTTGCACTCGCGCGGATGGTGGCGCACATCACCTATCTGTCCGACGTTTCGATTGAAAGCAAGTTCGGCCGCAAGCTGCAGCACAGCGATCAATTCGCCTATGAACTGCAGCGCGACACCGAATTCCAGGTGGAGAGCTACCTGCACTACCAGGGAAAGCGATTCATCGAGCGCTTCGACGCCAACAGCTACCTGTATCTCACCCGCGCGATGGATTACTTCGATCTCGCCGCCCGGTATGGATCACTCGAAACCGCCTTGGGAAGAACCGAAGCCCGCTTCCTCGTGACCTCGTACGATACCGACTGGCTGTTTCCGTCGTCTCAGAGTCGCGAGATCGTCGCGGCGCTTGTGAAGACCAGTCGCCATGTGACGTATCTCGAACTTCAAAGCGTCTATGGACACGATTCGTTCCTGATCGAAATCCAACAACTCGAAGAGCTGGTCAAGCCGTTCCTGAGTGAAACACTGCGCCACGCAACCAAACATTGAGTGAAGCCCTGGGATCGCCACTCCTGGGCTTCCGCGCGACGTTCAACATCATGCCGACCAAACGTTACTGTTACACCGACCCGGAAGCCGCCCTGATTGACCGGCTGATCATGGACCAGTGCCGGCCGGGTCAGCGCGTGCTCGATCTGGGCTGCGGCGATGGGCGACTTCTGGGCCGCTTGCGCGACGAGCTCCACTGCACGATTCAGGGGATCGAACTGAATCACAAGCACGTCGTCGAGGCGATTGGAAAAGGGGTGCCCGTGTTGCAGGGCGACCTCGACGCCGGTTTGCAGGAGATTCCTGACGGATCGTTTGACGTCGCCGTCTTGAGCCAGACGCTGCAGCAGGTGCTGCACCCCAAAGAACTCCTGATCCAGATGCTGCGGGTCGCGAAGCAGGCGCTGGTCGTCGTCCCCAACTTCGGTCATTGGCGCGTGCGCGTGCAGTTGCTGCTGCACGGCCGCGCTCCGGTGACCAACAGCCTGCCGTATGACTGGTACAACACCCCCAACCTCCACCTGCTCTCGATTCTCGACTTTCGCGACTTGATCAACCGCATGCACCTGCGGATCGTCCGCGAATTTCCAATTATCCGCGGCAAACCCGTCTCCCGTGCGTGGGCCGCGAACGTGCGTGCCGACAGCGCGCTCTTCGTCCTTGAGCACCTCCCGAACTAGCCGCGCAGCGATTCGGCGCTAGTCCACTTCGACCCACACGGCGAGTTCCACTGCGGCATTCAACGGCAATTCGCTCACGCCGACGGCGATTCGCGAATGCTTGCCCAGATCTCCAAAGGCCTGCGCCAGCAGATCTGACGCGCCGTTGACGACTTGAGGCTGCCGTGTGAAGCCGTCGGCCGATTGAACGTAGCCTTCGACTCGCACCACCCGGCGAATGCGGTCGAGATCCCCGATCTCGCCCTTGATCGCCGCGAGGGCATTGAGCGCGCACATCCGGGCGGCGTGCTTCCCGTCCTCCTCATGCAGGTCGCGACCGAGTTTCCCCTGGAACATCAGTTCCTTGCCCATCAGCGGGAGTTGCCCGCTGCAGATCACCAGATTGCCCGTTCGTACCGCCGGGACATAGCTCCCCGCCGGGCTGGGGGGGGGCGGCACCTGCTGGCCATGATCCAGAAGACGTTGCTCGACGCTGCTCATCGGAGACTCCTTGGAGGAATTCCCCATGAGTTTATCGATTCGATGCACCAACGTCGCGAGTCGCCGGCATGGAACCGATACACGCCGCCGCCAATGTGCGTTACGCTATCCCCATGGCTCCGCTCCCCCTCACCTTGCCGACGATCCAGAACTGGAGTTGCCACAACTGCGGCGGCTGCTGCACGCAGCATCTCATTGAGATCACCGACGCCGAGCGGCAGCGCATCGTGGATCAGGGATGGACCCACGACGACGGCGTCACGCAAGACCCGATCGTCTGGTTCGCCGGGCCGTCGTGGAACAAGCGGTATCGACTGGCTCACCGCGACGACGGCGGCTGCGTCTTTCTGAATGAGCAGGGGCTGTGCCGCATTCACGCCAAGTTCGGCGAGGCGGCGAAACCGCTGGCCTGCCGCGTGTATCCGTATGCGCTGCATCCGCAAGGGAAGTCGATTGCCGTCAGCCTGCGGTTCAGTTGCCCGTCGGTCATCGCGAACCAAGGGCGACCGGTCTCTCAACAAACGAAAGATCTCAAGAGCATCGAGGAACTCGTCGTTCCGGAGGGGAGCGAGCGCATTCCGCCGCCCTGGCTGAATTCGCGGGAGCGCGTGGACTGGGGAGCGTTCGCGCTGTTCGTCGACCGCTTGTACGGCATGATGGGGGAGACGCGCACACCCCTGTTGCTGCGGGTCTTTCAGAGCCTGGCCTGGGTCAATCTGGTGGGGCAGTCCCGGTTCGCTGGCCTGTCAAAGCCGCAGATCCGCGAGTATCTGGATCTGATCACGGCGGCGGTATTGACGCAGTTCGCGCAACTGCCCGAACCGATCGATCCGCCGGGAAAAGTGGGGCGACTCTACTTTCGCTTGTTCGCCGCTCAGTACGCGCGGAAAGACACGGTGCAGAGCCTCTCGGCGGGGTGGTTGGGGCGCTGGAAACTGTTCCGCGCGATCTGGGCCTTCACGAAGGGGCGGGGCAACGTCCCGGTGTTGCAGCCGGGATTCCGATCGGCGCCGTTCGAGAGTCTGGAAGTTCCTTTCGGCGGACTCCCCGAGGGCGCCGACGAACTCATCACTCGCTACTGGCAGGTGAAGCTGCAGGGACTCCATTTCTGCGGACTGGCGTACTACGGAGTTCCGCTGGTCGAGGGCTTTCACAGCCTGATCTTGATGCTGCCGGTCACCTTGTGGCTGGCCCGCTGGCGCGCCCGCTCACACGAGCGCGACGCCATCACACTCGACGACGTGCAAACCGCCCTGGCGATCGCCGATCACAACCACGGCTACTCCGCCGCATTCGGGGAGTCGAGCGCACGACGACGAATCCGTTACCTCGCCCACACCGGTGAGTTGTCGCGGTTGTGCCTGTGGTATGGTCGGTGAATCGATTTTCCACAGGCCGTCATCCGCTGAGACGGAGTTTTACGAGCAGTATTACGGATTTGTATTGCGCACTAATGTCCGCTGCGCTGTTCGCCGTGATCAAATTCGCCGAAGACACAATCATCTGAGTCTGCCCTGCCGCCGCACCGGCATCGGGACTGGATCAAGCTCCTGTCCCAGAACGCCCCGAAATGCCGCCGCAGCCGGAACTGATCGTCGACAACGCCGCCGCGCACGTGCGCCCCAAAGGTCTGGCGTGGGTTCACGAAGTAGTAGAGCGGTCTCACCCCTACCCGCAGTTGCCGGCCGAACCCAATCAGCGGTTTCCGGGACTCGACGCAGCGCATTCGACCCGGTGTGCTCTGCAGCGTCGCTAAGTCACATCAGGTGATGGTCACATCAGGTGATGCGAGGCTACATCGACCATCATCACGCTCTTCGCGAGCTCCAAGACTGGACACGGACCGCCTCTCAGATCCTCGAAAAACCCGCCTGCCCGGAAAAAGCGTCGAGAAACTGACGTGCCCCCGGGACAAGCTCGCGAACATCACTTAAAACTTCACTTCTCCCCAAGGAGTGATCGCAGACCATTCATCACGATCTTTGTCGTGATAAGAGACAACAGCCTCAAACGGGGAAAAAGCTTCGGTGGCGCCGGCGACGAAATGCTCAATCCCAGCCACGTCCCCATTCTGTTTGGCGTCCACATGCACTGAGTTCTGGAACCGATCCCGAAGAGTGACCCGCAACGGAAGCCCATCCGGATTGGAGTTAACTCTGAACGTGATCTTGAACCCGAGACCGCGCGCGGTCCGTGTTTGAACACCGACGACGGTTCGCTCGATCCAACTGACAGACGGTACGACCAATTTACTGGGACTCTGTGGAGGCGGCATCACTGCCGCGGGAACCGGCGGCTCCACAACCGGCTCGCTTACGGGTTCGCTCGGCTCCGGTTGGGGGGGATCGGGTGCGACATAGGCCGGCAGAGGCGGCGGCGGCGCGGGCTGCTCACACCCGCAAACACCGATGAAGAGCAGGAGTGTTGTCCACTGCACCCGTGACTGAACACACCGCGAAACCCTCGGCAAAGCGGGCTGCGAATGTTGATTGTCCTTCACCTCGTCGCCGGCAAAGTTGTCGCCGGCAAAGTTGGGATCGTACACGCCTGGGTTTCCCTTCGATTTGAAACCAATGAAGTTAATGAATTCTCAGAAGGCTAATCCTGATCGAATGTGGCCTTCAATTTCCCTTCGACGGCATCCATCACCATCACCGGAGACTCATCCCGAGATCCTCCGGCGATTGTCGCCCCATCGCTGCTGATGGCCACGACTGATGTGATCAGCCCGGCAGTCGTACTAATCTCTCGAATGACGCTCATGTCCGGAATTGACAAAGTCAGCAGTCGACTGCCCTGGCAAACCAACACCTGGGACTTCTGGTTGGAAAGACAAAGGATACGATCGGCACGGCCAATTCTGAAGTCCAGCACAGTTCGACCAGTCACCTTCGCACTGGCAAAATCAATGGCAGTCACCAGGTTGTCGCCATCAATTGTCACGACAGTGCTATTGTCCGCAGTAAACACTAGGTCGAGCGCCGCGGCTTTCCCTGTGGATACTTCCGCGTGCACCGCGGCCTTCAGCGTGTCAACCAACACCACCGTCTTGGCGTACGTGGCGACTGCGAACCTGCCGGCGTCACCCGAGGCGCTAAACGCAACTGGTTGATTAATCGGGAGTTGAAACGTGCTCTGAACAGCCGCCGACTCGAGATCCCAGATCGATGCCACACCATTATTGGAGAAGCACGTCGCAGAACTCGAACCGGTTCGCCAGGAGAAGAATTTCACTGGGGCGGGCAGGCTGGTGAGTGCGCGAAATTGATTGTCGGAGAATTGGTAGGCTTCGTTGCCGGAAATCAGCAGCACCGACGATCCATCCTTGTTGAAGGCGACTCCAAAAACTTCCCCTCCCGTGCGAGGAATTTCGCGGCTCATCTCGATCGAACCGGATTTGGCGTCCCAGATTTCGAGCAGACCCGCCGTGCGGCCAACAGCCAGCCGGCTCCCGTCAGGGGTAAGCCCGAGGGACGAAACATTGCCGCGCAAGACGAGCACGCTGGGGGGGCTAAAGAAATTCTTGAAGAGAGATCCACTGAACCAGAATCCCGTTATCAGCAACAGCAAAACCGGCAGTCCGATGAGAAGCTGCATTCCCGCAGGCGAACTCGGAAAGAATACACCCGCAACCCAGTCAGGCACGCTGCTCAAGCTGGGCAGAGTCATCCGGTTTGGGGAAGGGGTCTTGGCGACGTCTTCCAACAATTTGTCGCCGCGCGGATCGCCGAGTTGAATCAGCGCCTTGGCCGCGCCGCGGCGCACCATCGGATTTTCATCTCCCAGCAATTCCTCCAGGGGTTTCCGCGAATTCTGATGTCCAATATGCGCCAGCGATTGTGAAGCATGGTAGCGCACCTCGGGGGTCGGATCCTTCAGCATCGCCAGCAACGCCGGCAGACTGGAGGCGTCTCCGATGTCTCCCAGCGCGGAAATCGCCCGGCACCGCACCGTCAGATCGTCGTCGAGCGCCTCTTCCAGCGATTTCAACGCCTTCGCCGATTTGAACTGTCCCAGCGCCTTCGCTGCGGCCATGCGCACTTCCGTGGCGCTGTCGGCACGGAGCGTGACGATCAAACGGTCCAACGCGGCGGGATTGGCGATTTCCCCAAGAGCGTCCACGGCGCGCTGACGAATCTGGACATTGGCGTCATCCAGGAGCAACAGCAGAGGCGTGACTGCGGAGGCAGAGCGAAACTTGCGAAATGCAGAGACCGCCTTCAAGCGAACACTCTCGTCGGCATCATGAAACAGCCGCGTCAGCGGTTCTGCCGCCATTTCATCGCCGATTTTCCCCAAGGCGTCCGCTGGGGCGCAGCGGACTTCCGGTTCGGGGCGCTCCAGCAGCGGCAAAAGTCCCGGCGCCGCCTGACGTTCCCCCAATTCTCCCAGCGTGGCCGCCGCGCGGGTGCAGACATCGAGGTCGTTCTCCGCCAGCAATTTTAACAGGCCAGGAACAGCCCGCTTGTCGCCGACTTTCTGCAGCGCGGCGGCCGTTTGGGCGCGGACGATGGCGTCGGGATCCGACAGCATTCGAATCAGCGGAGTCGCAGATTTGGGATCGCCGATCAATCCCAGCGATTCCACAGCGTGGCTGCGGACGATGGTAAACCGGTGACTGAGCATGGCGGCGATCGGCTCAGCCGCTGACGGATCTTTGATGCGGCCGAGGACAATGATCGCTTCCAGGGTGCGTCCGGCGTCGTCCTCTTGCAGGATCTGCAGCAAGACGGGGACAGCCGCCTTGCCGATCTTGGCGATCGCTTCCCCGGCGGTGAAGCGGAAGAGCGGCTCCTGCAGAGCCACGTCCAACAACGGGCGTACGGCGCGGGCGTCGCCGACTTTTCCCAGAGAAACCACCGCATCCCGTTTCACATCGGGAACTTCGTCCCCCAGCAGGCGGATCAGCGTCGGCACCCCCTGCGGATCGCGCAGCACTCCCAGGCCCTCGGCAACCGCCTCGCGAACGGAGATCCAGTAATCCGAAGCCAGCCCAATCAGCAGGGCGGTCGCGCGGGCATCCAAGGTCTCCGCCAGATCCAGGATGGCCTTCCGACGCAGTTCCGCCTCGGGTTTGCCTTCTCCGTTCTTCTTCTCAATCTGGCCAGCGAATTTCTTGAGCCGGCTCTTTCCCAAAACCTCTTTCAATGCCGCCGGCTCTGCGACGATCGGAGCCTGCTGTTCGAGTTCTGCGGCGCGATCGGCGAACGATCGGTCCTCGGGAAGCGTCGGCCGCGCGATCCTCCCGGAGACGGTCGCGGTCGGCTGGCCTTCCGATGCCGGCACCGTCAGGCCTTGACCGCACTTCGGACACTTGATTTTCTTGCCTGCCAAAGACAACTTCACGCGGAATTTGGACTGACAAACGCATGTAACTTGAACTGACGATACTTCTCCCATTTCGCCGGAGTTCGAACTTTCTCCAGGCATCGGCGCGATGGCCGACATGCCCGCGAGAATTCGGCCACCCTGATCCAGACGTTGGTCGCCAGTCCGCGACGGCGACTGAGAACCAAGAACCGTGGGGTCCGTCGCGGCCCCGGAGTCCGATGGAGCAACCGACGACGCCCGAGACCGGCCAGAGGTTTCCAAAGTGCCCGAAACGGCAGTGCCAGCATTGACTGTGCGTGACTTCGCCTCGTTCGCCGCGGGAAGCAGCATCGATTCCCGTGGAAACACTGTCCCGCCCATCGCAGTCGCCTGACTGGCGGCACGCGATACGTCGCCGCTTCCGCGCGTCTCGGCGGCTGCCGGAACGGATTCTCCGGCGGGAGCGACGATCGCCGCATCCCCTGCAGACTTACGCGGGAGTCGGGCCCCGCAACTGCGGCAACGCAGCATTCCCGGTTGCAACTCGGCATGGCAGTTGGGACAGTTTGCCAAAGCTGAGCTCATTCGGTCCCACCCATAAATACGAAGACTGAAATCACGCGGAAAGCCCGCCGAACGAGTGGTAATCTCGCTCGGCGGGCCCCATCACGCAGTGAGCCAGCGACTGCTAACTGTCGCATACCTGGCCCATTCATCTTGCATCGGACTACGCGGCCTACGGCTCGAAGGTGCCCTTGAGCACCTGGGAGTCATTCAGGAAGACGCCGGTGAAGACTTCGAAGCTGTTGATTTCGACTTCGCCGGACGTGTAGCCCGAATTCGCAGCCAGAGTGGCGGCTGTGATCGCGGTATCCACCGGGAAGCCGGGGTTGAAGAAGCCGTCACCGTTGGTGTCGTTCAGCACCTTGACAGTGCCGTCAGCCATCAGAACATTGGCACCGTTCTTGTGAACGGCGAACCAGTCGCGAGTGTCCTGCAGAATCAGCCCGTCAGCGTTGCTCGTGTAGAACGACTGAGCAACGGTCGAAGGGTTGGTGTCGCTGTCGGTCAACAAGACGGTGACCCCGGTGATCGGATAGCTCTTGGGAATCACGTCTTGCACGTTGATGAAGCGAGACTGCGCGGACTTGAGGATCTGCACGCGAGCCGGAGAAGTGGCGGTCCAACGGGCGGGGCCGTCGTTCATGGTTTCCCCGAGACGGGCGCCAACCACGAGACCCGAGTCAACGAGAACACCGTTGGTGTCAACGACCGAAGCAGCCAACGCAGCGTCCTTGTTGTCACCCATCGCGGCGTCGCCGAGGAAGGGGATGGCGGACGACGGAATGTCGGAGTTGTCAACGTTGCGGCGAGTCAGGGACCCGCTGGCGTTGCGCATGTCCTTCAGATCGGTGGCCGCGACCGGCTGGATGTCCATGAACAGCGGAGCGGCGGCGTTGGTGTTCCCCTGGTTGGTGACCAGAGCCTGCCCACGGGCGCCGTACCACGAGCTGGCATAGTTCGTGTTGAGGCCCTGAGTCTTGATGGCTTCCCCGACGATCGGAGCACGTCCAGCCACCGTCGTCTGGGCAGCCAGAGCGATACACAGCGCGCCCTTGCCTTGACGGTCCGGGCTAGCGTCGTTGGCTTCGCTGGTGTTGACACCCACGAGGTCGTTCAGCTTTTCCGAGCCACGAATCGAGTTGCTGGGGCAACGCAGAGCGTGAGCACGACCGGCCTTGAGCTTGAACATGTCGGCGGGCCAGCCGTAGGTGTCCGGGCAGCCGTCGCGCTTCCAGTCGAAGGCGCCGGTGCAGTAACGCTCTTGCGGGTCGGTGTCGGCGTAGGTGTGCATCGAGATGCCAACCTGGCGGAGGTTGTTCTTGCACTGGGTGTTGCGGGCCGCTTCACGGGCCGCGTTGATCGCCGGCAGGAGCAGGGCGATGAGGATGGCGATGATCGAGATCACCACCAGCAGCTCGATCAGGGTGAAACCCTTTCGAGCGCTCTTCGAGGTCTTAGCCATTGTCTGAGAGTCCTTGGTTGGGAACAGAACAAATTGGAACGGTTTTCGAGACACTTGTGGATGCGAGAGTCCGCGACGAATCGGGGGTCGTCGCGCTGCGGCGCACCCGCCGCAGTTTCCAGATTTCAGATCCAACGCAGTTAAAGAATCTTACGTACTTCCTGCGGCCACACCTCCTTTCCCAAACAGTGCTGAGTCGGATCGAACAATACCGTCGGGCCGGGAACTCCGAGTCGCCAGCCGGTTCTCAGTACCGCAGTCTACCGCCCAATATTTGCATTAGATGAATCGCGGGCGAAGACTTGCTCAATCTGGAAAATTCGTCCGTTGCAGTCACAGCAACGGTGAAGGCTCAGTGGTCAGGAAGCTCCAAATTCGTCTACATCCGCCGGTGTTTCTCGGTGATCTCAACCCGCCGGGCGCTTCCCACGAACATCCCCCGGCCAGCCTGGTTTCCACTCGCTCCAAATGGCTGCCCACCGAAAACCTGGCAGCTCTCAACCCCTCGGAGTGGAACCGTTTCAATCCCGATCGCGGACCCAAACCTTTCACCAGCTCAACCCGAACCCAGCGGTTCGGTCGGAAGCCTGTATCACACACAACCTGGGCTTGGCGTCGCCCCAGTTTCCATCCACTACGGCACCACCAGGATACCCCGGAGATCGGGACACCCCAGAGGGCGGGACATCCCAGAGAACGCGACGGACGCCGCTGCGTAATCCGCAACTCGCGCCAATCGAGTTCAGCCCCTGGATCGCATTGCACCCGATACCTGTCGATCACCATGAACCGCGAGGACTGCCGTCTCCCAGGACTGTCTGTTCGGAAGGGCGGCAGATCGGTCGAGTCCTGGACTCGAACCACCCGTCGCACCAACTCCTCAGACCCCATCCCTGGGAGCTTGTCCGGTGACCGCTGCGACGTCGAACGCCGTCACATCGGGGAGAACAAGCCGCACCCTGCTTGCCGGTCAACAAACTGGTCGCCTTCCGGTCAAGCGGTACAGGGACAAACACTAGTCGAAGGGTGTGAATGAATTGTGAACACATCGCGAATAAAGCTGAAGAAAAACATCTTCGACGGCCAAGACGCGTGACGGTTGCATGGGCGGAGAGGTGCGCGGAGCTGCGCTCGGAATACTGCAGAATAACAGGGGAAAACGCATTCCGTGGGGTGCCGCCGGCAGAGGCGCAGACGTCAACGCCGGGCAATGTTCAGCGGGGGTTCTCCGCAGAATGGATGTGGAAAATTCGGTGTACTGAAGTTGCCTGAAACATGCACTGAAGCAGATGTGTCCAAGAGCCGGGAGTGGGGTGATTAGGAGCCCAGCGAACCCGTCGGGTGGCGGCTTGTTCTTGCCGACACCGCTGCGCAATTCCACGAACGCTCAGTTCCACTGGGGGTCGGTGGCCGTGTGGGGCAGCAACCGGTGCTCTTCGAAGACGCGCTGCAGCATTCGCGGATAGAGTTCGTACGGGTCGTCGCAGAAGGCGAGGTCGGGCAAGGGAGAGACCACGATCCAGTCGCCGCTGCTGATCTCCCCTTCCAATTGCCCCGGCGCCCAGCCGGCACAGCCGGAGAAGATGCGGTAGTGCAGGGCCTCGTCGCCATCGCCGATCCGTCGCACAACCTCTTCAAAAGCGTCGGCGCTACTCCCGATGAAGACTCCTGAAACGACCGCTCGTTCGCCGTCCGAAAGATCCTCGGCATTGTGGAGAATCAGCAGTGCTGCGGGTTCCACCGGTCCCCCGACGTAAACCAGATCACCGCGGTTCGGGAGATCGAAGTGCTTCGACAGGGCGTGGCAGACCAGAATCGACGACGGGCGGTTGACGACCAGACCCATGGCGCCGTGATCGCCATGTTCGACGATCAGGACGACCGTCTTGAAGAAATTGGGATCGCGGAGGCTCTTGGCGGCAACCAGGCATTGCCCTCGAAGCGATTGCGACATGGATCACCTCCGTCGAGCCGAAGTCTCGCCCCCCCAGCGGTCTGATCCAGAAACGGAACGTCTGGTTCCGCGGGATCAGACGAGAGCGAACACGGCCCCAGTTTATCGACTCGCGTCACCTTAACGATAGTTCCTGCCGGTTGATTCGAACACTTGGTTCGGCTTTCGATCGCAGTCCAGGGCGGCGAATTGGTCGCCCATTCCCGCAGCGACGGGAGCTGGCCTCATGTCGGAGTCAACACGATCTTGCCCAGCAGCGTTCCCGCTTTGCCGAGCGTGTTGGCCTCCTGCAGCCGATGGGCTTCGGCAGCCGCGGAGAGGGGGAGCGTGGCGCCCACGAGCGGCTTCCATTTGCCTTCGCCCGCCCAAAGATTGAGCTGCTCTGCGGCGGCCCGTTGCTCGTCGGGCTTGCCATTGAACATGGCAAAACCGATCAGGCGCAGGTCTTTGACGTAGAAGGGGCCCACGGGAAACTCGGGACGCGCCTGCCGGCCCGCCATCAGCACCAGCCGCCCGCGCGGGGCCAGCAGCGAGACGGTGCGGTCCAGAGTGGGTTCGCGCTGGGTTTCGAACCAGAGATGAATCCCGCCGTGCGGCAGCGCGAACGCGCGGATCTGGTCATCGCAGTCTTTGTGGCGGTAGTTGACGACCGAATCGGCTCCGAGTTGCCGGCACGCCTGCAGCGTCTCATCGCGTCCCGCCGACGCCAGCACGTGGGCTCCCGCGGCTTTCGCCATCTGGATCACGGCTGAACCGACGCCCCCGGCTCCGCCGTTGACGAAGACGACTTCGCCCGGCTTCAGCTGGGCATGCAGGAACAGTCCCAGGTGCGCCGTCAAGCCGACGAGCGCGCCGGCGGCCGCGTCGACATCGGACTGGCTGTCGGGTGTGTGATAGAGCCAGCGTTCATCGACTGCGATGGTTTCAGCGAACGTTCCCTGGCGGCCGAACAGGCCTTGATTGCTGCCCCAGACGCGGTCTCCGGCGCGGAAGCGTTTGACGTTGGCTCCCACCGCGCGGACCGTCCCCGCGACGTCGCAGCCGATGATGTAGGGGAAGTTCGCCGCCA
>JANRLN010000244.1:0-3227 GCA_033762515.1 Planctomycetaceae bacterium
ATGTCTCGCTCCAACTCGTCAGCAAACCCAAGTCGGGCAACGCGGCCGCCGCCGCGACGGGCGGCCCGTCGGTGCTGCCGCAAAAGAGCTATCCCGCCATCGACCCGGCCTTGATGCCCAAGTCCAGTCGGTAGGAACGGATTGGAAAATGTCGGTAGTCCATGCTGTAGAAGGACCTCTCGCAATCGCCGACGAGACCAGACGGATCATTCCCAGCCCCTGATCGTAGTCCGCGCCGACGCCAAGGACATCGACCCGCCGGATGGGGAACTCCTGGCCGCGCTGTCATAACGTTGACGTTCCTCCGGGTGGTGCGTCAGAATCCGGGGATGGCTTCGTCACACCCCGAGACTGTCCGCCGCATGCCTGCCTCTTCCAAATGTGCTCTCATCACCGGCATCACCGGGCAGGATGGTTCGTATCTCGCCGAGCATTTGCTGGAACTCGGTTACGAGGTGCACGGCCTCGTGCGGCGGGTGGCTCTGGAAGATCCGGCCCACCGGCTGTCGCGAATCGTGCCGATTCGCGATCGACTGACGCTGCACTCCGGCAGCCTGGAAAGCTTTGCCAGCCTGTTCAGCATCGTCCACGCGGTGCAGCCGGACGAGTTGTATCACCTGGCCGCACAAAGCTTTGTGTCGTACTCCTTTGAGGACTCCTTCTCAACGTTTCGCGCCAACATCGACGGCACGCATTACCTCCTTGAATCGGTCCGGCAGGCGGCGCCCCATTGCCGCGTCTATTTCGCCGGGTCGAGCGAGATGTTCGGTAAGGTGCAGGAGACCCCGCAAACCGAGGAGACCCGGTTTCATCCGCGATCTCCCTATGGGATTTCCAAGGTGACGGGATTCGATCTCTCCCGGAACTATCGCGAGGCCTATGACCTGTTTGTCTGCTCGGGGATTCTGTTCAATCACGAGTCGCCCCGGCGCGGGTTCGAATTTGTCACCCGCAAGATCTCCTGGCACGTGGCGCAAATTAAGGCGGGTCGGCTGAAGGAGTTGCCGCTGGGAAACCTGGAAGCCGTGCGCGACTGGGGCTATGCCCTCGACTACGTAAAGGCCATGCACCTGATGCTGCAGCAGCCGACCCCCGACGACTTCGTGATCGCCACCGGCGAAGCGCACACCGTCCGCGAGTTCTGCGAAGTGGCCTTCAGCCATGCGGGACTGAACTACCAGGACCATGTGGTGGTCGATCCGGCGTTCTATCGCCCCGCGGAAGTGAATCTCTTGTTAGGAAATGCTCGCAAAGCGGGCGGGAAACTTGGGTGGTCCCCCGCGGTGCGCTTCGATGAACTCGTGCGTATGATGGTCGACCACGATTTGAAACTGGTGGGCTGACGCCGCTCCGTCGAGCACCACCGAAATGAGACGCTGTTTTCTTAGGGGAGGGTGAGGCTCCCGCCGAACCGCGGGCGCTTCGCTGGGCGTCGTTTCTGACTCGGACGCCGGCTCGGTGGGAACCTCGCCCTCCCGGTAGATGCTCAGCAGTTCCCCTTGAAAACAGCCCTTGAGACCGAAAGACACGATGGAGTGGCTGCAGAATCTGGTTCGCGACGAACAATCCCCGGCGACTTGCGTCTTTGTGTTGGCCGTCGTCATCCTCAGCGGCCTGGCCCTCGGTCAGGGGCGCTATCATGGCCTGAAACTCGGCGTCGCGGGAGTGCTGTTTTCGGGGCTGATCGCCGGACACTTCGGGCTGGCGATTGACCACAACGTGCTGGAATTCACCCGCGAATTCGGGCTGATTCTGTTCGTCTACGCCGTCGGGCTGACGATTGGTCCCGGCTTCTTCAACGCGATTCGCGCCCACGGCCTGTCATTGAACCTCATCGCCGTTTACGTCGTCGCCTGCGGCGTGCTGGTGACCGTGGCCGTCAATCGGGCCGGCATGCCGATGCCGATCGCTGTCGGTTTGATGTGCGGGGCCACAACCAATACGCCCAGTCTCGCCGCGGCCTCGACGACGTTGCAGAACTCGCCGCCGCGCTGGGAGACCGCGCGGGCCGCGATCGCCGAGGTGGCGCCCGACTATGCCGCGGGCCTGCCGGAACATCATGACCTCACCCCCGACGAAAAACGGAACCTGGGGCGGGAACTCTCCAAGCTGCCGGGGCTGGCCTATGCAATGGCGTACCCGTTCGGCGTCATTGGCACCATCCTGTCGCTGTTGTTCGCGCGGCTGATCTACCCGCCGTCCGCGGTCCAGGCGACGGAACAGTCGCAACAGACGGGACGATTCCGCTTGCTCGCGGAAGCCGATCTGCTGATCACCCGCGACAACGTCAGCGGCCAAACCGTACAGCATCTGCTGGAACAGCGTCACGACCTCGTCATCAGCCGCAGGTTCCGCAATGGAGAAATGGTGATTGCCCACCCGCAAACCGATCTGCAGGTGGGAGACATCATCAAGGCGGTCGGGTCGAAGGCGTCGCTGGATTGGTTGACCGAGCACGTGGGCGAAGCTGCCGCCATCGACTTGGAACGCTTACCAAGTGAGATCGTGATTCGCTGGGTGATGGTCTCGCGGCGGGATCTGGTGGGCCGAACGATCGAGAGCCTCCAACTGGTGGAGCGATTCCATGTGCAGACCACGCGCCTCCGCCGCGGAGACGTCGAACTGACTCCGGTCGGGGAACTGGAGTTGAGTCTCGGCGATGAACTGCTGGTGGTGGGACCGAAGGACGCCGTCTCGGCGACCGCTCACAAGCTGGGAGATTCCTCCAAGAGCGTCGACTTGCCCGATCTGATTCCGCTGTTCGTGGGGGTCCTGGCAGGAGTGCTGTTGGGGATGCTGCCGTTGCCGATTCCAGGCTTCCCGGTCCCTGTGCGACTGGGCCTGGCGGGGGGACCGCTCATCGTGGCGCTGATCTTCAGCAAGCTGCGGCGCATCGGGCCGCTCGTGTGGTTCCTGCGACCCTCGGCGAACTTTCTGCTGCGGGAATTGGGGATCGTGCTGTTCCTCGCGGCGGTGGGATTGAAGAGCGGCGACCGGTTTGTGGAGACTCTGGTCTCGGGCAGCGGATTGCAATGGATGGCCATGGGGGCGCTGATCACGTTCCTGCCGCTGGTGAGCGCGTGCCTGCTCTCGGCGTGGCTGCTACGGGTCCCCTACGCCCAGGCGTTGGGCCTGGTCGCCGGCAGCATGACCGACCCCCCTGCCCTGGCCTTCGCCACCAGCCGCACAACGTCGGAAGAACCGGCGATCGCCTACGCGACGGTGTA
>JANRLN010000245.1:0-2483 GCA_033762515.1 Planctomycetaceae bacterium
GCGCCACCTCCCCCACGACTTCGTCGCAGGGGAGGGCCCGACTGCGGGCTTCCCGGTTCGTGTGGCATCGACTCCACCCCCGTTCCACCCTCACCGGGTCATTCCCGCGCAAGCGGGAATCTCTGTTTGCGGGGTTTGCCGCTTGTGCGCTGCGGGGATGAGCCGGGCGGCGCCCGGCCTGGTCCACTGTGCTGACTGAGTAGGCGGCCAACAGAGATTCCCGCTTTCGCGGGAATGACCTGGTGGATCGGGTTGGACGCGGGAGACAGATGGCCCTACTGAATCCCGCCGCTGGAGATCACGGCGGTGATGCGGATGGCGATGCTGGTGACGAAGAGGGCGAGGCCGATGATGCCCCACATCGAATCGTCGCTGTCCTTGCGGCCGATCAGCGGCACGGCCGATGGCAGCCCGTATTTGGCCATCAGCGCCGCGCCGCCGACATTGCAGACCAATACGATCGCCGACACCCAGATCATCGCATCACCCTCCGTCGCACTGTCGAACTCCGGTGCGGCAGCAAGGCCGCGCCATTGCATCCGCTAGAAACCACGGCCATTGATCGCCGTTCCCATGAACGCGATCTCCTCGGGCGTCGACTCGCGGCCGAGCATGGCGTTGCGATGCGGAAAGCGGCCGAACTGCTCGATGATGTCGCGATGCCGGACCGCTTGTTTCAGTCCCAGCCGCGTGAGCGGCAGCGCAGCCTCCGGTCCCCTCTCGAGCTCGAGGGCGGCGAGATACACCGCGTGATCCTGGGACGACAGATCCTCATGATGCGTGAAGGGCAGCGCCAGGAAGAATCGTTCCGCCGTCGTGAAATGCCACCCGCTCGCCTCGAGCTGTTTCGCGAGACCGAGCGCCAGATGATCGTAGGCGAACGCTTCGCCGCTCTCGCGATAACAATTGCGCGGAAACTGGTCGAACAACACCACCAGCGCCACGGCCTGCTCGCGCGTCAGGGCCTCGATCGGCCACTGCTCTTTCGCGGCTTCGGCGATGCGATCGCCAAAGCGCTCGCGAATCTCGCGGTCCGTCTCCTCGCCGCCCGCCATCCAATAGCGAACGCGCGACTCGGGCAGCACCGTGGCGTCACCGACATCGCCGAACCAGAAGGCATAGATCTCGTCGAGCAACTGCGGGTTCGGATTCTTGGAGCGCCGCGGATTGGAGGACGATGCTCGCGCCTCGCGTAGCGCGTCTGGCAGTCCGTCGTGAGGGCCGAGCTCGCGCTTTGGTGCATCGTCCCACCAATCGGGACGGACGGCCTTCGATTCGGGATTGCGCGGATAGATGATCCGATTCTCGGGCTTCGACGCCTCGCCGACCACCAGCAGCCGCACCTCGGCCGGGCTGTTGTTGATGAACGTATGCGCAAGCCCCGTCCCGGCGGGAAACCCGACCGCATCGCCCGACTTCAAGCGGAAGATCTCGCCATCGAGCCAGACGTCGGGCGTCCCCTCGATCACATAGACGAACTCTTCCTCGGCGCTCTCGGCATGCGGCCGCGACAATCGCCGCCCCGACGACAACCGCTCGTGATGGACACCGATCTTCCCAAACCCGAAATGCCGCCGGTAATTGGCATTGAACGCCATCGGCTCGTCGCTGCCGTCATAGGAGAACGGCTCGCTCTTTTCGATCGCGGACCAATTGACGATTGCAGGGTGGCTGTCGGACATCGGGCTGCTCTCCACGCGGATGGATGTGAGCATAGCGGCACAGCACCGCAAAAACAAAAACGCCGCCCCGTGAGGAGCGGCGTTTCAGTATTTCGATTTCGTAAGAGATCAGATGTTCTTGGCAGACCTGGCAGCGACCTACTCTCCCAAGCCTTGAGACTTAGTACCATTGGCGCAAAGAGGTTTAACGGTCGAGTTCGGGATGGGATCGGGTTCTGGGCCTCTTGCAATGGCCACCAGATCGGCGAAAAACATCTGAGTGAATTCTGGTTTGTTCTAGACCATGAGTCTAGTTGTTCTAAGTGTCTGAGCCGATCGAACTTCGTCGAGCCCGCATTACGGACATCGATTAATGAGAACGATCAAGCCAATCGAGCTATTAGTACCGGTCAGCTTCACCCCTCGCGGGGCTTCCACATCCGGCCTATCAACGTGGTGGTCTTCCACGACTCTCAAGGGAATGCTCGTTTTGAAGGAGGCTTCCTGCTTAGATGCTTTCAGCAGTTATCCCGTCCGAACATAGCTACCCTGCAATGCGGCTGGCGCCACAACAGGTCCACCAGAGGTTCGTCCAACCCGGTCCTCTCGTACTAGGGTCAGCTCTTCTCAACATTCCAACACCCACGGCAGATAGGGACCAAACTGTCTCACGACGTTTTAAACCCAGCTCACGTACCACTTTAAATGGCGAACAGCCATACCCTTGGGACCTGCTCCAGCCCCAGGATGTGATGAGCCGACATCGAGGTGCCAAACACTGCCGTCGATATGGACTCTTGGGCAGTATCAGCCTGTTATCCC
>JANRLN010000246.1:0-2442 GCA_033762515.1 Planctomycetaceae bacterium
GGCACAAATCCTGCGATCGCAATCGGATGATCAGGACGCTGTGGCGGAAGTGTATCTGCTGACCCTGTCGCGCGAACCTTCCGACCGCGAATTGAAGGCCTGTCAGCAATACATCCGCGACGTCGGCAACCGCGGGGAAGCCTATGAAGACCTGCTGTGGGGCTTGCTCAACAGCAGTGAGTTCCTGTCGCGCCGGTAAATGGGAAATGCGGGAGCACGGGAGTTTGGAAATGCGGGAGAGTCAGCCCTGCCGCATTTCTCCCGAACTCCCTTGCTCCCACACTCCCGCACCACCCGAATCCAGACCCGGCACTCCACCGAAACCGCCCCCCAACCCACAAGGCTCGATCATGTTTCAATCCTGGCACGAGGACGTTCGTCTCTCCCGTCGGTCGCTGTCGCGGCGGGGGTTTGTGCATGCCGTCTCCGCTTCAGCGTTTGCCGCGGGGACGCTGAGCTTTCGCGATGTCGTCACGGTTCAGGCGGACGAACTCCGCCAACAAGGGCGGGCGATGATCCTCTTGTGGATGCAAGGGGGGCCCAGTCAGTTCGAGACCTTCGATCCCAAGCCGGGGCATGAGAACGGTGGCCCGACCAAGGCCATCGACACAGCCGTCAGCGGCATCCGCATTGCCGAGTCATGGACCGAAACCGCGAAGGTCACCAAGGAACTTGCCATCCTTCGTTCGCTGACCAACAAAGAGGGCCAGCACGATCGGGCGACCTATCAGTTGCATACAGGCTACGTCCCTTCGGGCTCGGTCAAACATCCAGCCCTGGGATCGAATATCGCCCATCAGATTGCTCCGGGGGACGTCGAGATTCCCTCGGTGGTGGCCATCGGCGGCGGTCGCGGCGGTCCTGGATTCGGCGGCTCCTCGGCGGGATTCCTGGGAGTGGACTATGAACCCTTCCAGGTGGCCGAACCCAGCCGGCTTCCCGACAATGTCGCCCCAGGAACCAGCGAAAGCCGTTATCGCCGCCGGTTGGGATTGCTCGGTCAGATTGAACAGGAAGTCGCGCAGCGCGGCGGCGAGGTCGTCGTCGACAACCATCGCAAGATTTACGACAAGGCGTCCAAACTGGTTCTCAGCCCCAAGACCAAGGCATTCGATCTGAGCCAGGAATCCGCGGCGATGCGCGCCAAATACGGCGATTCCAATTTCAGCCAGGGCTGCCTTCTGGCTCGCCGGTTGGTGGAGGCCGGGGTCACGTTCGTTGAGGTCCGTCACGGCAACTGGGACACTCACGACGACAACTTCGACCGCGTCGCCAACCTCTCGAAGGAGGTGGATCAGGGATTTGCGGCGCTCGTCAGCGATCTCAAGGAGCGGGGCCTCATTGAGACCACGCTCATCGCCTGGATGGGGGAATTCGGACGGACTCCTCGAGTGAATCCCCGCGGCGGTCGGGATCACTACCCCCGCGCCTTCAGCGCCGTTCTGGCCGGCGGTGGCGTGAAGGGGGGCCAGGTGATCGGCGCCACCAGCGCCGACGGCACTGCCGTCGACAAAGATCCGATCACGGTCCCCGACCTCTTCTGCTCGATCTGCCGCTCCCTTGGGGTGAACCCGCAGACCGAAAACATGAGTCCTCTCGGTCGTCCGATGAAGATCGTCGACGGCGGCGAGGTGGTCGAGAAGCTCTTCGCTTGAACGCGACAGCTTTTGGTTCCATTGGAACTTCTAACACCCGGCATTCTGAATGATGCCGGGTGTTTTGTTTTCGGCATCACCAGAGTTCCCGACGCAGATGGCGATCCCGGTTGTCACCTCCGAAGCAGCTTGGATAAGATCGAAGGACTTGGATGCATCATCTTGCGTGAGAACGTTTATGTTGCGGCGACATCTTTTCGGGCTCCTCGGTCTGTGGCTCTTTCTGGGAGCGGTGAACGCCTCGGCGGAGCCCCCTCTCCCGGAAAAGATCGAGTTCAATCGAGACGTCCGCCCGATTCTCTCGGACTTCTGCTTTCAGTGCCACGGGCCTGATCAGCACGCGCGACAAGCCGATTTGCGGCTGGATACGCTGCAGGGATTGCTCGGCGCCGCCGAGCAACCCGGCGTCGTGCGTGCAGGGAAACCGGCGGACAGCGAACTCCTGAAGCGGGTGACCTCCACCGATCCCGAAGAGATGATGCCTCCGCCCAAGGCGTCAAAACGACTTTCGTCGCGGGACATCGCGGTGCTGGAGAAGTGGGTGGAGCAGGGAGCTGAGTACCAGGGGCATTGGGCCTACATTCCGCCTCAGAAGTCGACTCCGCCGCACGACGTCAGTCCCGCTGCATCGCGCAATGCCATTGACGCCTTCGTGCAGGCGCGCCTCTCAATGGCGGGTCTGGCTGCCGCGCCAGCCGCGGACAAGCGGACGCTGCATCGACGCTTATCACTCGATCTGACCGGGCTGCCGCCGCGGGCGGAAGATGTCGAGCGTTTCGTCAACGAC
>JANRLN010000247.1:0-10043 GCA_033762515.1 Planctomycetaceae bacterium
ATCTCCCGAGCAGTTTGCGAAGGTGATGAAAGCCGAGGTCAAAGCGGGAGCCTTCCCGGAAGACCGCTTGATGGAGCTGGCGTTTCTCGCACCTCAATGGACCAGGTTCGTCGAAGCCTACTACCGCTGGGAGGGTCTGGCGGAAGGGCTGTATTGGTTCCTGGCGCACATGCGATTCATGTGGGGGTCGGACCTGGGGCAGCAGGCCGCGGAAAGCGCGGGCATTCAGGACGAATCGGCCGCCGCGTGCGAAACCCCTGTGGACGAGGAGTCTGCGGACGATGAGCCAGAACCGTCCGCCGGGCCTCCGCCGCGCAAGCTGTCTCCCTGGGAACGCCTGATTCTGGAACGGACGGCGATCAGCGACCTGGATCGTCAGCAGGGGGCGATTGACGTCGGGTGGTTCCAGCGGGTCTATGCGGCCTTGGGACCCCGGAAGTGGGAACGCCTGGCACAGGCGGCGAAGTTCGCTTCCAACGCCGCTCAAGCCAAGAAAGCGCAGCTGATCGCCGAGGTTCTCACGGGACGGGCGAAACTCAACGATCTGATCGCCGGCATCGAGACCCGCTACCTCAAGGAAAATGTGCGTTTGATCGGGCTCTATCCCTTGCCCTCAGGCGCCAAGCGCGAGCCGGAATTGTCCCGCCGGTACGGCGTGCTGCAGGACTATGCCCGGTACGCCAAAACGCTGAGCGGACTCACGAAGCCCGAAGCCCTGCGTTCGCTGGACATCGGCCTCAAGAATCTGGCCAGCACGGCCGGTTTCGCCGATGCCCTCCGTCTCGACTGGGCGATGGGCGCCGACGCCTGGCGTGATTTGCGGCAAGGTCCCGTTGCGGAGACCAAAGACGGCGTCACCGTCTCGCTGTCGATCGATGAGCAGGTGCAACCCAAAGTGGTGATCACACGCGGCGACAAACTGCTGAAGACCGCTCCCCCCGCGGTCAAAAAGCATCCCCCCGTGACCGAACTCTTCGAACGCAGCCGCGAACTGAAAAAGCAGGCGTCCGTCCAGAAACAAGCCCTCGAAGCGGCGATGTGCCGCGGCGACGAGTTCACGGCGAGCGAACTGGTTGAACTGTGTCAGCATGCCCTGGTTGCGCCCTTTCTGGAGCGGTTGGTCCTGGTGGGAGACGGCATCCTCGGGTATCCCGCCAAGATGGGGAGGACGCTCCGCAATCACGACGGCACGCTGGAGCCCGTCAAGAAATCCGAACGGCTGCGGATCGCCCATCCGTATGACCTGCTCCAGAACGGCGACTGGGAGCACTGGCAGCGCGAAGCCTTCGCCGCCGAACGCGTGCAGCCGTTCAAGCAGATCTTTCGCGAGCTGTATGTCGTCACCAGGCAGGAGCAGTCCGCAGGGGATCGTTCGGAACGCTATGCCGGTCAACAGGTGAATCCGTCGCAGGCGCTCGCGCTATGGGGGAGCCGCGGCTGGAGCACCGACGAAGAAGTGTTCAAGGTCTCCTACGAGCATGAGATCGTCAGTTCGGTCCACTTCCAGTACGGCGGCGGCACGCCGCTGGAGGTCGAAGGTCTGACGCTGCAGACCGTGACCTTCTCGAAACGCCATCAATACGAATCTCTGAAACTGACCCAGGTCCCGCCGCGGCTCTTCAGCGAGATCATGCGCGACATCGACCTCGTTGTCAGCGTCGCCCACCGCGGCGGGGTCGATCCCGAAGCCAGCGCCTCAACCATCGAGATGCGCGCCAGTCTCGTCCGCGAAACGTGCCAACTTCTGGGGCTGAAAAACGTCCGCCTCAAGCCCCCCCACGTTCTCATCGACGGCCGGTTGGGTGACTATTCCATCCACCTTGGAGGCGGGGGCGTTCATCGCATGCCGGGGGGGGCTGTGTGCGTCGTGCCGGTGCATGCCCAGCATCGCGGACGCCTGTTTCTCCCCTTTGCCGATAACGACCCCCGCACGGCAGAGGTGCTTTCCAAAGTGCTGATGTTCGCGAACGACAACGAAATTCAGGACCCCGGCATTCTGGAGCAGCTTCGCTGAAGCGATCACGCCGCCGCGGGATAGGGAAACGGCGAGCGACATTCGGTCCCCGCATACGTCGGAATGGGGACAGCGCTCCACCCGGGGCCGGAAGCGGACGAAGTCGGCGCCGTTCCACGAAAGCCCGCCCGTCGGCTGCGGGGCATCAGCTTGCCGCCGGCTCCACCGCCACATCGCTGCCGGGCAGATCCAGGCGGGCCGCGGGGTCGGTGGGAGAAGCGAGCGGCTGGCCCGACTGTTCCAGGGACTCTTCGAGCGCGCGACGAGCAATGCCGCTGATCAGGTAGATCACGGCGATCGTCACGCCCGTCCCCACCGCATAGAGCGCGTACTGCTGCCAGGACGTTCCGGAGAGGCTGACGTCCGCAGACTCCGCCAGGCTCTTGGCAGCGGTTCCCAGGCTGGTGCATACCAGAGTGCGGGGCAGCATTCCCAGCGCCGTCCCCAAGGCGTAACGACCCAGCGACACGCTGGTGACGCCGAAAAAATAGCTCATGACGTTGGACGGAAACGCCGGCGTCAGCCGGGTGAGAAAGACGATCTTGAACCCTTCGCGCCGACAAGCCAATTCGACGGCGCGAAACTTCGGATTTTCCGGGACATTGCGGTCAAACCAGGATCGCCCCAAACCGCGCGCCAGCAGGAAGTTGCTCGAACATCCCAGCGTCAGACCGACGATCGCGGTGATCGTTCCCGTGATCGGACCGAACAGAAAGCCCGCCGCCGGACTGAGGAACGAATTGGGGAGCAGCGCCGCACACGCCGGAATGTAGAGCAGCGCCACGACCAGCGGCGCCCACGGTCCTAAACCGCGAATCGAGTCGAACACCGACGTGGCCAGTTGCTCCAGCCCCTCACGGTGGCGCACCAGCACCACCGCCGCCACAATGATGACCGCAATCACGCTCCGACGAATCAACTTTTCACGCGGGGTTCCAGGAAACATATCAGAGTCTCGCACCCCGCGGGCGGGGAGATGGGGAAGGGGAGCCAGCGGCAGAGTCGTCGAGTCGCCGCGAGCCTGGACGCGCTCAACCTGCCATTCCTGCCGGAATCATTATCGACCAAGGTAACGCGCCGGCCCGACTCCGCTCGACCTAGGAACTTTCCTAATACTGAAATCCCCGTCCAGGCTCGGCAGACTCCGGGAGTCTCTCTGTTGCGCGCGGCGGCGAAAGCGGGCGTTTCCAGGAAAACCGCGGCGTCTCGAAGGGATCGCATTGACAATCGGCAAGTCTTGACAGTATTTTACCGATCAGTTACTTAACTGGATGGTGAAATGGTCGCCGCCTCCGATTCCCTCTCTGCCGTCTTTGGCGCCCTCGCCGACCCGACCCGCCGTGCGATTCTGGCGCGTCTGGCGTCGGGGGAGTCGTCGGTCAAAGAACTCGCCCAACCGTTCGAGATGACGCTGCCGGCCGTCACCAAGCACCTTAAGGTCTTGCAGCGGGCCGGGTTAATCACCCAGGGTCGACGCAAGCAATGGCGACCCTGCCGATTGGAAGCCGCTCCGCTCAAGAACGCCTCCGACTGGATCCAGCAATACCGCCAGTTCTGGGAAGACCGGCTCGACCGCCTCGACGACTACCTGAAAGAACTCCAGGCCCGGGAGCAGCTTGACCATGAACCCCAGTAATGCCGGCAGATCGCCCGCATCGCGCCTCGTCAAGCAATTGGCGAGCCTGACGATGTCTCAACCCCAGTCGCCGAGTCCGCCAGAGTTCCGACCTTCGCGTTCAACGCCTGCATTGAAGCGATCCGCTTCCTGAATCGACTGCTGCCGCACCTTCTCGGAACCGAGTTTCGAACTCCTCGACGATCACGTCAGGGAATTGCAATTCCGACCGGATGCTAAGCCCAATTCATCCGCAAGCAAGAAAGGGGCCGCTGAGTGCCCGCCGATCATCAACTGTCGCAGGCCAATCTGGATAGTCCCCTGGAGATCATCATCTGTCGGGAATTCGCTGCGCCGCGAGAGTTGGTGTGGCTCGCGTGGACTGATCCCCATCACGCGGGTCGATGGTGGGGGCCGGCAGGTTTCACCACCACCACGCATTCGATGGACTTCCGACCCAGCGGGTCATGGCGTTACACGATGCACGGTCCCGATGGGCGTGATTACGGAAATCGCATCCAATACATTGAAATCGATCAGCCGTCGCGACTCATTTATACGCTCTGCGGAGAGGGGAGCGATGAGTCGGTGAGCTTTCGAACCGAGGTGCTGTTTGAGTGCGTCGGCGAGAATGGTCGTGGTACGAAGGTCACCATGCGGTTGATCTTCCCCACTGCAGAAGCACGCGACTTCGTGATTCATGACCATGGAGCGGTGGAGGGCGGCAAGCAACATCTGGCGAATCTCGAGGACTACCTCGCCAGCATAGCGTCCGGCGACGACCAGCAGCTTCCGTTCTCAATCAGCCACGTCTTCAACGCGTCGCGAGAGCAGGTCTGGGAGGCCTGGACGGATCAAGACCACCTGCGGCGCTGGTTTGGTCCAAAGGGATCGACCATCCTGCACG
The DNA here is from genome assembly GCA_033762515.1 of Planctomycetaceae bacterium. Classification (GTDB taxonomy): domain Bacteria; phylum Planctomycetota; class Planctomycetia; order Planctomycetales; family Planctomycetaceae; genus DSVQ01. Next base: position 4,537 of record JANRLN010000247.1, read on the forward strand.
CGACTGTGGACCTGCGTGTCGGCGGCATGTTCCACTATTGCATCAGCCATCCGCATGGCATGGAAATGTGGGGCCGCTGGGTCTTTCGCACCATTCGTCGACCTGACCGGCTCGAGTTCATCAGCAGCTTTTCGAACGCCGGCGGGGAACTGACTCCGGCGCCGTTTCCAGGACTCGATGACTTCCCGCGGGAGACGTGGACCACCGTGACGCTCGTGGAACATGCAGGCAAGAGCAGGGGAACGCTCGTCACCATCGAAGCCCGACCGTTCAATGGCACCAAAGCCGAGCGCGACTTCTTCACCGCATTCCACGGCTCCATGAGTCAGGGCTGGACAGGCACCTTGAAGCAACTCTCCGAGTTTCTTGGCGACTGATTGCCAGTTCGCAGCACGCCCGAATCAAATTCAAGTATCAGGACAAACCAAACTCAAAGGTTCGATTCGTCCCGTCAACGGCGTAGCGCCGTCTCAACCCCAGTCGCGGAATTCGCCAGACTGCAGATCTCAAGAGCCAAGCTCTGAATTCTGGCGAATACCGCGACAGTCCAACTCCAGGCGACAGCCTCGCCTGCATCACCGTTTAGCCGCGTTATTAATTCGGGAGAGATTCATGGCATTAGTTCCCTACCTGTTCTTTGAAGGTCAGTGCGAAACGGCCCTCGAGTACTACAAAGCGGCCGTTGGCGCGGAAGATGTTCAGTTGGTGCGCTACAAGGATGCTCCCGACAAGAGCGGTCACGACCGGCTCCCTCCCGGTTCCGACGACAAGATCATGCATGCCTGCTTTACCTTGGGCGGTGCGAGGGTCTTTGCCGCGGATGGAATGTGTACCGGCAAGTCGAACTTTCAGGGGTTCCGACTGGCCCTGGAAGTTCGCGACAAGGCCGAGGCCGAGCAGCGCTTTCACGCGCTGTGCGAGGGAGGTGAGGTGACCATGCCGTTGATGGAAACCTTCTGGTCGCCGGCCTTTGGCATGGTGACCGACAAGTTCGGCGTCGGCTGGATGGTGATGGTGCCGGGAGCGGGTGCCTAAACCGCGGTGCTCAAAACTGGCGGAATGCTCCTTGCCGAAAGCCAGGACCGAGGATGTTGACTACTTTCCGGCTTTCTGCTGTCCGCTTTTTGCTCTCCGCCAGTTCGTTGATTCACTTGGAAGTCACCCTCTTACAAGCAGGTTTGGTCTCATGTTGGATCTTCCCCGAATTGTCATCACTGCACGGCAAGTCACCGCGATCATCCCCGTCAGAGTTCGACGGTCCGAGATTCAGCAGGTGATGGGGCCGGGGATTCAAGAATTGATGTCCAGCATCGCCGCCCAGGACATTGCTCCGGCCGGACCCTGGTTCACCCATCATTTGCAGATGGAACCGGAATACTTTGATTTCGAGATTGGGATTCCTGTGAGCCAGCCCGTGAAAGCCGCCGGGCGCATGCTGCCCAGTGAACGTCCCGCGATGACAGTGGCACAAACGACCTATCGTGGTCCCTACGAAGGTCTAGGGACCGCCTGGAGCGAGTTCGAAGAGTGGATTTCCAGCAAAGGGCACACCTCCGCCGTCGACCTGTGGGAATGCTATGTCGCCGGACCGGAGTCCAGTCCCGATCCCGCCGAATGGCGGACGCAACTCGATCGACCCTTGAAATCGGCCAGGGCGTCATGAATTGCAGCACCCGGAATCAAATCGGAATCGATCTGGAATCGACACCGCACCGCAATGGCCGCGCGCGGGTCTCCCTTGTTACGATCTCGCGCTGGATGCACTGTCAGAGCGGATTCCATCGAGAGTGACCCGATGACGTTGTCCCACAAGCCCGAAACGTACAACAGCGTCTCGCCGTACCTGATCGTTGACGGCGCCGCTGCGACGATCGAGTTCCTGAAGCACGTGTTTGCCGCCGTGGAGTTGCGCCGGTTTCCCGACTCCGCTGGCAAGATCCTGCACGCCGAAGTTCGTCTCGATGACACCGTGATCATGGTGGCCGACGGGGCTGAAGGTTGGCCTCCCGTGCCGTCGCACGTGCACATCTACGTCCCCGATGTCGACGCCGCCTATCGCGCCGCCCTCGCCGCGGGAGCGACGTCGGTCCAGGAACCGGTGCAAAAGGGGGACGAGGACAAACGCGGCGGCATCAAGGATGCCGGCGGAACAACCTGGTGGATCGCCACCCGAGTGGGATAGTTGTGCCATGAGCTTTGCGCTGACCACCCCCGAGAACTCCAATCACGTGATCGTCATCTCACGGGTCTTCGACGCCCCGCGCGAACTGGTCTTTCGCGCCTGGACCGACGCCCGGCACATCGCCCGCTGGTGGGGACCCAATGGGTTCAGCGGCGAGGATTGCGAAGTCGACTTTCGCGTCGGCGGCGGCTTCCGTCTGCAGCTTCGCGGCCCCGACGGCAACCGCTATCCGTGTGATGCGGTAATTCGGGAGATCGTCCCTCCCGAGCGGATCGTCTTCGCCGGGTCTCCCGATGACGGTCCCGGCTGCGGAGCGGGGCTGCCGCCCCGGTCGCTCGTCACGGTGACTTTCGTTGAGAACGCGGGGAAGACCACGCTCACGATCCATACACAATTGGCGTCCGCAGATGACCGTCAGGCCGCCATCGATTCCGGCTTCAATCCCGGTTGGGAGCAGTGCCTGGAACGCCTCGCGGGTTGTTTGGCAGCCGCTTGATCGTTAAACCCTGGTTCGCCCATGGAAAACTTCACGTCCGCACGCAAGCATGCAGCTCAATTCCGCCCGCAGCACCGTCGCGGGCGACCTTAAACCACTTTTCACGGATTCAGCCGCCATGACTCAGGAACCCCCATCGAGCAGTCCCGCCGCCGTACCGTCGAACAAAACCAGTCCCTGGCATTTGCTCGGACTGACGCTGCTGGTGCTGCTGGCCTTCGTCAGCGGATTTCTGACCGCCGCCGCTGTGCAGTCGGACAAGTTTCAGGTGCAGCGGTCGACCTTGATCGCCGCGTCGCCCGAGCAGGTCTTCCCCCACGTGAATGATCTTCACCAGTGGGACGCCTGGTCGCCGTGGGCCAAGAAGGATCCCAACGCCGTCAACTCCTTTGAAGGTCCCGACGCAGGCGTGGGGGCGAAATTCAAATGGTCCGGCAACAGCGAAGTCGGCGAAGGGCAGATGACCATCACCGGCAGCACACCCGGCGAACTGGTGCAGATCAAGCTTGAGTTCACCAAACCCTTTGAGGACGCCAGCGACGTCGAATTCGTCTTCCGACCCGAAGGGGATCAGACCCGCGTCATCTGGACCATGTCAGGAGTTCAGGCCAATTTCATCGGCAAAGTCATGTGTCTGTTGATGAACATGGACAAGATGGTCGGCGGCGACTTCGAGAAGGGCCTGGCCTCCATGAAATCGGTCGTGGAATCGGCAAACACCGCGGCACAGTAGTCCTGTCCCACCAGCCTGCCGCGCCAGCCAGGGGCGATCGATCTTCCGTTTCCCCCCTTGCCGGCGCGGCGGGCTGGTTCACAATTTCATCGCATCCACAAACAAGGCGCCCCATGTCCGCCGACACACCCCAGCCGAAGACGCCCATCGCCATGCTCTGGATCGGGCGCATCTTGAGCGCTCTGCCCGTTCCCCTCCTCGTCATGAGCAGCATCATGAAGCTGCGGAAGGCGCCCGAAGTTGTCGACGGGATTGTCAAATACGGCTGGCCTGAGAATGTCATCTTCGGGCTGGGAGTCGTCGAACTGACCTGTGTGATCTTGTATACGATCCCGCAGACGGCCGCCCTGGGGGCCATTCTGCTCACCGGATACCTGGGGGGCGCCATCGCCACCCACGTGCGCATGGGCGAGGACTGGTACTTTCAGTTCGGCTTCGGGGTCGTTCTGTGGCTGGGTCTTTATTTCCGCGACGCCCGAGTCCGCTCGCTGATTCCCTTGCGCAGCCTGCGCCCGTAACTGTCCGATCATGTACCGGTGTGCCACGGCTCTGCGAGCCGTGCGAGTGCTTTCCGCGCGGTGTCAACGGCACGGCTCGTAGAGCCGTGGCACACCGGCGGCGAACCGCCAATTGCTTTGTCCTGTGACTCGCCTCCTTTGTGAAAGGCCGCAAATCCATGCAACTTCCCACACCACAACCCGAGCACGAGTGGCTTCAGCAATTCGTCGGCGATTGGGCCTTCGAAATGGAACACGCGATGGTTCCCGATCAGCCTCCGGAGAAGCTCTCGGGCAGCAATCACGTGCGTTCCCTCGACGGCCTGTGGATCCTGAATGAAGGCTGCGGCGACATGCCCGGCGGCGGCAAAGCGACGAGCATTATCACCCTGGGCTACGATCCGGCGAAACAGCGCTTCGTCGGAACGTTCGTCGCCTCCTGCATGTCCCATTTGTGGATCTACGAGGGCACGCTCGACGCCGATCGCAAGGTCCTGACACTCGATACCGAAGGTCCCAGTTTCACCGACGAGGGCAAGCTGGCCAAATATCAAGACATCTTTGAACTCCCCAGCCCCGATCATTACATCCTGCATTCCCAAACGCTCCAGGACGACGGTTCCTGGAATCGATTCATGACGGTGCACTACCACCGCACGAAGTAATCGTGCTCACGCACCGGCCCGCAACGTGTTGTGCGCGGGTCTCCCGAACCCGCACAACCAACTACAGCGGGTCTCCATCGTCGCTCGCTGAGTTCAACGTTTCTCATCCATTCCGAGGCCCTCGCTCGCGTTGCGGGCTGATGGAATTTCAATTCATTTTGCAAAGGAACCCTCGATGACCTCCGTCCGCGTTCTCGTCGGCACCCGCAAGGGCGCGTTCGTTCTCAACTCCGACGGACAGCGTCAGAAGTGGGAAGTCAACGGTCCTTTCTTCGGCGGCTGGGAGCTCTATCACCTCAAAGTGTCACCGGTTGACCCGAATCGCATTTACGCCTCGCAGTCGAGCGGCTGGTTCGGACAATTGGTCCAGCGCTCCGACGACGGCGGCAAGACCTGGAACCCGGTCGACAACAAATTCACCTACGACGGCGTTCCCGGCACCCACCAGTGGTACGACGGCACGCCTCACCCCTGGGAATTCAAGCGAGTCTGGCATCTGGAGCCGTCCCTCACCGATCCGGATACCGTCTATGCCGGGGTCGAAGACGCCGCCATTTTCCGCACCACCGACGGCGGACAGTCCTGGCACGAACTCTCAGGGCTGCGCGGTCACGGTTCCGGTTCTCAATGGATGCCCGGCGCCGGGGGGATGGGACTCCATACCATTCTGCTCGATCGCACCAATCCCGACCGCATCTATATCGCGATCTCTTCGGCAGGCGCCTTCCGCACCGACGACGGCGGACAATCCTGGAAGCCCATCAACAAGGGGCTGAAGTCGGAATACATCCCCGATCCCAACGCCGAAGTCGGCCATTGCGTCCACCGCATCGCCATGCATCCCTCGCGTCCCGAAGTGTTGTTCATGCAGAAACATTGGGATGTGATGCGCAGCGACGACGCCGGGGAAAACTGGCACGAAGTCAGCGGCAAT
>JANRLN010000248.1:0-3676 GCA_033762515.1 Planctomycetaceae bacterium
CATGGATCGCATCGCTCACTTCTCCACCCTCCTCGACCGGAACCCGGCCAACACGCTGTTCCGGTTCAGTCTCGCCCAGGCTCTGCTCGCGGCAGGACGGGGGCCCGAAGCGGAGCCGCACCTGCGCCTGTGCGCCCAGTCGCAGGCCGACTGGATGATTCCGCGCATCGCGCTGGGCAAAGTCCTGCTCGCGCAGGGACGTCGCGCCGAGGCGAAACCGGTGCTGGAGGAGGCGCTGCGTCTCGCCATCGACCAGCACCATGAGGATCCCGAGGCCGAGGTCCGCGCCCTGCTCGCAGAGATGGGGTGAACCCCGAGCGCGGGATTCACCACCGTCCCGCCGGACTCACTGCAGCGTCCGCACCTTGATGCTGCGGAAACTGACGCGATCGCCGTGGTCCTGCAGCAGCAGCCGCGCCTGCGGCGCCAGCCCGAAGTCCGCGTTTTTCTCGAACTTGCTCCGGGCCACCAGCGCCTTGTAGAGCGGTGAACCACGGACGTATTCCACGACCTTGATGCCATTCAGCCAGTGCTCCACCCGATTGTCGGGATAAACCACAATCCGGGCGTGCTGCCACTCTCCCACGCGCGGAACAATGGCCAGTCCACCGGGCATCGCTGAACGGGGAATGAGATCGTAAAGCGAGCCCAGCGTGCGATTGCCTCCGGCGCCCATTTTGGCGTCGGGGTGCTTTTCATCGTCCAGCAATTGAAATTCGAGGCCCAGAATCGTTGAGGCCGACATAAATGCCGGCGGGCTGCAGTCTCGGCTGTTGAAGCGCTTTGGCGGCGGGTCATGAAGCAACACCGCTCGTGAGTCGTACGTCTGGTTGAAAACTGAGATCTGTGCGTTGGTGTTGTCGATGTCGAACTGATTAATAGGGGTGACAAGTGTGTCATTGGCCAGAATGGTAATCAGGCAAGGGCCGAAGAACTTCCTCGGGTCGACCAACGCAGGATCGATTCCATTTTCCAGGACGATTTCCACGTCCCTTTCGGCGGCACCGTCGAATTCACATCCGGTAGCTCTCCCGATGGCCGGGATGTCAAAGCTGGCAATCTTCACAATCTGATCTGGGGGGAGTTCCGCCGGAAACTTTGGGTTCACCCCCGGGAAGCGGCTGAGATAGATTCCCCCCTTGGAGGCGGGCGCCGCTCGCCGCGTCGAACGATTATAGACGGTCGCCCTAAAGATCACTGGCCATCCCATCGCGAATATCTGGGTCGGATTGAGCTTCTGGCCCCGTTCGTTGAGTTGTTCAACTTCGATGTTGTAGACTTCGAAGATCGGATATGTGGAGCATGCGTTGAAGCAGGTTTGATCTTCGCACACGCAATCTTCGCATGTATCATTCTCGTTACATACCGGGGCGCAAGGAGGCTGTTCAGCACAGCAACGTGGGAAATCCCTGCTGGTTGCGTTTTTTAGAGTCAAAAGACGTGGTGTAGCGAGGGGGCGTTCAAGTCGCTGAGTGGAAAACGCGGGATCCGGGATCGGCTCTAGGGCGGTTGTTGGCGGCGCGGCAACCGCGGGGGCAGCGCGAAGTAGCCCGAACGCTGCAATCGTGAGCATCAAGAGCGTTGAGGAACGTACGAGCGTAACGGCTTGATGTGACCAACGCATTACCCCCTGAACTCCTTCCTTGCGGTTTGTTTTGCAGCGCCAGATTCGGATAGTGATGATATCCAGAGTAAGCAAGGTCTCAACAGCGGCCGCGTCGGTGTTTGCACTGTGTTCACAAAGAATTCATCCGGGGAGAGGTGATCCCTTCCGGCCTGTCCCGGTCTGAGTGAGGGACCGCATGATGTCGAGGCCGCAGTTGCGGAAGTGGCGCAGAGGTCGCGCGACTCCGTCTGGAGGATCCGTGGGTTCCGCGAGTCAGCAAAATATCGCTGTCGAGTCGATCCGCGGCGTTCAGTTGCGTCGCCATCTTGTCAACGCGTCCGCCAGGTAGGGCACCGTCAGACACGCCTGAAAGACGTAGGCTTCGATCGCGAGGAAGTGCTCCGGGTCGAGCACTTCCTCGGCATACAACAGCAGCGAAAACGAAGCCCCACAGCCGAGCCAATCGAGCACGCGAAAATAGGCTTCCCAGATCAGCATCGCAGCGTCTCCCCCAGGGTTGAGACCGGTCGCTCCCTCGCTCCCTGACAAAGCCTCCCACTGGGTTCGGCCGTTCAGGAAGGCGAACCCCCAGAAATAAATCCCCGCAGACTTCGGACTGTCGATCCGGAGGTTACGGGTTCGAGCCCCGCCGGCCTCGCTGAATTCGTTTGCCCACTACTGAAGCTCCCGGTGAACGCCGTGTTCACTGGGAGTTTTTGGTTGTTGCCGTGGACGCTGCCGCAGCATGCCTGTCGGCTCGCAACGGTCCCAGGGGGGCGCCGCCGAGTCGCCCAAGCTTGTTCATCAACCTCGGCCCACAACTACGGATGTCGTCCCCGAGATTCGTCGGGTACGGCTCCAGGCGCGATCTCAATTCCGGATGAGAGCAGCACTGATCCGCGTCTCGCGCACTCTTGGTTCACGCTGAGGGCCGTGAGGTTCGACGTGATGTGGTCGAACCTCATACTGGCTTCTGTGCCGCGGACGCAGACACACATTCGCAACGAGTGATTGCCGAGGACAATCGCGTCACGCGACTTCACTGCGCGTCCTCACTCCCCCCACGCCACCTTCGCGAAGGCCTCCAGGTCGCGGAAGTTGTCTTGCCAGGTGGTGTACATCACGCCGACGACTTTCTGCCCGCGCGACGCCGCGAGCCAGTCGCGGATGTGCTCCACCGGGGCGTCGTAGTAGCCCGCGAGGACCTGTTCGTGGCCGCGGTCGGCGAAGAATCTGGTGCTCTTCGCCGGTTCTCCGGAGTTCCAGTTGATGATCAGCATGTCGCGCGGCAGCCCTTCCCACGAGCCGGCGAGGGTCTGGTGGACGAGGTAGAAGTCGTCGCGCGCGTTGTGGTGGGGATCGAACATGTCGCTCCAGACGCACAGCTTGGCCTGCGGATTGCGACGGCGGACGATCTCGGCGCACCGGGCGACGTTGCCTGCGAGTACCTCTCCGGCCGTCTTGCTGGCGGCGGTTTCCGTCGCGCTCCAGTTGGCGACGCGGATCTCGTCGTGGCTGAAGAAGTACCGCTCGGGGGTGAGCAGTTTGTCGACGCCGTCGATCTGATGCTCGAACCACGCGAAGGAGGCCGGTTCCGTCAGTGACGCCGGGACCTGGCCGTCGTAGATCGATACGGCGTGGTAAAAGCTCACCTTCAGGCGGTCGCCGTCGTTCAGCGCGGCGGCGGGGAGCAACTCGATGGTGGGAGGAGCATGGTAGACCTCGAAGTCGCCGCCGTTCGCCAGTTCGACCATTCGGGAATCAACGAGCGGACGATAGTCGACGCTGGCCTTCAGCGGCTTGCCGTTCTCTCGAACGATCGTCAGGGGACATCCCGACCGCTGGACAACGTTCACCAGCGGCGATTCTTCGATCACGAAATCATCCATCCATAACCGTCCGCTCCCCGCGCCCCACACACCGCAATACAGGTTCACCTGTTCGGCCCCGAGGCTGTTGAAAACGACGTGATGCTGCATCCAATCCTGGGTGCGCTGGACTCCCAGGTTCTGATGGTTGAGGACGCGGTTCGTGTCGCCGCCGATCGCGAACAGCCGCGTTTGCGACGCC
>JANRLN010000249.1:0-7965 GCA_033762515.1 Planctomycetaceae bacterium
GACATTTTCCCGCAGAAACTTGACAGGTTCTGCGTAACAATTCGGCAAAGATCGTCAAGCATGCATAAGAAGGCGCTTGACAATTTGCTGATGAAACCGATAACGTCTTATACATCGGAGTCTGCCTGCGCATCGGTGACAGCCGGTGTCCTGCTGATTTTCCGCACGCCGCGCCCGCCAAGACTGACCAGACCAACCTGAACGACTGCTTCAATGCTTACCTGAACGCGTCTCGACTCATCTCGCTCTCGGCAGGTCCCTGGGACTTTGCCGTGGGATGGCTTGCCCGCCGTAACGTTGCCTGAGAATTCCCAGATCGTGTCGCAGAGGAAGGCGACTCGTGATTGGCCAGGATGGCCGACCGTGAGAGACCTTCTTGGCGTTCGATCCCGCTCACTTGCGCCCACCTTCACCCAGCTTTCCGGGAGAGTTGTCCATGTCGAAGTCTTGTGCTCCGGCTCATTTCGAGCGTCTAAGTCGTCGTGGTTTCCTGTCGGTTGGAGCGCTGGCGGGTGGTGCAGGTCTGACCCTGCCGACGCTGCTGGCTTCCAAATCCGCCTACGCGGACCTCAAGGACTACAAGAACTTCGAAGGGACCGCGAAGTCGGTCATTCACATCTACCTGCCGGGCGGCATGGCTCATCAAGAGTCGTTCGATCCGAAGCCGTTCGCACCGATTGAGTATCGCGGCGAAATGGGGCAGGTGAAGACCAAGACGGGCGAACTCTTCGGCGAAACCCTCGTCAAGACCGCCGAACTCGCAGACAAGCTGTGCGTCATCCGCTCGATGACCCACGGGGAAGCCGCTCACGAGCGCGGCACGCACAATATGTTCACTGGTTACCGTCCGAGCCCCGCGCTGCAGTTTCCGAGCATCGGCTCGGTAATCAGCCATGAGTTCGGTCCGCGGAAGAACCTGCCGCCGTACGTATGCGTACCGGGGCAGCCGAACGAATTCGCCGGCAGCGGGTATCTCAGCTCGGCCTTCGCTCCGTTCAGCCTCGGAAGCGACCCCGCCCAGGGGGGCTTCAAGGTTCGCGACCTCAACTTGCCGAATGGCGTGGATGATTCGCGGTTCGCGACTCGCCGGACTGCGTTGGACGCCGTCAACGCGTACTTCCAGAAGAAGGAGAAGTCCGACGACCTGACCGCAATGAACACGTTCTACGAGCGAGCCTACAGCCTGATCAGCTCCCCCGAAGCCCGGGCGGCGTTCGACATTGAGCAGGAACCGGCCGCCATCCGGGATGAATACGGCCGCAATCAAGCCGGCGCCCGGATGCTTCTGGCTCGCCGCCTCGTGCAATCCGGCGTCCGTCTGGTCAACCTGACGTACGGCGGTTGGGACATGCACGACCAGATCGTTCGCGGCTTCAAGAACCAGATGCCGACGTTCGACCAGGCCTTCTCCGCCCTGATCCGCGATCTCGACCGGACGGGCCTGCTGGGCGAGACGCTCGTCATGGTCTCATCCGAGTTCGGCCGGACCCCCAAGATCAACGCCACCTCCGGCCGCGACCACTGGCCGAAGGTCTTCAGCGTCGTTCTGGCGGGCGGCGGCATCAAGGGCGGTCTGACCTACGGCATGTCGAACGCCACGGCATCGGAACCAGAAGACAACCCGGTGACTGTCGAAAACCTCTTCACGACCGTGTATCACGCGCTCGGGATCGTCGCCGACAAGGAGTTGATGGCTCCGGGCGATCGTCCGATCGAAATCGTCGACGGCGGCCAAGTGATCAAAGAACTCCTGGCCTAGTTCGTCTGCAAGTGTGATTCCACAGGCCCAGGGACGCGGCGTCGCCTGGGCCTGTGCGTATCACCCAAGTGAGATTGTCACTCCCGTTTCGCGCCGAATTTCTTGAGGGGGGCCTCATGTCTGGTCGCGCACCTGGTCATTTGGTCTGGATTTCTGCAGCCGTGCTGGCCATCGGGCCGACGGCGTACGTCGAAGCAGCCGCCCCGCGGTTGAGCGTCATTGTTCCCCGCGGCGCGCAGCGCGGCAGCGAAGTGGAAGTGACGCTGGCGGGAGAGCGTCTCGACGATGTCCAGCAATTGATGATCTACGAGCCGGGCATTGAAGTCCTGGATCTCAAGGCGACCAACGACAAAGAGCTGAAGTGCAAATTCAAGATTGAAACCGGCTGCGTCCTGGGAACTAAGCACATCCGCGTGCGGACGGCGACCGGATTGTCGGACATGCGGACGTTTCGCGTCGGCGCGATGCCGGAAATTGCGGAGAAGGAGCCGAACAGCGAATTTGCAACGCCGCAGGAGATTCCCCTGAACGTGGTGGTCAACGGGACAATTGGCAATGAAGACGTCGATTATTTCGTTGTGGACGCGAAGAAGGGGGATCGGATCACCGCTGAAGTGGAGGCGATTCGCCTGGGTGATTCGATGTTCGACGCCTTCGTTGCGATTCTGAACTCGGCCCGTTTTGAATTGTCGACCAGCGACGATGCGGCCCTGGTCTACCAGGATGGCATCGCCTCCGTCGTCGCGCCCGAGGACGGGAAGTACATTGTTCAGATTCGCGAATCTTCGTACGGCGGCGGGAACCACTACCGCTGTCACATTGGAACCTTTCCCCGCCCGCGCGCGGTGATTCCGGCCGGGGGACAGCCTGGGACCCCGATGCAGCTCACCTTCCTGGGTGACGTCGCGGGGACCTTTACGCGAGACATTCAGGTTCCCGCGGATTCCCCCTGGGAGTATGCCGTTCTGGCGGAAGATGAGCGAGGAGTGTCTCCTTCCGGCTTGCCGTTCCGCATTTCTCCGCTGCCGAACGTCATCGAAGTGGAACCCAACAACGACGTCGCCGCGGCCAGTGCGGCCGCCGCACCAGCGGCGTTCAACGGCATGATCCAAGAGCCGGGGGACATTGACTTTTTCAAGTTCGAAGCGAAGAAGGGGCAAGTGCTCGATATTCGCGTCTATGGTCGTCAACTTCGTTCGGAACTCGATTCGGTGCTGGTCGTTTACAACGCCAATGGGGGCGGGATCGCCAGCAATGACGACACCGGCGGCCCCGATTCGTATATCCGCTTCAACCCCCCCGCTGATGGTCTGTATCTGGTCTCCGTGAAAGACCATCTCAGTCGCGGCGGCAACACGTTTCACTATCGCGTGGAACTCACGCAAGTGGTTCCCATGTTGGATCTGTCGATCAACGAGTTCGACCGTTACGTCGAACCGAAGCTCGTTGTGCCGCAGGGCAATCGATTTGCGATGTTGATTGCCGCGTCCCGGCGTGATTTCGGGGGTCCGCTGGAGTTCTTTGGCGAAAACTTGCCAGCCGGCGTGTCCGTGGAAATGGCGCCCCTTTCCCCGGATCAGGCGGTCGCTCAGGTGATCCTGTCGGCGGCGCCTGATGCACCCTTAGGCGGTGCGTTCGCTCAGATCGTGGGCAAACTCGCTGATCCGAATCAGCCGCTGGCCTTGGCCAGCGCCATGACCACTCAGCACTGCACGATGGTGCGCGGGCAGAACAATCGGGACTTTTTTGTGGAGCGTTTGCCGACGCTGGCGATGGTGGTGAGTCAGAAAGCCCCCTATTCGGTGCAAATCGTCGAACCGAAAGTCCCGCTGGTTCAGAATGGTGTGATGTCGCTGAAAGTCGTAGCCACGCGCGACGAGGGTTTCACTGCTCCGATCAAGGTCGACCTGCTGTTGAATCCTCCGGGGGTCAACAGCAGCCGGGAAGTGTCGATCGCGGAAGGCCAGACGGAAGCCCTGATCAGCATCAACGCGGCGGGAAATGCCCAGGTGAAGGACCATCGGATTGCTGTTCGAACTTCGGCGACGGTGGGGAACGGAGCGGTGATTGGGGCGGCGCCCTTTGCAACGCTCAAGGTGGCGGAGCCCTACGTCAAGCTGACGTACCAGCAAGCGGCCATCGAGCAGGGCGGCGAATCGGCCATGGTCGTGGCGGTGGAAGTCTTGAAGCCGTTCGAAGGGGAAGCCGACATCACGCTGGTTGGTCTGCCGAACAAGGTGACCGCTCCGCCGCTGAAGCTCACCAAGGACACAAAGGAACTCATTTTCCCGATCAAGGCGGAAATGGACGCGCCGCCAGGAATGAACAAGAACTTGTTCTGCACAATCGTGATTATGGAAAACGGCGAACCGGTGACCCACAACCTCGGTTCCGGCGTGCTGCGGGTGGACAAGCCGCTGCCGCCGAAGGTTGCTCCTGCGGCAGTCGCCGCGGCGCCGACGCCGATGCCCCAACCGATGCCGACCGAGGCTCCCAAGAAGCCCCTCAGCCGGCTGGAGCAATTGCGATTGGAACAGAAGCAGCGCTTGGAAGCGCAGAACGCCGGCGGAGCCGAAGCCCCGAAGACGGAATCGAAGTGACTCCGAATTCTGGAATTGGGCGGCTGAAAGTAATTCGCTGAAAGTAATTCACGGGCGACTAATCACCCCGGTGTGGCGATAGTACAAGGACTGGCGGACATGCTTCGATCTCTGCGTTCTTCCTGGCTTCTCTCAGCAGCCTTAGTCTGCTCGACGGCGGCGACGGCTGCTGCCGAGGCGACTCTCGAAAAGCTGCTCGTCTACCCGGAAATCGTGACGCTCACGACCGCTGGGGACCGCCAGCTGGTCGTGGTGCAGGCGGTTTACAGCGACGGGATTACGCGTGACGTCGCCAAGGACGCCAACTACGCCCTCAGCAACGCATCGGTGGTGCGTCAAAACGGTCAGACGCTTCACCCCGTCGCCGATGGGGCTTCCGAGTTGAAGGTCGACTTCGGCGGCAAGAGTGTTTCCATCCCGATCAAGGTCGAAAAGGCTGCCGAAACCCGTCCGATCAGTTTCAAGCTCGATGTCATGCCGGTCTTCATGAAGGCGGGCTGCAATACGGGCAGTTGTCACGGGGCCGCTCGCGGCAAGGATGGTTTCCGTCTGTCTCTGTTCGGGTTCGATCCCGACGGCGACTTTTTGCGCATTACCCGCGAAATGCCAGGTCGCCGCATCGACTTTGCGTCGCCGATGAACAGCCTGCTGATGGAAAAGTCGATTGGCGTCGTCCCGCACACCGGTGGAAAGCGGTTCGAGACGGATTCCGAACTCTGCCAGACGATGAATACATGGATCGCCGCGGGATGTCCGAATGATCCAGCGACGATTCCGACCTGCACCGGGATCGAAGTCTATCCGAAGTCGGGTGTGCTCGACGGCGAAGGCGCAACCCAGCAGATCACCGTCCGGGCGACCTACTCGGACGGCACCGATCGGGATGTCACTTCGCTGGCACTCTTTCTCTCGAGCAACGACACGTCGGCATCGCTCTCACCGGAGGGGGTCATCACTGCCGGAAGCCGCGGGGAAGCTTTCCTGATGGCGCGGTTTTCAACCTACACCGTCGGTTCGCATTTCGTGGTCCTGCCCAAGGGGCTCACCTGGGAAGATACCCCCCAGCCGGCACGCAACTACGTCGACGAGTTGGTGAACCTGAAGCTCAAGCAGCTGCGGATGAACTCGTCACCGCGGTGCGGTGACGAAGTCTTCATGCGTCGCGTGTTCCTGGACCTTGTGGGCGTGTTGCCGACGGAAGAAGAGTACACCGCCTTCATGGCGGACGCCGATCCGGCGAAACGCGACAAGCTGATTGAGACGCTGCTCAATCGCAAGGAATTCACGGAAGTCTGGGTATCGAAATGGGCCGAGTGGCTGATGATGCGGTCCTCCAACCAGACCAGCGCCAAATCGATCGCCCTGTATTACACGTGGCTGAGTGATCAAATCGCCAAGAACACTCCGTGGGATCAGATGGTTCGCGAGATCCTGGCGGCCAGCGGTGGAACCTTCCAGGTGCCGTCGACGAATTTCTACCAGATCGAGCGCGACACCCTGAAGGTCTCTGAAAATGTGGCCCAGATTTTCCTGGGGATGCGGACGCAATGCGCTCAGTGCCATAACCATCCGTTCGACAAGTGGACCCAGGACGACTACTACGGCTTTGCCGCGTTCTTTTCGCAGATCGGTCGTAAAGAAGGGGAAGATTATCGGGAGACAATCGTCTTCAACAGCGGCGGCGGTGATGTGCGTCACCCCGTCGGCGGGCGTGTGATGGCTCCGGTGTACCTCGGCGCGGGTCCTGCGGACCTCCAGGGCAAGGATCGTCGGTTGGCGCTGGCCAACTGGCTGGCCTCGCCGCAGAACGGGTACTTCGCTCAGAACTTTGCCAATCGGATCTGGCAGCATTTCTTCGGGATCGGGATTATCGAACCGGTTGACGACATCCGGGTGAGCAACCCGCCGGCCAACGGTCCTCTTCTGGATGCCCTGGCCAAGAGGTTCACTGAGTCAAACTACGACATGCGAGCCCTGGTGCGGGATATCTGCCAGTCGGAGACGTATCAACGTTCGACCGACGCCAATCCCAGCAATGAACTCGACAGCCGCAACTTCGCCCGCCAGCAGCTTCGCCGCATCAAGGCTGAGTCGATGCTCGACGTCCTGTCGCAGGTGACGAACACCAAGGAAAAGTTCCCGCGGCTGCCGCTCGGCGCTCGCGCGGTGCAGATCGCCGACGGCGCCACCAGCACCTACTTCCTGACGACCTTCGGCCGGGCGTCACGCGAAACGGCCTGCTCCTGCGAAGTGAAAATGGAGCCGACGCTGTCGCAAGCGTTGCATCTGCTGAACGGCGACACGACCAACGCCCGCATCCAGCAGGGGCGGCTCGTCAACGAATGGATCAAAGCCGGGCTGACCGCGCCGCAGATCGTGGAGAAGATTTACGTGCGCGCCCTCAGCCGCAAGCCGCAACCTGAGGAACTCGCCGGTTTGGCTCCGCTGCTCGAAGGGGAGAAGCCGTCGCAACAGAACCTGGAAGACATCTTCTGGGCCGTCGTCAACAGCCGCGAGTTCGTGTTCAACCATTAGGAGTTGGGCGCTGGACAACATTGATGACGTAGTCGATGGAAATCTGAAAACCTAATCTCCAAATCGCGAAGAGATCCCAATCGCCGAATCTCAGAATGAAGTTGTGCGCCAGTGTTTTGGAGTTTGGGATTGGGAGCTTGTTTGGGATTTGAGTTTTGTGAGTTGAGACTTGGCTCGCTGGATGACTCAGCGGGATTTCGTTGCCCTCCGCGTTGACTGCCCACCTCCCCTCGATTTCCGCCCATTGGAAGCGAGACCTCTGACATGTTCCGATTCGTCCTCAGCCTTGCGATCGTTTCTCTGGCCGCAGCGTCGTCCGCTCAGGAACAAAAGCCTGCCGGAGACAAGCCGGTCGAAAAGATCACCTATGAACAACACATCCTGCCGATCTTTCGCGAAAAATGCGGGACGTGCCACAACGCAAACGACAAAAAAGGGGACCTCACGCTCGACAATTACACCAGCGTGATGCAGGGGGGGGCGTCGGGGGAAGTCATCAGCAGTGATGGGGAGCCGGACAACAGCACACTTTACCGAGTGGTGGCCCATCTCTCCGAGCCGTTCATGCCTCCGCAGCAGCCGAAGCTGCCCGATGATCAATTGGCGTTGATCAAGAAATGGATCGAGCAAGGATCGTTAAAGGACTCGGGCAGCGTATCGAAGATCAAAAAGTCGGCGGTGGCGCGCGTGATGGTGAGTGCCGATCGCCCGGTCGGCCCGCCGCCGATGCCGGAGAACCTGCCGCTTGATCCCTTGCTGGTGTCGGCCCGCGCCAACGGCGTCACCGCCTTGGCTACCAATCCGTGGTCGCCGCTGGCGGCGGTCTCCGGTCACAAGCAGGTGCTCCTGTACAACACGGCGACCCTGGAACTGACAGGTGTTTTGGCCTTCCCGGAAGGGCAGCCGCATGTGCTCAAGTTCAGTCGGAACGGCCAGATTCTGATGGTGGGGGGCGGTCGCGGATCGCATTCGGGCAAAGTTGTGCTGTTCGACGTCAAGACCGGCGCCCGGGTGGGTGAGATCGGCGACGAGTACGACGTCGTCCTCGGGGCCGACCTGAGTCCTGACCAA
>JANRLN010000250.1:0-1564 GCA_033762515.1 Planctomycetaceae bacterium
GCAGCAGCAGTTCCACGCTGTAACTCTTCGCGGTGGACTCGGTTGTCGGAACCTCCGAAATCACTTCGCGGCAATAGACCTGTTTGACGTCCGCCGCTGGAAGACGAACCAGAGTGCGCTGGAACCACAGAGCGACGTCGACACGGAGTTCGCCCTGACGGATACCGATCGTCGTGACGTTGAAGGCATATTTGACGGCTCCCGCCAGGAGGGCGCACACCAAGACGACGCCGAATCCGACCACAACAATGAGCGATGCCGTGCGCTGGAAGTACGGTATCGTGGACAAGCCTTCATGGAGCAGCAACCCGACAACAGAGATGCCGACGAAGAACGCCACCGCCGCAAGTCCGAGCCCCAGCGGTTCATCCTGTTGCCACTGAATTGTGTAAGCATGTGGCCTATCGGCGACATGAAATCGGGCTGGCCGAGGAACCAGTTGGCCCTCAAATCCTGCTGGGTGGATGGACGTTTCCAAATGCCGGCCGCAATAGGGACATTGCGCAAGATTCACGGCCACGCTGGCGGAGCAACTGGGGCAATTCACGCGAGAGACTCCCTGCAGTTCCACGTCATCCCAACGATCGTTCGACGAAATCTTCCGAACGGTGAACGGAATTTGGTGTCCGGTGGATCAATCCCGCCAGTCGCGTTGCTTTCCGACATCGGTTAGCATAACAGGTGCGGATTTCGCGTGCGCAACGCCTTACCGAGTGCTGCACGCAGCTGGATCTAGCATTCGACCGACGGAAACGAGCGTTCCACATATTGTTCCCGATTCGCGCTTCAACTACTGATCAGGCTGAGAGTTCCGATATGTCCGACCGCCGCAATCTGTTCCACAAAGTCTGGGATCTGCACACCGTCCGCACCCTGGAATCGGGGCAAACGCAACTCTTCATCGGACTGCATCTGATTCACGAAGTCACCAGCCCGCAAGCCTTTGCGATCCTCCGCGAGCGCGGACTGACCGTTCCCGTTCCCGAGCGAACCGTGGCGACCGTGGACCATATCGTCCCCACCGACAATCAGGCCCGGCCGTTTCAAGACGTCCTTGCCGAGGAGATGATGTCGGCGATCGAGAAAAACTGCCGGGACTTCGGCATCCGGTTGTTCGATCTGAAAGATAATCGCCAGGGAGTGGTGCACATCGTCGGACCGGAGCAGGGGCTGACGCTTCCCGGGATGACCATCGCCTGCGGCGACAGCCATACCAGCACCCACGGAGCCTTTGGTTCGATCGCCTTCGGAATCGGTACCAGTCAAGTGGCGGATGTGCTGGCGACGCAGACGCTCGCCATGGCACGCCCCAAAGTTCGCCGAGTCGAGGTCCACGGCAAACTCCGTGCGGGGGTCTTCGCCAAGGATGTCATCCTGCACATCATCCGCAAACTCGGAGTTCAAGGGGGCGTCGGCTACGCCTACGAGTACGCTGGCGAAGTCTTCGATCGCATGTCGATGGAAGAGCGGATGACCGTCTGCAATATGAGTATCGAAGGGGGGGCTCGTTGCGGGTACATCAGTCCCGACGACACGACGGTCGAATATCTGCGTGGGCGCCCAT
>JANRLN010000251.1:0-15584 GCA_033762515.1 Planctomycetaceae bacterium
GCCCTCGATGGCTGGAGAGCGCGTCCCGGTCGGACTGTCGAGTCGTACGCGGGTGAGTTGCCAGTCATCCGAACCCGGATTGGCGTTTTCAACGCGAATGATTTCGGAATTGCGCTCCGCCCCCCATCCCCGCATCGCCGACGCGGGATCGAGCGTCGAAACGACAAGACCTGCGAACATCCAAACAACCGCAGACACGCGTGGGAGGAACGGCATGTGTAGGACTCCAAGGATCAGGACACTCCGATGCGAATCGATTCGGTATTCTGAGGTGTGCACCCCGTTGACGCAACGCAGGTCATCACGTCCGTTTGACGAACGATCGCAAGACAGAAAACAACACATAAACCATTTACGAGCAATGGGTTACGGCACAGATAATCATTCCGAATCGCACTGCAAGCAAGTTTTCCCGCCGACAAACTCGACAGTTCGTCGCAATCAGGTTACCATCCAGAGCTTAAGCATCTGCGGACCCGCCCTCGGGCCGCGCTTTGAGCTCAGCTTTTTCGGGATTCGCACTGGCATGGCGACAAAATCGACGATCGAGCGGATGAAGCACGTGGAAGAGTTGGTCAAGAAGTACGCGGCTAAGCGAGCCGAACTGAAGGCCAAGGGAGACCTCGCCGGGTTGGACAAGCTCCCCCGGAACTCCAGCCGCGTCCGTCTGCGTCGTCTGTGCGCTCTCACCGGGCGTCCCCGCGGCGTTTACCGGAAATTCAAACTCGCCCGTCACCAGCTCCGCGACATGGCCCTTGACGGCCTGATCCCCGGTCTGAAGAAGGCCAGCTGGTAGCGCTCCGTTCCCTCTCGTGATCAACCATTGACACGCTTGCGGTTTCGCAATGTACAACGCGAAACCGCAAGCGTGTTCTGCTGCGCCTCAAGAGCGTGATGATCACTGGGAGTTGGTCGAAAGTCGGGCGGCGAGGCGCAGCGCCGCAAACAAGCTGTCCGGCCGCGCGATCCCCTGCCAGGCAATGTCTCCGGCAGTGCCGTGATCGACGCTGGTGCGAATCACGGGCAACCCGAGCGTCGTATTCACCGCCGAATCGAACGCCAGCGCTTTGACCGGGATGTGTCCCTGGTCGTGATACATGCAGATGAACGCGTCCGTCACCCGGCGTTTCGCGGGGACGAAGGCCGTATCCGGCGGCAGCGGTCCTTCGATCTGGTGACCGCGGGCTCGTGCCGCGTCGATCGCGGGCACAATGATCCGCTCTTCTTCGCGGTCTCCGAAGAGGCCATGTTCCCCGGCGTGAGGATTCAAACCACACACGACAAGCCTCGGAACGGGGCGTCCCAGGCGTTTCATCGCGTCGACGGTCAATTCGATGACGTCCAGAATCCGCTCCGTCGTCAATAGCCTGGGAACTTCCGCATACCCGACGTGGACCGTCACGAAAGTGCACGTGATCTCCGGCGAAAATTGCATCATGCACGACTTGGGCGACGACGTCCGGGACGCGAACATTTCCGTGTGACCAGGAAAATTGATCCCCGCCGCGCGTAACGCTTCTTTATTGATCGGCCCGGTTGTCACTGCGGCGACGTGGTTGGCGATGACGGCGTCGATTGCCGCCTGAATGTAAGCGTAGCTCGCGGCTCCAGTCGCGGCATTCATGGTCCCGGGAATGATCTGTTGCGCGTCAATTTGATGGATGTCCAGAATCGTCGGTTCGTCCACGGTCCGCAGGCCGGCGCTCCAGGAAGACTCGCCGCGCGTCGAGACCGGCCGGACGGTCGCCTGGCAAGGGATTCCGAGCTGATGACCGCACCTCTGCAACACGGCCGCGTCCCCAAACACCACCGGGACGCACACCTCTCTTAAATCCGGGTCGGCGAGCGCACGCAAACAGATCTCCGGTCCCACGCCGGCAGGATCCCCCATCGTCAGCGCGATTCGCGGTCGCATGGCCTCCCCCTTTGATCATCGAATCGTCAAACCGCGTTCCGTGCCGCGGAGATGTCAGCGGCCAGTTGTTGCTTCAGCTCATCGATCCCCGCGAACTTTCGAATGTCCCGCAACCGCCGGATCAAGTCGACGCTCAGCGATTGACCGTACAAGTCGCCGACGAAGTCGATCAGGTGGACCTCGATTTTCGTCGCTCCTTCGGCGAACGTAGGATTCGGTCCGATGTTGATTGCTGCGCGGTAGTCTCGCCCGCTCACCACGGTCTGTCCGGCGTACACCCCGAATCCCGGAAGGACGGCGCCGATGCCGCTCAGGTTCGCTGTCGGCACTCCCAGCGTGCGTCCCCGTTCGGCGCCGCGCGTGACCTGCCCTGTCAGGCGATACGGATGTCCCAGCAAATCCACCGCGGAATTGAGATCCCCCGCCATTAACAACGACCGAATCGCGCTGGAAGAAACCCACTGCCCATTCCAGGTGACGGGCTCAATGACATCGAGCGTCAGACCGTGCGCCTGACACATTTGCCGCAAGCTCGTGATGGTGCCGCCGCGGTCCTTGCCGAAACAGAAGTTGGGGCCTTCCACCAGTCCGACGGCCTGAAGTTCCCGGCAGACAACGCGGTCGAAGAATTGCTCGGCGGTCAACTGCAGCAAGGCGGCCGATGTGGCCAACACCACGACGTGATCGACTCCCCTGGCTCGAAGGAGTTCCGCGCGGTCGGTCACCGACGTTAATCCAGGAGGCGCCCCATCACTGCGCAACAGAGCCAGAGGGTGGGGGTCGAACGTGACGACTGTCGCTCGTTGGCTGTGCTGGCGCGCCAATCCCACGAGCCGTTCGACCATCGCTTGATGCCCGCGATGGACGCCGTCGAAGTTGCCAATCGCCACAAAGCTGCCGCGGACGGTCGGAGGGAGTGCGCTCTGAAAAAGTTGCATGCTGGCCGAACAAAGGCAGGGTCACGGAGGCGGAAACCCAGACCGCAGGGCATTCGCGGCCTGAGTTGGCCATCGTAGCCGATTCGCGCGGTTCTGCGTAGATTCGCCTGTCGAGCGGGGAGGCGTGACTCCCACGGCTCGCCGATTACGGTGCGTCGACGAACAAGGCCGCGCTGGCCGTAAAACCGTGCATGTAGGTCTGTTTGCCTACTGGGCCGATTTCTCCGGCCGCAAACATTCCCGCCAGCGGCACGGGTCCGAGAACGCGCTGGATGGCCGCCGCATCGTGATTCGGTTCGGAGAACATCCGGGTCCCCCGACCGTTGCAGCTGAACAGGAGGGCTCCCTCCACACCGCCGGGATGTGCGGCCTTGGCGCGCTCCAGCAGGCCCGTCAAGTCGGCATCCGCCGATGCGGCGTCGCGAACGTGGAACTGCACCGTCTGTCCTTTCCGAACGTGATGTCCCGTCGCAATGGCCCCGCTGTTCCGGTCCGCCCCCAGGACATTGGCGACCAGGAAGTCTCCGCGACCAAAAGAGTCTCGATACTCGCTCATGGCGACTCCCAGGTGCAGGCCGCTTTCCAGCAATTTCTTGTCTCCGGCGGACGCGCCCTGATACACCTCTTGCACACGATGCAGCGCCGGTTTCCCCCCGAGTTCCAAAACCACGTTTCGTTCTGCGCGGGTGATCACAAAGGTGTCACCTACAGGACGGCAGCCCTGTGAAACCAGCGTGTGGACAGGCGGGCCATCGAGCAACGCCACAGCCACCGCACCGGCGGGGATGGCGTCGTGGCCGAAGAACAGTGAGTTCTCGCCGGGACGGGATGCACCGCTCGCCATGCCCCCGATGACGGGGGTCTGAGGGAATTCATCTCCGAAGCGATCGATCACGGCATGGGGTGCTGACGTGTACGGCTCCCCCAACAGCAAAAAAGCACGGACCCGATCCGCCTCATCAGCGAGGTCTTCCGGAATCCCGCTGCAGACGACTCCGTCTGGGGTCGATTCGAACTCCATGGCGAAGGGGCGGAGTTGATACTCCGGCAGCGTCGCTGACCAGATGGCGATCGCCGGTCCCGATTCCCATTCGTCTTTCCCGGAGATAATCGTTTCTCCCACCGAGCCTAGCAGCACACGGCTGGGAAGAGATTCCTGAAGTCTCGCCGCAAGAGTCGAGAACTCCGCGCGATGGTCGTGGCTGACAAAGACCATCGTCAAATCGGCGGCACCCTCCAACCGATCGATCAGTTCCCGCCGAGCGGCTGCGATCGCTGCAGTCAGATTCGGCTCCTGCGAACACGCCGCGGCAAACTTCATCTCAACATTCCTTGTCGGAGAACCGCGGAGACGCTGCAGTCGCACGGCGTCAGCGTGCCAATGCTGCCACAATCCTCTGGAGACACACTGACGATCCTGTCGCCAACTGGCAAGCCTGACGATCCCGCGGCAGTTCTGGGCCGTTCGGACGCGTTGAAAAAGTCACTGGATCACAGCCGCCGACTCTGACGCTGCAGCCAACAACGCGAACCCAGTTGATCCAACAACTTCGTCGCGGGCAGGTCTCGGGTCATGAGAGGTCGCGCCGCCGTGACAGCCTGCTTCTTGTTATTGACCGCCTCCCGAAAAATGAGAACCCCGGCCCAGGTCTGTCCTGGAAACCGGGGCGGCTCAGCGGCCCGTTCTTCACAACCAGCGACGCACGCTTTTCCGACGCAGAACGAAACTGCGCCACATACTTTGGGGAGCCCCCGGTCGATCAACCAGCGGAAGCGGCACCGGGAGCACCGCAGACCAGGTCGCAACTGGTGTTGACATCGCAGTCGTCGTTCTTGTCGTCGAAGCGGCTGCCCGCAGAGGCGCTCTTCTGCTTGTCGTTCGTTCCCTGCCCCTTGAACCCAGTGAAGAAGTAGCTCTGGTCGACGGCGCCGATGGCATTCGAGAGGTCGTTGAGCTCGGTGTTGACGGCGACAGCAACTTCGCTGAGGCCCACAATCACACCAACGACAAGAATCGTCAGCACGAGCACCAGTTCGGCCGAGAGAACTGCTCCACACTCCTCCGTATACAATTTGCGAAACATGGGTTGTGAGTCCTTCGTGAGTTTGGAAATTTGGGCGTTGTCGGTCGGCCACGCCGCACCGACGTCGCTGTCGCGAAGAATCCGCAGTCCGTCCGGCAGGCGCTCACCCGTAGGTGAGGAGCCTCAACCATGACCGCATCGCGATCATCTCGCGGATCCGGCGCGACAGGATGACTAACCCTCCGTAGACGTGAATCACGACGTGAACTCCCGATCGGCGTTCATGCCATCTGGTCGCAGATCCTTCCGGCCAGTTTCGTCTGGAAACGAAGATCCCCTCGGATAAAACCTCGCGGCTCCATCCGAGGGGACGAGTTCAGGCGATGTGGAGAGCCTTCGGGTTTCTCGCGATACCCAGTGAGGATCTCACACGCACATCGAATCAACCAGCGCTGGCGGTGCCCGGGGCGCCGCAGACGAGGTCGCAGGTGGTGTTGACGTCGCAGTCGTCGCGAACGTCGTCAAAGCGACTGCCGGCGGTGGCGTTCTTCACCTTGTCTTGGGTGCCCTGACCCCTGAAGCCCGTGAAGAAGTAGCTTTGGTCGAGGGCGCCAATGGCGTTCGAGATGTCATTGAGTTCGGTATTGACGGCAACAGCGACTTCGCTGAGGCCGACGATCACGCCGATGACCAGGATCGTGAGAACGAGCACGAGTTCGGCCGAGATGACAGCACCGCACTCGTCGTTGAACAGCTTGCGCAACATAAGTCTGAATTCCTCTGCATGAGACACTGATGGGACTGATCGACCCTCATCCAACAGGAAGGGGGTCGTTTGTCAGCGCGTCAGCACTCGCCGGCGCACCAACTCCGCTTGAGACTGCTGCGTTCAAACGGCTGGATTACGACGGTGGCCGCCGTCGTATTCCGACTTCACCCTGCGCAGGTGACTTCCGAACGGGAAAACGAGCTTCCCGCTGTATGTGAAAAACTATAGGAACTGGAGCTTCGACAGGGATTTCAACTGCCGCAAGACGCGGCGGGCGACGACCAGAGTGGAAACGTGTTCGATGGGGAAGGGGATCGGCAAACGAATCCCCCCGGGACGCAACCCCTTGGCTCCGTCCGGGGGGGAAACTCGTAGCTCGTGGAACTCAAGCGGAGGACCGTCAGACGATGCCCGCCGCCAAGAGTCCGTTGGGTATCAATTAACCGGCAGATCCGATGAGCGGGGCGCCGCAAACCAGATCGCAAGTGGCGTTGGCATCGCAGTCATCCGAGACGTCGTTGTAGCGGCTGCCGGCAGTGGCATTCTTGAGCTTGTCCAAGATCCCCTGGCCTTTGAAGCCGGTGAAGAAGTAGCTCTGGTCGAGAGCGCCGATGGCATTCGACACGTCGTTGAGCTCGGTGTTGACCGCGACGGCCACTTCGCTCAGACCGACGATCACACCGATGACCAGAATGGTCAGCACGAGCACGAGTTCCGCCGAAATCACGGCACCGCTCTCGTCGTGAAACAGATTACGAATCATGAGACTGTGTTCCTCTGTTAACTTCGGTCATAGTGTTTGACAATCGCTGGGCCGCAGCGCTGCCCTCCTCGATGCGCATACCCTTGATGTGCACCGACTGTGATCGAGCTTGCCCAATCACCTCGGGATTCGTCGGTGGCCGCCGACGAGTCCTCATTCATCCCCGGAGATGATTTGGATGGAACTGCCGCAACAGCACTGCGATTCCATCACCTGCCGGTCATGGTCGTTCGGCTGAACGACCAGAAATGGCAATCGTGCGAACGGTTGCCGCTGATGCAGACCGGTGACGGCCGACGTTGCCCGAGCGAGGGGCTGCTCGGGACAGACGTCAGCCACGCGAGCGGCGTGATGCAGAGTCCGTGCCTGACGACGCGTCGAGAAGATGCAACATCGGCGCGAGATCGTGACCGGCGGACTGCAGTTCAGAACAAGTGACTGCAGGAAAGAGGGTTGCGCTCGCTTTCCAGCGGCGCTGCCGCGTGGCGTTTTTGCCACAAGTCTCTGCTGCGCCGCCCGCCCCGACGTTTGAATTTCTCAACAACCGTCGAGCTCCACAGTTTCGTAACGCTATCAAAGCGCCAACCGCGAAGAGACGCCGATCCGTTCGTGCCCCCACTCGACTGCGGGATTTCTCCTCAGACAGGAATGAAGGGACAGTCTGTCCGGGCGTCAAAAAGGCGAATTCCGCAACGTCTGTGCCGTGAATCCGGGTCCTTTCTTTTCGGCCGACGGCAACTGCCGCCACGGTCGCAGGGACTGTGCAGTCTCTGGCGACCATGGCGACTGAAGTGCCGTCACGTGTTGACAGTCCGCGACGATCAGCCGCAAGTGTCCACCAGGGGCGCGCCGCACACGAGGTCGCAGGTGGCGTTCTTGTCACAGTCGTCGTGAGCGTCCGTGAACCGCGAGCCGACGGTGAGGCTCTTCAACTTCAAGTCACCTCCGCCGAGTCCAATCCCCTTGAACCCGGTGAAGAAATAGCTCTGGTCGAGCGCCCCGATGGCGTTCGAGATGTCGTTGAGCTCAGTGTTGACGGCGACCGCGACTTCGCTCAGGCCGACGATCACACCAATTACCAAAATCGTGAGGACCAGGACGAGCTCGGCGGAGATGACCGCGCCGCTCTCGTCACGCAGGAACTGCTTGAGCATGGAGAGACTTTCTAATCTGAGAGACTGTCTGAACTGAGGTGGTTTGAAACGGAATTTCCAACACAGTTGCCGCGTTGTGGACGCGTCACCTGCGGTTGCGGCTCCGCCGCGGCTGCGAGTTGACTGGCCAGTCGTATGCAGTCAGCGCTCCGCGCTGACCGTTCTCCAGGCAGAAATCCGCCTAGGTTCTCGGTAGTGAGCAGCCGCGGCCACGGCTGCTCGAAGGAACCCGCGCTGGATCACTCTGCAGAGGAACAGAGGGAACAGACGCGAGCCTTCTGAATCGGACAATTCGTTGAAATCGGCCTAATTCGATCTTTGATCACAGTCCCTAAAGCGAGATCTCACTGCGCAACCGACGAAATCCACGCACCTGCTGTGATGCGTGCCATCCTGAGAGTCGCTGCAGCTAGGAAACGTCGTACCAACAATACAATCGTCGCGATCGGAACACCGAGAAGTCTCTCCCGAGGAATCGCATCCGATTGACAGATAACGGGTTATGGAAAAATCCCCGACTTGAGGCACGGACTGCGGTCAAAGCGCCGACGACTCCGTGACGTTCAGAATGCTGGCGGTGGTCTTGTCGTTGCGCTTCGGAACCTGAGCGCAACGTTCAGCTCGTGAAATGTTCATCAGCCGCGAATTCACGACGTGTCCGTTTCAGCACGGAGACGTGCGCGAAATCGCGGCCGAATGGTTCGCCTGGTTCAAACGTTTCCCCCGACACCGGATCTAAATCTGATCGAGTGTCTGAGGGACAGGACCCATGGGGATCTCTGGTTGAGGACGCAGCGGCTCGGTCATCGGAGTCGGGCCACAACTTGAGCATTCCCCGGCAGGCGCCGGGGTCATCCGTTCAGGAATGGGAGTCGGCGGCACCGCGGCGGATGGCGGGCAGGCTCCTGCACCTTCGGGAGCAGCAATCCGAGACGGTGACGACTCCATGAACGCCCCTCGAAAGCCGCCGCCAATCTCGGCGCCGCCAGAATTCGTCAGGTAGATGCCGCTGCTGGTGTCGGTGAAGCGCGAGCCGGAGGTGATGCTCGTCGGCCCCCAGATCTTCCGGCAACCGACGAACCCCGTGATGGCGTACGACTGATTCAGCGCGCGAATCGCGCGACCGACGTCCTGCAGTTCGCTGACGACGGACTGTTGCAGGCACGAGAGTCCAGTGATCATTCCGAGGACCACAATCGTGAGGACGATGACCAATTCCGCAGACAGGATGGCCCCACTTTCGTCCTTCCACAGACTGCGGCTCAGCGGGCGGATAAGACTCGGTTGCAGCATGACGATTGGCCTTTCTCTCGGGCATTCGCCGACGCGATGCCGCAAGGATTCAGAAGACATCTGACGTCCCGCAGAGACCGGCCGCGGCCTGGTTCGAGTCGTTCCAGGACGCGGCCGGCGAACTGCGAGCAGACCTCCGGGTTCCACAACCCCAGGTCCACCACCTCAGCGCAGGGAGCGGTCTCTCAGGTCGCGCCTCACGCTCGAACACAGGTTTGGCAGCGGCGACAACTCTCGCCGCGGACCACGTCGCTACAACCGCTGCAGTCGATTCTTCTGTTGCCGTCGTTGCGACCGTGACAATCCCTCTCGTCCGCATAACCCGTGCCGTCAGAAGATCCGCCAGAACCGTCACAATCGGCCATCCCGCGCAACCAATTTCACATCAGAGACTTACGCTGCGACTGTGTCCCGAAAGGGCGGGCGAAACCTTTTCGGATGCGTTTCAGAGTCGAAACGTCGCCGTAACGATTCTGACGGTGATGACGATTTTTCGGAACATTCTGATCGTAATCGTCATACCGATTGTCGCAGCTCTCGGGATTATGCGTGGAGATCTGACGAGTCCCACGGTCCAGGAGACTTCGCCGACCGACGCCTCGTGAAAGGCCGGGCAAGAGCGACTTTCGGAGTCAAATCTGGAGAGGAGGACGCAACCAATGGTCGCGTCGGGAACACATTGCGGGCGGAATCGGCTATGATCGCAGCTCGATTTCTGGTTTCGGTCCAGGCATGTCACTTCTCAGAGAGGACGCGACCCCCATGCCCCATTGTCTGGTCACGGGTGGCGCCGGATTCATCGGCAGCCATCTCACCGAAAGGCTGTTGGCCGACGGGCATGAAGTGACCGTTCTCGACAATCTTTCCACGGGACGCGCAGCCAACCTGGCCCATTTGGCCGAACATCCGCGGCTTCATTTGCGCACAGGTTCAATCACCGACCCCGGCTTGCTGGCCGAAATGACCGCCGACAGCGACATCATCTACCACATGGCGGCGGCTGTCGGAGTGAAGTTGGTCGCGGATGACCCGGTGCGGACGATCGAGACCAACATCTATCCGACCGAACGGCTATTGCAGTTGGCGGCGCAGAAGCGGCAACCCCTGTTTCTCGCCTCCACGAGCGAGGTGTACGGCAAGAATCCCAAGGAACGCTGGTCGGAAGACGATGATCTGCTGCTGGGTCCCACCGTCCGTCCCCGCTGGGCCTATGGCTGCTCCAAAGCGATCGATGAATTCCTGGCACTCGCCTACCATCGCAAGTACGGGTTGCCTGTGGTGGTCGGACGGTTCTTCAACGTCGTGGGTCCACGCCAGGTGGGTCACTACGGCATGGTCATTCCGAGGTTCGTCGATCAGGCGCTGCGCGGGGAGCCGCTGATTGTCTATGACGACGGAGCTCAGGAGCGTTGTTTCGCGCACGTTCGTGAGGTCGTGGACTGCGTCGTGACCCTCATGCAGACGGCCCCCGCCGCCGGTCAGGTTTTCAATATCGGCAGCGATTCCGCGATCTCCATTCGGGATCTCGCGTCTCAAGTCATCCGTCGCGTGCAGCCAAGCCTCTCGATTCAGTATGTTCCATATCACGAGGCCTACGGCGCCGACTTTGAAGACGTTCGCCGCCGCGTTCCCGACATCAGCAAGCTGGAGCGGACCATTGGCCGCAAACCCACGATGACGCTGGGATCGATTCTTGATGACGTGATTGCCTGGAAACGCGGCCAAGCCTGCGAAACTCCTTGAAGAGGCTCTCTCCGTCCATCTTCACAGTTGCTCCAACATCTCATGCCGTTGACTGTCGACGACGCGCAACTTCTCCGAATGGCGGCCGAACCGCCGCGGGATGCTGCGCGCATGCTGCATCGATCGCGAACGTTTGCTCCGTTGTTGACCCTGCTGGCGGTGGTCCTGCCGCTGCTGACTGCCGCCAATGCAACGTTTGAAGCCGATACCGCGCGCTGGGGGTTGAAGGCTCTGGCGGTGGCCCGAGCCGAGCAGATTCCGCAAATCGTGATTCCCGGACTCCTCTGGCATCAAGACGGCACACTCTTCCAACCGCCCCTGCAAGCCTGGCTCACCTGCGGGTTGATTTCCCTGAGTCCACCGGGCGGGATCGGGTGCCTGTTCGCGATATCTGTGGTCAGTCTGATGCTCGGCGTGTGGTGCGGCGCCGTCTGGACCCGCGAATCGGCGGGATCCCCCTATGGACTGATGTTCGCAGCGATCATCTCCACCCACCCACAATGGTTGTCGCTCGCCGCTTCCGGTGGGTCGGACGCCCTGACGGCGTGGTTGCTGACGGCCTCCGGTTGGGCCATCTGGAGTCACTGGAGGAACGCCCAGTCCCAGGTGTCTCTGCGGCTGCTCGCGGGGGGACTGGCGTGGGGCCTGGCAATTCTCTCCGGCGGCATTTTGGCCGTCGCATTTCTGGCTGTCGTTGTTGCGTGGGGACTGTTGTTCCAACCCGCAGAATCGCTGGAAGCATCCGAAAAGGCTCCCTCTGTGCGCTTCCGTCGCCGCCGGACGCTGGCAATTGCTTTTGCCACCGGAATGGCATTGGGCGGATGGTGGATCGCACTGATGCTCGAGGAATACGGGCTCGAATTCTTGCGGGTTTGGACCACGCACAGCGCTGGGCTGGATGAGGGCGTGTCGCGCGTCCAGCGCGTTCAATGGCGCCACGACCTGATTGTGTGGCTCGAACGATCCGCCTTTCTGAGTGGATTTTTGTTGCTCGGGATCGGAACGGGACTGCGCAGTCTTTTGAGCCGCAATCCCTCCCCGCCGCAGCAGTTCGCCGGATTCATGATGTGCTGGCTGGGCCTCGGCGTGGTCATGCGACTGCTCCCCGGCTTGGCGCTCGATGTCTGGGGACTGCAGTCGTCTCGGGCCTGGGAGAGCTTCTGCATCGTCCCGGCCGCTTACCTCGCGGCACACGGCGTCGTCGAAATGACGCAACGACGAATCTCGACGCGGTGGATGTTGACCTGCCTGACGATCACCGTTGGATGCGTGGCGGGCGCCCTGACGCAGCGCTGGCAGGCCGGGCTGATCATCGGTGGAACGGTCGGGGCGGTTCTCGCCGCCAGCGCTCCCCTGGCAATGGGCTTGCGTCGCACGTCCCTGGCCTGGAGCGAGAGTGAAGTTCGACGGTGGATTCAAGGCTTCGGAGTGATCGCGTTGCTCGGGCACTCGGCGATGGGGGCGCTGATCTGGCGGGCGACGCCGACGGGACGGAAGGTCTATGAAGCCAGCCGCACCAAGCTGAGCCGCATCGCCTCCCCCGATCACGTTTCGCTGGTCACCTCTGACAAACATGACAGCGACGCTCAGTTGGAGTACCTCCTGAGATCCGTTTTTCCGGACGCACGGTTGTCGCATGCCGTGGGCTGGGATTCGGAATTGACGAACATCATCGTTACGGAGGCCGAAGCCCCGCGCTCTCGCATGTTGATCGTGGAATGGAGCCGCAAAGAACTGAAGGTGGGCGGCGATGTCGGAACCGGCTGGCGAGTCAGCCCGGTCTTGGATCCCGTTCCCTACCGCGGTCGACGCTTTGCGGCGATCATGATCGAACCAGAACGGCCGCGGACGTTCCTCCCCTGAGGAGTCCCAGGCTATGCCGCGAAACGGCGGATCTGCGGCGCCAACTCGTGCTTCGCAACCAGCCGTTGCAGTCCCTGCCAGACGCGTTCGACGGTCAGTTCCTGATGACAGGCCATGTGCCGCGTCCCGGTGTGCGGACACACCTTGCAATAGCTCGCCGCGCACGGCACTTGCGTGGAGACAAATTCATGCTGTGTCCCCGGCGGACCGGACCGGACTGCGCTGGTGCAAGTGAAGATTCCCAGCGTCGGTCTGCCCAGTTCGGCGGCGAGATGCAGCGGACCCGAATCATTGGAGACGACCGCATCCACGCGCGACAAGACGGCCGCCAGTTGCTTGATCGATGTCTGCCCCGCCAGATTCAACACGGATGATCGGCCGACGGTCTCCGCGAGTTTCTCGGTCAACCAATCGCATTCAGGCCGCTCGGATCGTCCGCCAACAATGACGAGGCTTCCCCCCCATGCACGACCCGCACGTGACAACACCTCGGCGAACCCCGCCAGCGGCCAGCGTTTGGTGACCCACTTGGCGCCCCATTGCACCGCAAGAACCGGTCGCGGCAGTCGCCTCAGCCAATCGACGGCGCGCAGGTTATCCGCCGCCGAAAGCGTCAGCCAGACTTCTCGCGGATGTGTTCCCATCCCGAGCGCTTCGGCAACCCGCCAGTAACGCGCATGCGCGGGAATCTCGCGCCCGCTGTCGGGAATCACGCAATTTGTCGCCAGCGACGCTCCCTCGCGCGCGGTCTCCAACCCCACGCGCCAGAGTGCTCCCGTCGCGAGCGTCAGCACCGCCGACCGCAAGAGTCCCTGCAGATCGAATACCAGATCGAACTCGCGCCCCCGCAGTTGGCGGCAGAGACGCACCACCTGCCCCGCTGTGGGCCGACGATCGACGCAAATCATCTCGTCCAGGCTGGGATGGTCGCTGACGAGATCCTGCAATTCCCGCTGAATCACCCAGGTCAGTCGGGCCGCGGGAAATCGCGCACGCAGGACCGGCAGCAACGGCAAGGCCTGCACGACATCACCCAGCGCGCTCGGCTTGATGACGGCGATCCGCCGCGCGGTGAGATTGCGAAGACTGGCGTCCCTGCCCGACTGAATCACTCGCTGAGGCTCCTGATGTCGGGAATGTCGCTATCGACCTTCCCGTCCCTCCGCGAATGTTAGCGTCCGCCCGCAGATTCTGACAACGCGACTTCGGCCGCCGGAAATCACAGATCGATTCGCATCGCCTGTTCCCAGCGCCGGAATCCCAACTTCTCGTAGAACGGGATCACGTCTTCCGCGCAATCGAGGATGACTTTGTAGCAGCCGCGTTCGCGGGAAACATCCAGCAGATGACGAATCAGACGTCCGCCCACGCCGTGCTGCTGATAGGCCTGGTGCACGGCGACATCTTCAATGTGACCCACCACCCCGCCGCTGTTGATGAACTTGGGCTCGATAATCAGCGACGCCGTTCCGACCACCCGGTCGTCCAGCATCGCAACATAGGTCAGAATTTTCTGTCGCATCCGCTTGCGAAAGACCGCGATGGCCTCCTCATCCGTCAATTCGCACGGTTTGAGCGAGGCCAAAGTCGCCAGAAACCCGCGCCGCAGGTCGGTGGCATACATCAGGCGAATCGTCAACTCGGCGGATTCGCTCATGCTCCGCCTCCGCGGCGCACGACGCGATGAAAATGCAACTCCACTTCGCGATCAACCACCCGCCGCACCCCTTCAACGAGACATGCCGGCTCGTTGTCGGTTTCTCCCAATTGTTTGATCTGCTCCAGCGACGTCCCCGGGAAAACCGTGAATGTGCTTTGATGGATGATCTGATTTCCCGCATCCAGTTCCGGGACGATGAAGTGCACCGTGGCTCCATACGTGAGCATGCGGTGCTGATACGCATCTTCGTAAGGCCGGAATCCGGGAAACGGCGGCAGCAGCCCGTGGTGCAAGTTGATGATCCGACCGGCGAACTGCCAGCACGTGCTCGGGGGCAAAACGCGCATGTAGCGAGCGAGGACGATGTAATCGACCTGATAACGGTCGAACAACTCCACCATCCGGCCGTTGTCTGGATTCCCCTGTCCGTCGCCGACGTTGTGCCAATCGACCCCGAACTGCTCGGCGACTCCGCGGCACGAGTTGCGATTGCCGATCATGACCGCGGGGGTGGCGCGCAGCCGTTTGTCGCGGATCGCCCGCAGCAAAGCCAACGAGGTGTCGGGACGAAAAGTAGCGCAGATCGCGATGCGGGGTGGATCGGGGGTCTCATCGCGCGACCACGTCCGAATCGCAAGCCCCTTGATTCGACCAATCTCCTGCATCTCCCGGCGAAGTTCTGCCAGCGGCCTGTCGCCGGGCCACTCGAATCGCAACAGCATGGCAAAGAGCTGCTCGGAATCGTGGTCATACATCTGAATTTCGTAGATGTTCGCCCCCGCCCCGGTGACATGATGCACGATTGGATCGGCCAGACCTCGATTGTCGGGACCGACGGCAGTGATAACGGCTTGCATGAGGATCTACGTTCAGTCTTTCGAGGATTCCTGAAATCGAGCAGTCGACCCGCGCGACTGACCACCGGATGGAAGCGCCGCGCCGGTTGCAAGATTTCTGACATCAGATTGTACCGCCCGATCGCGTGAGTCGGATCCCAGATTTCCGGTTCCCTGGCACTCCCAGATGTCTTTTGTGGTGCTGGGCCATCTGACACGCAGCTGTGGACGTCAAACATCGACTGCAGGAGGTCTCTCGTCGGGTTTACCCAAGTCGCGATCGCGCTCCCAATCAACCGCCGCGCCGCCGGCACAAGTCGACCCAGAGAGAAATGCGTGCCGCTGGCCGTCGTGATCGCATTTCGCTGTAAATTTTACCGCCGTGAAGCTGTCACACTTGCCCGCGCCGAAAACCCACCCCACACGCTTGCCGACCGTGAGCCTTCTGCGTATTCTTTCACACTTCCACCGATCGCCCAGGTGGCGGAACTGGCAGACGCGCTAGGTTCAGGACCTAGTGGGGTAACACCCGTGCAGGTTCGATTCCTGTCCTGGGCAATGTATTACGCCGCAACGACTTACGTCACCTGCCGACGATTGGCGGTGCGGCGGGAAATCCTCGCGGG